>NZ_VXCT01000051.1:0-36736 GCF_052850535.1 Shewanella sp. 1180_01
CTATACCAAGGCTTCCAAGAGGAAATTCCTAGGTAGAACAAGAAAACATCAAAGCAGAAAAGCTCTACAGTGAAGATTTAGAGCAGGCGAAAGTGGGTTTTATCGCACCGGTAAAGAAAGCGGAAGCCACTTCTGAAGCCAATGAATTAGAAAAGTCAGCGGCGCTGATCAAAGAGAAAGATGCTAAACAGGCTCAATCCATTTGTGAGAGTGCTAAACACAATTTAGATATTCTCACGACGCACACTAAGCTTATCCGCCAAACTTCCGATTCGGGTGAATCTGTCGCTATGACAGAGGAAGACCGCCAAGCCTCGATTGCCCAGCAACAGGAAAGAATCAAACTCTTCTGTGATAAGAAGTAGCCATTAATGAAGAGCGATTAAGCTGATGCAATAAAAAAGGAGCCGAGTTAAAAACTCGGCTCCTTTCGTTTTAGTACTTGAAGCGGGAGCGATACTGACTAAGAAAGCGCTATCTCTTATTGCAAGATAGTTTATTTCAAGCTCGTTCATTCAAGAACGCTTATTTCAGTTCGCCCATTTCAACCTATCCAACTTCAAGCTTGCTGTTAACGTATCGCATTCAAACAACACACTAAGTGACTAGCGACTGGTTATTGCTCGAACACTAACTCGCCACCCGCACAGCTGACCTTGATCGGTTTACCTGGTAACAAGTCGCCACGCAGTAATTTCTGCGCCAGCGGGTTTTCGACTTCTTGCTGCAATGCCCGTTTCAACGGTCTTGCGCCATACACAGGATCGAAACCAATTTCCGCAATCAGTGATAATGCGTCGTCGGTGATTTCCAATGTATAGTCCTTTTCCGCCAAACGTTGGCGTAAGGAAGCAATCTGTATCGAAGCAATACGCTTGATATTGGCAGCATCCAATGGATGGAACACCACAGATTCATCGATACGGTTTAAAAACTCGGGTCTGAAACTGTGAGTGACCACATTCATTACCGCCGCTTTCATCTCTGCATAGGTCACTTGACCAAATCCTTCTTGGATAATGTCAGAGCCTAAGTTCGAGGTCATGATGATCACTGTATTTCTAAAATCTACAGTACGACCTTGACCATCGGTTAAGCGTCCATCATCAAGCACTTGCAGTAAGATGTTAAACACATCGGGATGCGCTTTCTCGACTTCGTCGAGCAATATCACCGAATACGGTTTACGACGAACGGCTTCCGTTAAGTAACCGCCCTCTTCATAACCCACGTATCCAGGAGGCGCACCCACTAAACGCGATACTGAGTGTTTCTCCATAAACTCAGACATATCAATGCGCACTAAGGCCGACTCGGTATCGAATAAGAACCTCGCCAGTGATTTACACAGCTCAGTTTTACCCACACCCGTTGGGCCTAAGAACAGGAACGAGCCAATCGGGCGATTTGGATCCGCCAGACCCGCGCGGCTACGACGAATCGCATTCGCGACCGCATCGACGGCTTCGTTTTGGCCTATCACCCGCTCGTGCAGCGCCACTTCCATTTGCAGTAATTTTTCGCGCTCGCCTTCAAGCATTTTCGATACGGGAATTCCCGTCGCTTTCGACAAGACTTCGGCGATTTCGAACTCAGTGACCTTGTTACGCAATAACGTCATGTCCTGCATTTCGGCTTGCGATGCCAAATCGAGCTGTTTTTCAAGCTCAGGAATACGACCGTATTGCAACTCAGACATCCGAGTTAAATCACCCGCACGACGCGCCACTTCTAAATCCATTCGAGCCTGTTCGAGATCGGCTTTAATATGCTGAGTTCCCGCTAGTGCGGCTTTTTCAGTACGCCAGATTTCGTTCAACTCTGAAGCTTTAGCTTCAACGTCACGTAATTCCTCTTGCAGATGGTCAAGCCTGCGACGGCTCGCCTCATCATTTTCTTTGGCTAACGCTTGCTCCTCCAGTTTGAGCTGGATAGCACGTCGTTCAAGCCGGTCGAGTGACTCAGGTTTTGAGTCCATCTGCATGCGGATGCTCGATGCCGCTTCGTCGATCAAATCGATCGCTTTATCGGGCAACTTACGGTCCGACACATAACGGTGCGACATAGTCGCCGCCGCCACAATCGCCGGATCGGTAATTTCCACATAGTGATGCAGCTCGTAACGTTCTTTCAGGCCACGCAAAATGGCGATGGTGTCTTCAACACTTGGCTCATCCACCAGCACTTTTTGAAAACGACGTTCAAGCGCCGCATCTTTTTCAATGTACTGACGATACTCATCAAGCGTGGTAGCGCCCACACAGTGCAAATCACCACGCGCTAACGCAGGTTTCAGCATGTTACCCGCATCCATTGCGCCTTCACCTTTACCGGCGCCGACCATAGTATGCAGCTCGTCGATGAAGAGGATCACTTGACCTTCTTCCTGCGCTAACTCATTCAATACCGCTTTTAAACGTTCTTCGAACTCACCGCGATATTTAGCGCCCGCAATCAATGAGCCCATGTCGAGGGATAAGACGCGCTTATTTTTAATCCCCTCGGGGACTTCACCATTAACGATACGCTGGGCAAGTCCTTCAACAATTGCAGTTTTACCCACACCCGGTTCACCGATAAGGACGGGGTTGTTTTTACTGCGACGTTGTAATACTTGGATCGTGCGGCGAATTTCATCGTCACGGCCGATCACAGGATCTAACTTGCCTTGTTCGGCTCGCTCGGTCAGATCGATAGTAAACTTCTTCAACGCTTGACGTTGATCTTCAGCGTTCGGATCATCCACTTTTTGGCCGCCGCGCATTTGTTCAATGGTTTGCTCCATCAACTCTTTGGTCGCGCCGGCTTTTTTCAACGCTTGCGCGAGGGCATCGCCTCCTTCTAACGCAGCTAATACAAATAACTCGCTAGAGATATATTTGTCTTTACGCTTTTGCGCCAATTTATCGCACAGGTTTAATAAACGTATTAAACCTTGGGATAATTGCACATCGCCGCCCGTACCTTCGACTTGAGGTAAGCGTTCCAGCTCTTGACTCAAAAGCGAGCGCAGCGCACTCACGCGAATGCCAGCTTGGGTCAATAAGGGATGGATTGAACCTGAATCTTGGTTCAACAATGCCATCATCAAATGCAGCGGTTCAATAAACTGATGATCACGCCCGAGTGCGAGAGACTGGGCATCTGAGATGGCAAGCTGAAATTTATTGGTCATACGATCGAGTCGCATACAGCCTCCTAAAACTCACAAAGTAGAGGTATGCCAATCCACAAGATATCTTGCCAATTTAGTGGCGTTAAATCAGTACCGCTAATGGAGAGATCTAAATAGGATTGGTATTACATTTCGTTAGTTAAAAGATGGGGGCTATTTAGCCAAATTCAAGCGGATAACGCGGAAATAAATATAAATTATAGGGGAATTAACTTAAGACTTAAGCCAGATCAACGATGCCATGCGCCCCGTCACCTTATCACGACGATAAGAGAAGTAATCGGTGTCACTGACAGTGCAGATATCGGCGCTATAAATATGCTTGATGCCGAGTAAACTCAAGCGTAATTTAGCCAAGCCAATAATATCGGCCAGATACTTGTCACCACTGGGAATAAAACACGCTGCCGCCAGTGGATGTAACCCACAGAATGCGTGCTTCACTTCGACGCCGACTTCAAACTTTTGTGGACCAATGGCCGGGCCGAGGTAAGCAATCAACTCATCCATAGGAGAACTAAACTGCGCCGCGGTGGCCTCAATCACGCCATCACATAAACCGCGCCAACCGGCATGGGCCGCTGCCACTTCGGTTCCCGCTTGATTACACAGCAATACAGGTAAACAATCGGCGGTCATTACAGCACAAACTTGGCTCGCAGTTCGGCTATAACTGGCATCGGCAATCGGCGTATCAGCAGCCTGAGCTAAGCTCAGCGTATCTAAATTGAGCACATGGGTACCATGGACTTGCTCAAGCCAGACAGGTTTGGCAGTTAACGCTAATTGTTTGCAGAGTAATTCACGATTAGCCATCACCTGCTGTTCAGCATCACCGACATGCAGTCCAAGATTCAAACTGTCATAGGGATGCACGCTCACACCGCCATGACGATTTGTCATAGCGATGCCAACATTAGCAGGAACAGGCCAATCGTGATCAAACACTTAGAGATACTCGATCGGATGCTCTACCGTGTCTTGACGCAGTGCTTTAGTCAAAATCACCATGTCTTCAGGAATTGGCGCTTGCCAGCTCATGATTTCACAACTCACTGGGTGAGCTAATTCTAGACGAACTGCGTGCAGCGCTTGGCGCTTGAAGTTTTTCAGGATATCGAAAAACTCTGGGCTCGCCGCTTTAGGCGGTTTTGGACGACCACCATACACAGGATCGCCCACTAACACGTGGCCTATGTATTCCATGTGCACACGGATCTGGTGAGTACGGCCAGATTCTAGACGTAATCTCAGACGTGTGTGGTTACGGAATTTTTCCGCGACACGGTAATGCGTCACCGCAGGTTTACCTGAGTGCAGCACGGCCATGTGAGTACGTTTAGTAAGATGGCGACCAATCGGCTCATCCACAGTACCGCCACCTGTCATAGTCCCCATAACAATCGCTTCGTATTCACGAGTGATTTCACGGGCCTGTAAAGCGGCAACTAAATGCGTTTGCGCTTCAACGGTTTTGGCAACGACCATCAAACCTGTTGTATCTTTGTCCAGACGATGCACAATACCCGCACGTGGCACATGCTCAATATCAGGACAATGGTGCAATAGTGCATTCATCAAAGTGCCATCGGCATTGCCAGCACCTGGGTGAACCACCAATCCAGCTTGCTTGTTGATCACGATAATGTCGTCATCTTCATAGACGATATCCAGATCAATGGCCTGCGCCGCGGCATGGACTTCTTCTTCGAGAGTGGCGTCTATGAGTATCTGTTGCAGCTCATAAACTTTCTCGCGGGGCTTATTAACGACAACGCCGTCAACATGAACTGCATCAGATAGGATCCATTCCTTGATGCGCGTGCGCGAGTAATCTGGGAACAACTCTGCTAGGGCCTGATCTAATCTCAGTCCAGTTTGTGTTGCCGAAATCTCGCTTTTTAGATTAATCTCTTGTGTCATAGGAACCGTATCCCCATTTAGGGGTCAAAAAATGTGTGCTATCTGTTACAATCGGATGTTTTCTATTTTATAGTGAAATGGAAAAATTCTTAACTACAACTTAAAAAGAATTGAATTCAAGTATGTATAAATTTTCCAAAGGCGTTACCTTAGTCCTATTTTCACTAGCGTTATCAGCCTGTAGCAGCAGCCCTGATGATAACGATATTGCCGCCAAAACGTCACCTGATGTGCTTTATACTCAGGCAAGAACCTCTATGGAACTTGGCAATTACTCTAAAGCTGTCCGTTCTTTGGAGGCGTTAGACTCACGCTTCCCCTTCGGACCTCACAAAACTCAAGTCCAGTTAGACCTGATTTATGCTTACTACAAAATGGACGATGTCGCTTCGGGGATTGCGAACATAGACAGATTTATCCGTCTTAATCCTACCCACCCTGATATTGACTATGTGTTTTATATGCGCGGTTTAGTGAACATGCAAGCCGACAACTATTTGTTCCACGATATGCTAAATATCGACCGAACCGATCGTGACCCTAAAAATGCTCAAGATGCTTTCAAAGATTTTGATCGTCTCATCAAAACTTACCCTAACAGCAAATATGCCGCCGATGCGCAAAAACGCATGTTAGCGTTGAAGAATCGCTTAGCAAGATATTCAATCCAAGTTGCCGAATATTATCTCAAGATGAATGCATGGAGCGCCGCAGCAATCCGAGCACAATCTGTAATGGAAACATATCCTGGCACCTCTTCAAATGAACGGGCATTAGAGATAATGATAGAAGCTTATGGCGAATTAGGTCAGAGCAAGCTGAAGCAAAACGTGCTCATGGTAATGCAAGCTAACTATCCAAACAATGAAATCTTATCAAACTAGCCGAGAATGCCCCTTTAATAGGGGCATTTTTTTGCTTTGTTACCCAAGTTAACCCATCACTAGATATTGCTAAGTCCCCAGCGTGGATAGTAGTTTGAGTATTTTTAGCTCGCCACTTGCAGCGTAAATGACACTTTCGTGTAAATCTTATCCAACCGAGTCACTTTTTACGTTATTTAGTAAAAATCTATTGACTCAAAACCCGAAAAGCCTTTAAATTGCGCCCGTCGCCCGAATAGCTCAGTCGGTAGAGCAGAGGATTGAAAATCCTCGTGTCCCTGGTTCGATTCCGGGTTCGGGCACCATCTTTAAATTGGTTGCTTCAGCGACTAATGTTAGAGAACTGCAATAGGTACAGTGCAGGTGTGGTGGAATTGGTAGACACGCCAGCTTCAGGTGCTGGTGCTCGCAAGGGCGTGGAGGTTCAAGTCCTCTCACCTGTACCAAATTGCAGTTCAACGAATGAAACAAAGCATTAAAATTGTTTCTTCGGTTTTAAGATTACTCATTCGATGAAATTTCGGATAGCCATGCAGATGTGGTGGAATTGGTAGACACGCCAGCTTCAGGTGCTGGTGCTCGCAAGGGCGTGGAGGTTCAAGTCCTCTCATCTGTACCAACATTTAAACCTCGCTAAGCGAGGTTTTTTTGTATCTAGAACAAAATAAATCCTCTGTTACTCTCCCCTCTTTCCGCTGATTTGCTATACCTAATGTTACAGACTCATCATAGGGATAGCTCGAGCTCTGCCTAAAGGACTCTTTAGTTCACTGAGGCTATCCCATATGAACGGTCTACAAATAAAACAAAAAATGTTTATCGGCATTTTGGTCCCCCTTGCAATGTTACTGACGATTGGTTTTCTCGCCATTAATATGATGGGCAACATTGAGTCGGGTGTTGAACGCATCTATAACGACAGAGTGGTGCCGCTGGATGACTTAAAAGTTATTGCCGATAAGTATGCGGTCGATGTTATCGATGCGGTAAATAAGGCGAACGCGGGTGGTTTCACCGCCTCGCAAGCGGCTGAAGCGCTAGACAGTGCCAAATCGACTATTACTCAACATTGGCAAAAATACCTATCTACCGAGCTTACCTCAGAAGAATCCCGACTAGTAAAACAAGCCGAAGTGCTGTTCTCCCCCGCGAATCAACAGATTGATACCCTGATTTCGCGCTTAAGAGGATTAAACGGTGATGTTTCAAGCCAACTCTCAGCCAATATCCTGCCGCTGTACCAAGCAATTGATCCTATCAGTAACCAAATATCTGAACTGATTGCACTGCAAATCCGCGTGGCGGGCGAAGAAAAAGATCGTGTAAATGCCATTTATCAATCTTCAATCACTATTTTTGTGGCATTAGCCTGTGCCGCCATGATCATCAGTATTGTGATTGGACTCTGGGTCAATCGCAGCGTGATGAATCCCATTAATGACATCCTCGGTAAACTGAAAAGGATCCATCAAGACTCAGATCTCACAGTCAGATTCACCACTTTTAATCACGATGAGCTAGGCCAAATATCCACGAGCCTCACCCAAGTGATTGAACACTTACGGGGCATTCTTCATTCCATTGCCGAGGCGGCAACTACGGTCAACAGTTCGGCAAATGAGTTAAGTAGCTTCACCCAAGCCACCAATAAACGAATGCAACAGCAACAAGCCGAAACGGAGCAGACTGCAACGGCCATGAATGAGATGACGGCCACCGTAGCCGAAGTCGCCCAAAGCGCATCTGCCGCAGCGGATTCAGCCAAAGATGCCGATACCTATGCCGCCAACGGCAATAATATTGTGATGCAATCGATTAGCAGTATGTCGCAGCTTTCTGATCAAATTCAAAAAACGGCGCAGGTCATTGGATTCTTATCTAATGAAAGTCAAAATATCGGCCGCGTACTCGATGTAATTAAGAGCATTGCCGAACAAACTAATCTACTCGCACTCAATGCCGCCATTGAAGCCGCACGGGCGGGAGAGCAAGGTCGCGGCTTTGCGGTCGTTGCCGATGAAGTGCGAACCTTAGCGCAACGCACCCAAAAATCGACTCAAGAAATTGAGGCCATGATTGCTACCCTACAACAAGGGGTTAAAGAAGCCGTCAGCGCCATGGAAATCGGTATCAATCAAGTAGATGATGCCAACGATAAAGCCAATCAGGCGGGTCAAGCGCTGAAAGAAATTGTCACCTCAGTAGACAGCATCACCGAGCTGAATACCCACATTGCGACCGCAGCTGAAGAGCAAAGTAGCGTTGCCGAGAGTATTAATCGCAGCATTATTGCCATCAGCGATATTGCTGAGCATTCCACGGCTTCGGCGGCTGAATTAAGTGAATCTGTGATTAATTTGACTAAGCTCGCCAGCAGCATGCGCAATCAAGTTAGCGCATTTAAGCTCTAATTTAACTCAATCAACCACAAAACGACTGCAACAATTTTTGCTGTTGCAGTCAAACTCCCCTCTATTTACATCATCTGTAACCCATTGAAATAAAATATCCGTTTCATCATTTCTCAATTTAATGTCTCCTTTTATTGAACACTTCAAATGAACTCAGCCTCGTTATCAATAGCACGGATAGCGATAATCTCTATTGATCCAAATCAAATAGATCTTTAAACTCATTAAACATTCATAATATTTACACGTTAAGGATTTTCTATGTTGGACAGCCGTACTATCCAAGTTATCAAGAGCACTATTCCCTTACTCGAATCTGCAGGCCCTGCGCTGACGACCCATTTTTATCAACGTATGTTCAAACATAATCCTGAACTAAAAGATGTATTTAATTTGGCGCACCAACATTCTGGTGGTCAGCCTGTAGCCCTGTTCAATGCCGTCGCAGCCTATGCAAAAAATATCGAAAACTTAGCGGTACTGAGTTCAACGGTTGAGCGCATTGCCCAAAAACATACGGGATTTCTGATCAAACCTGAGCAGTATGCGATCGTCGGCAGCCATTTATTGGCAACGCTTAAAGAATTAGGGGGCGATGCGGTAACAGAAGAAGTGTTAGAAGCTTGGGCACAGGCTTATGGATTTTTAGCCAACATCTTTATTCAGCGAGAAGCACAGATTTATCAAGCGCATGCAGAGCAAGATGGTGGCTGGTTGGGTGAGCGTCAGTTTATTATTAGTGCGAAAAATACCGAGTCAGCAGTCATCACCTCCTTCATATTGACGCCCGCAGATGGCAAGCCAGTAAAAGATTTTATTCCCGGTCAGTATTTAAGTTTGAAGCTAACACACCCGAATTTGGCATATGAAGAAATCCGCCAATATTCCTTATCCGATGCGCCTAATGGCACCAGCTACCGCATCAGTGTGAAACGCGAACTCGGCGGCCAAGTGTCGAACCTGCTGCATGATGCGATACACGTCGGCGACAAAATCGCGGTAATGCCACCCGCGGGGGACTTTACCCTAGAAGTCACGGCGGACACGCCGGTAGTACTTATTTCAGCTGGTGTAGGCCAAACACCGATGAAAAGTATGCTCAATCAATTACTCAAGCTGCAACATCCCAGCACTATTACTTGGCTGCATGCCTGTGAGCAAGGCGCCGTACACGGCTTCAAACAGGCGATTCACGCCAAGCGCCAACAACATCATAATCTGACGAGTCATGTTTGGTATCGTGAGCCAGCCCCAACCGATACGTTAGGTGAAGATTATGATTTCGAAGGGCAAATGGAGTTAAGTAAAGTCGCCGAACAGCTGCTCCCCCACGCACGTTATTATTTCTGCGGCCCCCTTGGATTCATGTCCGCCATCAAGCAGCAACTACTCGCTCTGGGTGTCGCGGCTGAAAACATGCACTATGAAGTGTTCGGCCCCCACGCCGATCTTTAATGGCATGGCACGGACTTGAGGGAATTCACGCTCAGGTCCGTTTGAATGCTTAGCTTTGCACTTAGCTTTTGTACTTAGCTTTTATGCTTAGCTTTCATTGTTAGCATGGCAAACAATAACGATAAGAACGATGAATGCTTGATGTACTTTTCTGTTCATCATTTTTAACGGATAGAGGCCACTTCAGCAGCAGTGAGTGCGCGACTTTCACCTGAAGCGAGTTTTTCATCGAGCACAATATCGCCTATCGACAATCGATGCAGGCCAACAACCGGATTGCGGAATCGACCAAACATCCGCTTGATTTGATGATACTTACCTTCATGTAACGTCACTTCAGCCACGTTATCAGCAAGGATAACCAGTTTAGCCGGTTGAGTCGTAATATCTTCAAAGCCAAAGTACATCCCTGCGGCAAATGCAGCGATGTATTCTTCGGTTATGGGATTAGCCAAGGTAACTCGATACACTTTATCGACCTTGTGTGTGGGTGACATCAGTGCATCAGACCAGCGGCTGTCATTGGTTAATAACAACAAACCCGAAGAGTTTAAATCTAATCTGCCGGCGATATGTAACTCATCGCGGGTTTCACAATCAAGTAAATCAATCACAGTTTTATGCTGAGTATCTTTAGTCGCACTCACGACACCAATCGGCTTATGGAGCATCACATAGACGGGCGCATTGGCCTGCAGTATGTGCTCATCGAGTTGGATGTGGGAAAACTCATCCACTTGCCTATCCATATCTTTCACTATCAATCCATCGACGCACACTCGGCCCGATAATAGCAGTTCACGCACCACTTTACGGTGAGTGTGTAACTGGGTACAAAGATAACGATCGAGTCGGCCGCGCTTAGATTGCATAACACCACAAATGACGAAATATGAATGGGATAGCCATTCTAGCAGGATGCAAGTTCGGCTCATAGCAAGCCAATGCTGCGAATCTTCACAAAGGCAATTCAGGGCTAAATTGGATCGGACGAGGTAAAATTTGTTAAGCTAGGCGCTCAATTCATCTTACTGTGAGTGGTTACCGCATCAAAAACTTATCCGCAAGTCCCGTTTTAATACATTCAAACCTGCTATTTTTAGCCTTGCTTTTAGTGACGCTTGCGAGCTCTTTTTTCGCCCAAGCGAGCGAGACAGTTAATCCTCCTGAAGCGGCTCGCACTTCTGCTATCCATGATAAACCGCTGATCGAGCGTTACGTCCTCGATGAACTTAAATCCCTTCGACACGACCAACAGGATCTCGAGCGTCGCCTCACCATAGACATCACCGACCGGGAACTCGCCGTTGCCGATAAGTCGATGAATTACGCCAATGTCACTGTGACTTACTTCTTCTACATCATCGCGGGTGTCGCCTCGTTAGTCGCCTTTATCGGCTGGCAATCCCTGCGGGAAATCAAAACGCACACCGCCAAACTGGCAGCTAACCAGCTGCAAAGTATTGCCGAACAATACGAAGAAAAGTTCAAAGTACTTGAGCAAGAACTCAAGCGTAAGAGCCGTACTATCACGGACAATAATCGAGAGATTGAGATTATCAATGAAATCCATAACCTCTGGCTACGGGCGCAAAGTGCGCAAACGCCAGAGCAGAAAATTGAAGTCTATGATGAAATTCTCACGATTCGACCTGGGGATTTAGAAGCGCTGACCTACAAAGCCGACGCCGCAATGGAGATGCGCGAATTTAACTGGGCACAAAGCCTGTGTAATCGCGTTCTGGAAGTGGACCCAACTAACGCCCACGCTTTCTATCAAAGAGCCTGCGCCTTTGCTTGCTTAGGGGTTGAAGATAGAGCGATTTCTGATTTAGAGCGCGCCATTCATAACAGCGCATCCTTCAAGGAACTGGCCTTAGATGAGGCAGATTTCTCACAACTTAAAGGACATGCTCGTTTCGAGACCTTATTGGCCTATCACGAACCTGAAAAGCCCTAAGCGACTAAGTTTTAAGCTCCGCACTAACGCTTGATATATGGCGTTGGCGCTCAGTGGCGTTTTATCTCATAGGTAAAGCGCCATAAATGAAGCGGCTTAAGTCCCACTAGTGAGGAATAGCCTCAATCTTATATGCACAGCGGCGTGCACCTTCGATGATATGTTCTTCGCGGCTCACCACGGCGATATCGGCGAATAATTGCTGGAAAAGTTGTAACTCTGAGCGGCAAAAGTTTAAACACTTAGTCGCTGCGGCGCAGATTGGACAATGATTTTCGAGTAAAAAATACACGCCATCTACCTGTTCCATCGTTGCCATATAACCTTCATTCGAGCGTAATTTCGCAAGAATGGCCAAACGTGTCGGAATATCTGTCGCCCCTTTCATAGCGGCACGATACTGGATCAACGCACTTTGCTCCCTGTGGTCGATAAGCTTATCCAAGCCTTGGTCGCCAAAGATCATTTTCACCGAATCAATAAGCTGCACCGTCAATTCCTCATGGCGATCGGCAAAGTGACTGCGGCTTTGTTCCGTCAATCCCCAGTAACGCGTTGGGCGACCACGACCTTCAACTCTATCTTCGATGTCCACATTGCCTGCGTCTTCTAAAGCTTGAAGATGTTGACGTACGCCCATAGTCGTTAACGCCAATTCCTCCGCTAAGGTTTTAGCGGTGAGCGGGCCATGCAACTTGAGCAATTGTATAATTTTATCAGTGGTTTTCATCTGAACTCTCCGATGGTAGCCAGCGCATTATCTCCGATCTAGTCCCGCTTTAACAGATTAAATAAACTTTTTTATTTACTTTATCCTTTACAAGATTAAATAAAGTAATTACCTTATAAATAATTTATAAACAAATAGGTTTACTTAATGAAATTACTCATCATCAGCACCAGCCAAAGACCCGACTCCCAAAGTACTAAAGTCGGTCGTTATATTGCCGAAAGCAGTTTCTCATCTCCCCATGCTATGGGTTACAGCATACATCACTTAGAGTTATGCCAATTTAACCTGCCATTTTGGGATGGAGAGGAAGACAACAAGGGGGAGCAATGGCCCGAAATAGAACAAAGCGTCGATGAAGCCGATGCGCTAGTGCTTATCACCCCGGAATGGGGCGGCATGGCATCACCACTACTGAAGAACTTTTTATTGATGTGTACTCGCGAAGAAACCGCCCATAAACCGGCACTGTTAATTTCTGTTTCAAGCGGAATTGGCGGTACTTATCCCATCGTTGAAGTGAAGATGAATGCACTCAAAAACAATAAATTAGTGCCCATTCCCGATCACTTGATCATCCGCAATGTTAGCAATGTACTCAATGCCGTTCCCGAAGGTGCTCGAGATATCGCACTCAGGGAAAGAGTGCAGTACAGCTTGTATATGCTGCATCAATACGCCCAAGCATTAGCGCCCATTCGTCAACAACATGCCGGACAAGCGTACCCAAAGCAGCAGGAATACTGTTACGGTATGTAAGCGGCTTGAGATTTTAACCACCAGCAACAGACTAAAATCATTACAAGGAACGCATTATGATTCATTTAGAGCATATCAACTTAGTCGTAGACGACATCCCCGCAGCACTGCGCTTTTATCAAGCGGCTTTTCCCCACTGGCGTGTTCGTGGTGGCGATAAAGGCACTTGGTACGGCAAACCTCGCAATTGGATTCATTTTGGCGATGATTATCAATACATTGCTTTTAGTGACAATGGTGAGGGAGAAAACAGAGATTTAACGGGTCATCAAATTGGACTGGCGCATTTTGCCTTTGTCACCGACAACTTAGATGCTGTGATAGCAAGATTGACCCAAGCAGGCTTCCCGATTGCCAAAGATGGCATGGAAGATCCCTATCGGCGTAATATTTACTTCTTTGACGCCCATGGTTTTGAAGTGGAATTTGTCGAGTATATAACTGATATTCCGGCGGAGCGAAATCGCTATTAACGGTATTAGCGTAAGTCGTGATTAAAAAAAGTGGTCAACTGCAGCCGCGAACCGTGCGAATTGGACTGAGTGTTAGTTGCTAGATGTTAGGTGCTAGGAGCTAGACACTATTCACTTCGCTCGGATTGCTGCTGTGCCACTATGGCCGAATCCTTATGGGCATAAAAGTGGAGTCTGAACTGGGTATCTTCAGTCAGTAGCTCCACTTTGTGCCAATACTCGGGATGAGAAATGGCCGTTTCACCGGCGCGAATGATGATTTCTTTATCTAACTCGCCTCTGCTGCCCGTAAAGCCATAGAACTTTAAGCTGCCGGTGAGCACTTGGATCTGCCCATACACACCAGCCTTAGTATTGTGCATGTGCAACAACATTTTAGGGACGTTGTCACGGCTGAAAACCGGCGTTGATTTATAATTAACAAAATCTTTAGGGACTAAAGCCATTATGCTTTCGCACTCCTTGAGGGACTCATGGGATCGAATAACGCTGACGACAAGACTAATATAGCCGTTGCAGCATTTCTGTCCAACTCAAAGTGTTAGCTTCATCGAGGAGATCCTTCCAACACTGGCTCTGGACACGACAGCACACTTACCCATACTCACACGAGCGACCTTAGCGCTTTATACGTTCGCTACTTTATACGCTAGCAACTTTATGCATTCGTTACTTTAGTTACTTTCATCACTGTAATCGCTACACTAGCCCGCATTAAGTAGCACCTAAAATAGATGACATTATGCCGACGCCCTATTCTTACTCAACGACCTATATTTTAGATAAAGCCCATTTCGATGAGTGCTATACCCAATCTGTCGTGCCTGATCCCACGCTCAAACCTTACTACAAAGCCATAGGGTTGGGCCTGATAGGTATCGCGCTGATCTTCGCTGACATTAGCCTCTATTTAGCTTACTTTTTCGTTGGACTCGGCGTTATCGAGGCGCTCAATGTGAAGTATCACAAGGCATGGTGGTTGATGCGTCAAATGATGAGTAAAGCGGCCAGCAATGAGGTCACGCTCACCATTGATGAGCAAGGGATCCACACTCAATCTATGTCAGTGACCAGCCAAATTTTATGGACCGACATTTACCGGATTAAAGAAACTGAAAAAGGTTTCTTGATCACCCACAAGGCAGGCACGAGTTATGTATCCTTGCGTAGCTTAGATGAGGCGGCTGCGACCTATATTAAAACTAAAATCTAGTCCCGCTAAAAAACACCCATAAAAAAGGCTGATCTGCATCAGCCTTTTTCATAACTCTTCATTGCTGAATCGTTACTTTTTCAATTCACCAACCGGTAAAATCGTGCGGCCATACTCATTATTGAGCACCTGCGCCATCGCAAAATAAATCGCACTCGCACCGCAGATGATCCCTTCAAAGCCAGCAATCGTGCCAATCAAGGCGCTGCCCGTGAAATCACGCGCCGCTAATAGGAAAAATAAGACAGTCAAAGAAGCAAATACAAACTGCTTAGCTCGTGGATAACGCAAAGAACCTACAAACATAAATGCAGTGAATATGCCCCAAAGCGTTAAATAACAGCCCATAAAATACGTTGGACTCGCCGCAATGCCCGCATTAGGCATTAGGATTAATCCCACTAATGTTAACCAAAACAAACCGTAAGAGGTAAATGCCGTCGTACCGAAAGTATCGCCGCGCATAAAACACATAATACCCACAATCACTTGACCAATGCCGCCGTAAAAAATCCCCATGGCTAAGATCATAGAATCAATAGGGAAATATCCCGCGTTATGGATGTTTAACAAAATCGTTGTCATACCAAAGCCCATTAAACCTAATGGCGCTGGATTAGCCAGTTTTGTAGACACAGAGTTCCCCTAGAGAAAAATCAATAATTCAATAAAAATCAACGGCATTAACCGCAAACTTTATGTTCACGCACCTGCGAGAGCCGCGCATTCTAGAGGATAGCTACAACCTTGGCAACGAAATCATTAAAAATGAATAAGTTAGAGTAAATACAGAATAAAAACAAAAGCTTAAATAAATAATGCTAGCAAGAAAACCACATCAGAAATTGAGTTGAAAATTAATTCTTTTCAATTCAATATTCTAGACAGCTAACCTGCTACAACCTGCTTCATATCGCATTTAATGCAACTTTTTATAACTGCCGCATGGTTTAGCATTATGCCCCCTTATAACCTTAATCAAAATTGGGGTTAAAACAGCAAGAATATAGCACTCCATCGCAAATCCATGATTAAGGTGATGTAAGTGGCACTTTTTAAAAATACCGACTCCTCGGGGCCAGATTTTCCCTAGAAGCTAATCCATAAATTAAACGCGACGCCATCATCGCATAAGCTTTGTATAAAGCCCTTATCGCCGGTACTAAGCTAAACAGGTATATCAGTTGGGATAATGGCTAATGCTAAGCCAATGGTTCAGCACTTAAACATCAGATTTACTTGAAGCGAATCAAGGGAAAACAAGCTAAAAAACCTTAACCCCAAAAGGTAAAAATTATTTATATCTAAAACAGAATAGCAGTGATAAATTGCAGATGTTGGCGCAGTGGTATTAAGAGAATGCTTCTTAATCTGTAGTTAACAATACATAACTAAAGGAAATAAAATGAATAAGTTATCAGCTGTTTTCACCCTGTTGGCATTAGTGAGCTTCACGACCCTTGCTGACGACTCATCTTTACCGCCTGCACCAGCAGCCGATATCGCTCAGCTGAAAGAAGTGTGCCAGCAGATGGCCTCTGAAGATCAAGTCGAGAATGCAGAGCTAAAACAATATGTGCTTGATTGTGTAAACGATCAGCTGACAGAAATGGGCTACAAGTCGGTTACTGAGGTTAATTAATCTTCATTCTAATCTCTGTGTTATTACAGCAAAGCGCGTTTTTCAGCTTCATTCAATGCCATTCACATCTGCGAATGGCATTATTATTTTCAAGCAACACAGCTATTCAGCTCACAATTAATATCATTTCCGTTACAGACGAAACGTATCGAATACAAAATTTAACATCCATAATTAACCGTATGGAAGCCACCAAAATAGGCTTTTAGCATGACTATCAAGGTATTGTGCGATCTACAAATTTACTATTTAATTGATAGCTGTATCATTTTGCATCCCTGCGAATGAAACCACTGTTGAATTGGGCATAAAATGCTAATCTATTTTCCTGTATTATTAACCTCAGCCCTTAATCGTTAAATCATGTATCGCATCCTTTTTATCCTCATTACAAGTTTAAGTATTTTGCCTTCTGTCGGAATGGCGAAAGAAACCTGCGCATCTGAAAATCAGTGTATTGAGATGAACAACTGGGATCTCGGCGTCGCCATTGGCTGGGGACAAAAAAGCAATCCACTCAAGGATTTTGACGATATTCCACTGTTCTTTATCCCTACAGTGGCCTATTACGGCGAACACTGGTTCTTCGATAATGGTAATTTAGGCTACACCTTAGCCGAGCAAGAAAGCTTCACGTTCAATCTCGTCACCAGTTATAGCTTAGATAGAGCCTATTTCTATCGATGGGACCCATCGAATATCTTTTTGAACCGCGGCACACAAATCGAAGCCAAAGCCATAAATAACATGTCTTTGTCGACAGAACCCGAACGTGAATTTAATTCTTTAGAGACGCGGAACTTCACCCTACTTGGCGGTGCCGAAGCATTCATCTATACCCGACTCGGCATTATTCGATTGGCGTACACCCATGATATGTTTAATGTTCATCAAGGTTCAGAAGCACAAATAAAATGGACCTATGGCTGGGATTATGATCGTTTCATTTTTGAATTCGCACTGGTGTTTGATTGGAAGAGCCAAGCAGTGGTCGATTATTATTATGGCGTTAGACCGAGTGAAAACGCCTATTGGAGTGAACAATATCAAGCAAAATCAGGCTGGGATAAAGGTGCGGAAATGACGGCTCGTTATATATTAACTGACAATTGGGATCTACTGTTGGCAGTTCGTTACACTCTAATTGCCGATGAGATTGCCGCCAGTCCCTTGTTAGACCAAGACTATAGCAGCACCTACTTTATCGGCGCAGCCTATAGGTTCTAACGTTAGTGACGCTGCCTCAGTTAAGCTTGCTTTGCTTTCTTGGTCTAAGCCTCGGCTTGATGGGCCCAAATTCTGCTCAAGCTAAAACTCGCGACGCGGCTCTTAAACTCACACCTGAAATTTGTATTACCAGTTCAGAAACTCAGGCCTGCGATGTCTATATTGAACTGCAGTGGGAGCTCGCCAAAGATGAGCTTATCTGTATTTTGTCCGACAATGCCGCCTATCCAAAATGGTGCAGTGATTCAGTTTCAACCCATACGTTAAGCATGAAAATCCACACTATGACGGATATTCAATTTGTCATGGTGAGTAAAGACAGTAACCAAACTTTGGCTGGTGCCAAACTTAAAATCACTTCTGCATCACAACCTCAGGTTCGCAGACGTTACCGCAACCCTTGGAGTTTATTTTAATGACAAGCCCACAATCGAACCACAGAGTATTATTGGTTGAAGACGACGTTCGCCTAGCAAACTTGATTGTAGATTACCTAAAATCCCATGGTATGCATGTTGAAGTTGAACGCCGTGGCGACACAGTATTAACGCGATTAATCAATTACAAGCCAGATATCATACTGTTAGACATTATGCTGCCGGGCATGGATGGCCTCACCCTGTGTGAGAAACTGCCCGACTATTTTGCAGGCCCAATCCTGCTAATGAGCGCACTTGGCTCAAGCGAAGATCAAATCAAAGGCTTAGAACTCGGTGCCGATGACTATGTGGTTAAGCCCGTCGATCCTGCTCTGTTAGTCGCGCGGATCAACAACTTACTTCGTCGTCAGAATCAGCCACCTCAGGCGGAATCCCACTGTTTGACCTTTGGTAAACTGAGTATCGACCCGCATACCCACGCGATTCGCCTCAATGAAACTGAAATCGATCTCACCAGCCACGAATTCGAGTTGCTGTGGTTACTGGCCTCACAAGCTGGCCAAGTACTCAGCCGTCAGTATATCTATCAGCTGTTACTCAATATTGATTTCGATGGTAAAGATCGAAAAATTGACGTGCGTATCTCTAGATTACGTAAAAAACTCAACGATAATATCGAGACACCTTTCAGAATTAAAACCGTTTGGGGACAAGGTTACCTCTTTGCTCCTGAAGCCTGGAATAACTAAGCACAGATACAGTGAAACGTCTCTTTATCAGTTTATATCTGCTACTCAGTCTCAGCGTGCTTGGGATTGGCTGGACACTCGACAGCTTGTGGCAGAAAAATGTGGATGACAATAACGCCCTCGATGCGCCATTAGTGGCCTTGGCGCAATTGTTAGCGGAACTGCCTCCCGATACCCGCCAAAGGTATCTGGAGGCGATCCCAGCCAATCCTGTGATGCCGTTGCAATTGCTCAGTGCCGGTCAAGTCGCGCTAGCAGACAATCAAGCCATCAGTACCAGTACTGTGTTCACCACCACGACCAATGACGATAACCTGCTGCAATTTATCCGAGTCGGCGATCAAGTCTTAATGGCAGGGCCGCTGGACATCGATCCTAGAGCCAACCTTCGCAGCCTGTTCACCCTGTTCTTCTATTTGTCACTTGCGTTAGTAGCGTTGATTTGGGTAGGCCCGCTTTCTCGGGATTTGAGCATACTGCGTAAAGCTACCAAAGAGTTTGGCGAAGCGAAATGGAACACGCGGATTACCCTGTCAAATCGCTCTCAGGTCAAACCCTTAGCCAATACCTTTAATGAGATGGCGCGACATATCAGCGCCTTGATTGAGAACCAGAAACACCTGTCTAATGCGGTCTCCCATGAGATCCGCACGCCGCTGGCGAGACTCAAATTCGCCCTTGCACTTATGCCCATGTATTGTCAGCCCGATTCGGACGAACAAAAGCGCCAAGATTTTCTCGATGAGATGCAGCTCGATATCAAAGAAATGGAAGACTTACTCCAAGAACTGCTGACCTACGCCAGCTTAGAGTCCCAGCGAGAAGGTATCCAGTTGGATGAATACGATCTAATTAATCTCATCAATCAAAGCATTAAGCGCCTTGAAACCTTAAGCCCAACACCTATTACCTTAAAGACAGAAGTCGAAAAACTGCCCTTGTTTGGGGAACCTGCATTAATTGAACGTGCGCTGCAAAATTTACTGACCAACGCCCAACGCTTTGCCCGCACTGAAATTATTATTGAGGTTAAGCAAACGCAGCACAGGGTGAATTTAAGTGTGAGTAACGACGGCGAACCTATCCCCTCGGTGGATTTACCGAAAGTGTTCGAGCCTTTTTATCGCAGCCAATCGGTGCAAAATGGCAATAAAGGGCATGGTTTAGGGCTTGCGATCATCAAACGGATTATGCAGCGACACCAGGGGAATGTCAGCGTCACCAGCGATGCGCAACATACCCGATTTAATTTAATCTGGCCGAAGAAGCGCAAGCTGTAATAGGGATTGGGATAGGGATTAAACGGCTGCGGATCTGTTATTCATCTAACGCGCTAATTCTACAAGCCAATAAAACAAGTCAGTTAAACAAATCAGTTAAACAAATCAGTTAAACAAATCAGTTAAACAAGTCAGTTAAACAAGAATATTTCACAAATTATTCAACAACTTAGTCTAGCTCGAAGCCACCAAAATCCAGATCGGATTCGGGCTCAGGCTCAAAATTCAACTGCGGATTTAACGCCGCCCTTTCTTGCTCAATTTGCGCTTGCCTTGCTTTCATCATCGCCAACTGGCGACGGCGTTTACGTTGAGTGCACAGCCGAATGACATCGTACTTTTGCGCATCTGAAAACGTTAACCAATTGAATCTTTCGTCACGGCTTCGCAGGCAACCATTACAGTAACCGCGCGCATCGGTGGCACACACACCGATACAGGGACTGGGGATATCAAAAAAGGCTAACTGTTCCATAACCCGCCGCTATTCCTCTGTCAAAATGAGCTGTTCTCAAATGAAGCATGCTCAGATGAACCATGGTTAAACGACCCGTGCCCAAAACGAAGCTGCAGAATGGCGTTTAAAGCGATTCAAATACAACACACTTATCTAAAGTACTTGCAGAAACAACCTTAATCAAGGCACATTGAACAGAGTTTGTACAATTTGGAGCACTATCATGGGATACCGTCACTTTGCCAGTCTGCTCGTCGCCGTTGCCTTATTAAGCGCTTGTAGCAGTAAACCGAAAAACGATTACGATCTCAATTACGACTTCAGCACACTGCACAGCTTTACCCAGCTAACACCACAGCCTACGGACGACCCGCTCAGCGCCCAGCGTATTCAAGTAGAAATCAACAACCAGTTGACTCAAAAAGGCTTTGTCGAAAATACCCAAGCCCCCGACTTTAACGTCGCCTACGCCCTACTGACCCAAGATAAACCTAAGGATTCAGGGCTATCGATTGGATTAGGTACAGGCACATTCGGCCGTTCTGGTGGGATAGGAATCGGTACTAGCGTTGGGGTACCACTTGGCAGTGATACCGCTAAAATTCAAACTATTCAGATAGATATTGTCGACCCAAAAACCAAAGCGCTCATTTGGCGTGGCAGCGACAGTTATGATTTCGATGCAGGCGGCAATGAGAAAGCCCAAGATACCGCCAAAGCCGTCAGCCGAATTTTGGCGCAGTTCCCACCGAAAAAATGACCGTGAAGAGTCAATAAAAATGGGCGAATTCCGCCCATTTTTATTAATGAAGAATGCTTGTCGTCAAATAACTTAGGCGAAATATCTTGGACTCACGAAAAAAGCCCTGATGAAAGGTAACGATCGCCCCTATCACAAACAATCGCCACGACCACTGAATCTGGATATTGTCTGGCTATCTCAAGCGCAGCAAACACTGCACCACCAGAGCTGACGCCGGCACAAATCCCTTCTTCGCGCGCTAAGGCTCTTGCCATGGTTTTTGCGTCTTGCTCTTCAACATCCATGACTAAATCTACACGGGATGCATCGAAAATCCCCGGCAAGTAGGCCTGCGGCCAACGGCGGATCCCAGGAATGCTACTGCCATCGGCGGGCTGAAGGCCGACAATCGTGATGTCTGGATTACAGCTTTTAAGGTATTTAGACACCCCCATTATGGTGCCAGTTGTCCCCATGCTAGAGACAAAGTGAGTGATTTTACCTTGACTCTGTTGCCAGATTTCCGGACCTGTGGTGAGGAAATGCGCATTCGCATTATCTTGATTATTAAACTGATCCAGTACCTTGCCTTTACCTTCGGTTTGTAACTGCAGTGCCAAATCCCGCGCCGTCTCCATGTTATCCACCAGCATGAGTTCTGCGCCATAAGCTTGCATCGCATCCTTACGCTCTTGGGTCGAGTTTTCAGGCATAATCAGGATCATCTTGTATCCTTTGATCGCTGCCGCCATCGCTAGCGCAATCCCAGTATTGCCACTCGTCGCCTCGATAAGCGTATCACCCGGGCGGATCTCTTGGCGAAGTTCGGCCTGAATGATCATATTGAGTGCTGCACGATCCTTCACTGAACCCGCAGGGTTATTACCTTCCAACTTTAACAGTACAGTTGAGGTGCCACAGTTAAGCCGCTGCAAGCGAACCAGCGGAGTTTGCCCAATACAGGCTTCAATTGTCGGAAAGTCAGACACTATGATTATCCTTTACTTGATAAAAACAACTAAGCGTTAGCCTATTCTAAGTGGGTTAGCATGCACAAACACAGTGAAAATGATCTATGGCATACAATAAATCGCTCATACTTATTCAAAAAAGTTCTATTTAACTGACTTCTTATAAATAATTACTTCCACTACTCTATATGTCATAACGCTGACAAAGTTGCCAGTTCAAGGAGTAGCAAATGCAAATAAAAGTGATAAAGGCCCTACTGGGAACGCTCTTTCTGGGAACGTCACTCAATGTGGCTGCCGCAGATCAAACCCTGCTGAATTCTTCTTACGATATCGCGCGGGAATTATTCAGTGCCTACAACCCCGTTTTCGCCAAACATTGGCAAGAGAAAACAGGTAAAACCGTCGAGATTAAACAATCCCATGCTGGATCATCGGCACAGGCACGCTCAATTCTGCAAGGATTGCCAGCAGATGTGGTGACGTTTAACCAAGTGACAGACGTACAGGTACTCCATGACCGCGGTAAATTGATCCCAGAAAATTGGCAACAATTACTGCCTAACGCCAGTTCACCTTACTATTCCACCATCGCATTTTTGGTACGCAAAGGTAACCCAAAACAGATCAGCGACTGGGGTGATTTAGCAAGAGATGACGTTAAACTGGTCTTTCCTAACCCAAAAACCTCTGGTAATGCGCGCTACACCTATTTAGCCGCATTAGGTTATGCCCAAAAAAGCTATGGTAAGGATAATCAGGCTTCACTGGATCAATTCCTGAAAAAATTCCTCGGCAACGTAGCCGTATTTGATACTGGCGGTCGTGGTGCAACGACCTCATTTGTAGAACGTGGTATCGGTGATGTGCTGATTACGTTTGAATCGGAAGTGAACAATATCCGTCAGCAATATGGTGCAGACGATTACCAAGTTATTGTACCTAAAACATCGATTCTGGCTGAGTTTCCCGTCGCTGTGGTAGAGAAAAACGCTAAGCGCAACGGCACACAGGAGCTAGCGACTGAGTATTTGAATTATCTCTACAGCGAAGAATCACAACGACTATTGGCCGGTTTCAATTATCGTGTGCACAACGAAACGGTTCAGGCTGAGTTTGCTAAGCAGTTCCCTACGGTTGACCTGCTCACTGTTGAGCAAATCATTGGTGGTTGGGATAATGCCATGAAAACCCAGTTTGCTAACGGTGCAAAACTCGATGAGTTACTCAAGCGCTAATTTCAGCTTGATGCTATAACAGGTTAATATTGCAACCCGGGCCCAGTCCCGGGTTAAGCAATTTTAGCGCATTGACGAGTGATGATTTTCAAGCAGCGAAGACGAATTCAATAGTCTTTAACTCAGACAGCCGATCGCTGACGGCAAATACAGCGTATTGGATTAACTCAATTAACCTGACCGGGTGATTATTCTGTGATTTTTAATAACGGGCGTTTACGCCATAAGCGGGTTCTTCCAGGTTTTACCATCAGCTTAGGTGTGTCCCTACTGTTTGTCAGCCTGATCCTATTATTGCCAACCACTGGGCTGATTATGCAGACCAGTTCAATGAGCTTGTCCGAATACTGGGGCGTCATCACAGATCCTCGGGTGCTGGCGAGTTACCGAGTCACCATATTATCGGCGCTCGTGGCATCGCTATTTAACTGCCTTTTCGGATTGTTACTCGCATGGGTGCTAGTACGTTATGAATTCCCCGGCAAACGCATCTTAGATGCATTGGTAGATTTGCCCTTTGCGTTGCCGACAGCCGTTGCAGGCATCACCTTAGCGACCCTGTATGCGGAAAACGGCCAAATCGGTAGTGTATTGGCAGAACTGGGTATAAAAGTCGCCTACACCCCGCTAGGCATAGTGGTCGCGATGATTTTCACCAGTATTCCCTTTGTGGTGCGTACCGTGCAACCGGTTCTTGAAGAGTTATCCCACGATGAAGAAGAAGCGGGCATGACCCTTGGCGCCTCGGATCGCGCGGTATTCTGGCGGATCATTTT
The DNA here is from genome assembly GCF_052850535.1 of Shewanella sp. 1180_01. Lineage (NCBI taxonomy): Bacteria > Pseudomonadati > Pseudomonadota > Gammaproteobacteria > Alteromonadales > Shewanellaceae > Shewanella > Shewanella sp. 1180_01. Next base: position 24,446 of record NZ_VXCT01000051.1, read on the forward strand.
GCCGTCATTGTGGCCAGCCTTGATGGTCGGGACGGCACTGTCTTTTACCCGTAGCCTAGGTGAGTTTGGTGCCGTTATCTTTATTGCGGGCAACATGCCCTATATCAGTGAAATCACATCGTTAATGATCTTTGTCCGCCTACAAGAGTTTGATTTTGCCGGCGCCAGTGCCATTGCCTCAGTGGTGCTGATGACCTCGCTACTGCTATTACTGCTAATAAACCTGTGGCAGGCGCGTTATTTACGCCGCATTCATGGACGATAAGGAGCAAACATGAACTCATTTAAGCCCTTAAGAGTCGGTGAAGCCCCTCTTATCAAATGGAGCCTGATTACACTCGCCGTGTTCTTAGGTTTGCTATTGTTGCTATTGCCGCTGGTAAGTATTTTTCAACAAGCGTTTGTTGGTGGTTGGGAGCGTTATATCGGCCACTTAAGTCAGCCAGATTCGCTGCATGCAATTGGTTTGACGCTGATGGTTGCGGCGCTCACTGTCCCCATTAATTTAGTGTTCGGGATCATGCTGGCGTGGAGTGTTACTCGGTTTGAATACCCGGGTCGCAAGTTATTAATTACGCTAATTGATATTCCGTTTGCGGTCTCCCCTGTCGTCGCAGGTTTGCTCTATTTACTGCTTTATGGCAACAGTGGTTGGCTGGGTGAATGGCTATATGAGCACGATCTGCAGATCATGTTTGCTTGGCCGGGAATACTGTTAGTCACCATTTTTGTCACTTGTCCCTTTGTCGCCAGAGAACTCATTCCATTAATGCAACAACAGGGTGCTTCAGAAGAGGAAGCCGCAGTGATCCTCGGCGCCTCATGGTGGCAACTCTTCCGCAGAGTAACGCTCCCTAATATCAAATGGGCACTGATTTACGGTGTGATCCTCACCAATGCCAGAGCCGTGGGCGAATTTGGTGCCGTTGCTGTAGTGTCTGGCAACATACGTGGCGAAACCAATACCTTACCTTTACACGTGCAATTATTGTATGAAGATTATCAGGCCGAAGCCGCCTTCGCGAGCGCGTCATTACTCGCTCTGATTGCGCTAGTGACCCTAATGCTAAAAGCCGTCGTTGAATGGCGACAACAACGCAGTTTATCCGCCAATGACAATAAAGAGCAGAGCCCATTATGAGTATTCGTCTTACTAATATTTCCAAGAAATTTGGCAAGTTTCAGGCGCTTTCCCCGCTGGATCTTGATATTCAAGAAGGGGAAATGATTGGTCTTCTGGGGCCATCTGGTTCGGGTAAAACCACGTTACTGCGGATTATTGCTGGGCTCGAGGGAGCGGATAGCGGCAACATTTATTTCGGTGACAGAGATGTCACCCAAGTGCATGTGCGTGAAAGACGCGTGGGCTTTGTGTTTCAAAACTATGCGCTGTTTCGCCACATGACGGTCGCCGATAACGTCGCCTTTGGACTCGAAGTTATGCCTAAAAAGCAAAAACCTTCAGCGGCAGAAATACGTAAACGCGTGACCCAACTACTTGAAATAGTACAACTAGGCCATCTCGCACAGCGCTATCCTGAACAGCTCTCGGGTGGACAAAAACAGCGAATTGCGTTGGCCCGTGCACTCGCGACGCAACCCGAAGTCTTGCTACTCGACGAACCCTTTGGTGCCTTGGATGCCAAAGTGCGTAAAGAACTACGCCGCTGGCTACGCAGCCTGCATGAAGAATTGAAATTCACCAGCGTGTTTGTGACCCACGATCAGGATGAGGCGCTTGAACTCTCCGATAGAGTGGTGGTGATGAGCAATGGTCATATCGAGCAGATCAATACGCCTGCTGAGTTATACTCGCATCCCAATAGTCGCTTTGTGTTTGATTTTCTCGGTAACGTCAATGTCTTTGAGGCCAGTTGGCAACAACGTTGGGAAAATGGCCAAGCATTTTTGACGCCTCCAGAACAACAAACATTACAGCAAGATGGCGTGCTCTATGTACGCAGTCACGAATTAGCGCTGTCAAACAAGCCTAATAGTCAGGCAAATTTGCCGTTCGATATTGTCGCCATGACCCCTATCGGCGCCGAAGTAAGAGTGGAATTAGCCCCACACGGCTGGCATAGCGAAGAGTTGTGGGAAGCCAAGTTCACCCACCATAATCTGCATGAACTCGGGTTACAAAAAGGCTGTATGGTTTACGCCACCCCAAGAACCGGTTACTTCTTTGGGGCGCAAGGTGAAAGCTCACCAACGCGTCTAAGCTGGCCATTCCTGCCACCGGGCAGTCTCGCCTTCGACATCTAAATTTCATTCTGATAGAAATCAGCAGCATTGGCGGTATCACTGGGCAGTGATACCGCCAAAATTCAAACCATTCAGAGAGAGATTGTCGACCCAAAAACCAAAGCACTCATTTGGTGTGGTAGCGACAGCTTTGATTTCGATGCTAGCAGTAATGAAGAGGCCCAAGATACCGCCGTTCTTTGCGCTGCGTAATTAATCATGGATGGCATATAAGCCCATCCATGTTGAGTCAATAGAGTGGATAAGCAGATTTACATCTAGCAATCAATATATTAGATGTTTATAACAAATAATTGTTGCAGAAGTACTCATAAAATCAGCGGGTAAACGAATTAGCTAAACGATGTTAATAATTCCAGTTTCAGCCTATACATTTCATCAACTGACACCACTTTCACGCTGCTTATTTCAATAGAACCTTCTTTCGCCCATAAAAATGGATAAAAGCTCAGGCATTTATCTGTAGCTATCTGTGAATAGTTTTTTTGAAAGCGTTCTTTACCTAAACTCGCATAAAACTCATTGATTCTCTTTGTAGCTGACCATTGAAAAAAATCTGTGAACCCGATTTCTAACCCTTCCCAATGAATTGAGTCTGGCGACCAATAGTATATATTCCCAACATCTGCACCTAAACCGCCGCCGTTGATAGCAAAAAATCCACCAACTACGTCATTCGCCACTAAAAGATAATGTGCACTTCTATTCCAATCAGTAAGGTTTCTAGACAATCTTTCATGTCCAGAGCCGAAAAATCGAATCCATCCATTGTCGATCAAAATCCCACCGGTTTCATAGGCAATTGCCCCTAATACCGAACGAGTCGATACCTGAAGGGATTCAAGTACTTCAACCCGATCCTTTGAAGGCGGCAGTATCTCTACACAATGCTCAGCAGAAGCAACCATTTCATTGACTACTTTTATGCCAGAGTCTTCGATATCAATCAGTTCATATATACTTTTCAATCTTTTATCCTTGTATCACTAATATCCAGTAAAACGACTCATCATCCATAACGTACCTTGGGAATGTCGAAAATAACTAAGCCAATATAGCGTTTAAAAATGCTAGTTAGCACTCATGGCATGAAGCAAAAATCTTACTCATGGGCATTCACGGTTCGGCCTGCGGCCCATTGTCGTAGCGCATTAATTTTATCGCTCATGACCACAGATAAAGGCCGAGTTTTGCTGAGCTCTTCAAGTAGTAACACTTGATCGACACTGCGCTCAACGCTTCTTGCGGTATACATGGCAGCGATAACTGCTTGTTCGATTTCGGCGCCAGAAAATCCTTGGCTGCGGGCCGATAATTGGGCGAGATCTAAGCTCGCCACATCGATTCCACGGCGCTGACAGTGGATTAAGAAGATGGCTTTGCGTATGGCTTCGTCGGGTAAATCGACAAAGAAGATTTCATCCATCCTGCCCTTTCGCATCAATTCTGGCGGCAGAGCTTGAATATCATTAGCGGTAGCCACCACAAACACTTCGGATTTACGCTCGGCCATCCAAGTGAGTAAGGTGCCGAGTATCCGCGTCGAAGTGCCCTCATCGCTGCTACTGCCGCTTAAACCTTTTTCAATTTCATCTATCCAAAGCACGCAGGGCGACATCATGTCAGCAAGCTCCAGTGCATTTCGCAGGTTCTTCTCGGTTTCACCTATGTATTTGTTATATAAGGCAGCCATATCAAGCCTGAGCAAAGGTCGTTGCCAAACGCCCGCAACGGCCTTAGCCGCGAGGCTCTTACCACTGCCCTGAACACCGAGCAACAAAATCCCCTTAGGCGCATCGAGCGCCTTGGTGTGTTGAACAGAAGTCGGCTTATCGGCTTGGTCAAGGGTACTGACAGCCGCTATGGGCGCGCGCTGCTTGAGCCATTTTTTAAGATTATGCAGCCCAGCGACCTGCGAGAAATCACTGGTGTCGTATTCAAATTGCAACACGCCATTTAAGTCGAGTAACTGAAACTTAGCTTTATTAATGGCATCGATATCTGACAAGGTAATAGCGCCATCATCGACTATGGCTTTGCGCACCAGACGGCGGGCATCGTCTAAGGTCACGCCCCGCAGATTCTCTGCCAATTTGACCACTGCGGTATCATCGACCAATAACGGCGTGCCTTGGTGACGAATTTTATCGACCTCAAGGTAAATCAGGTTTTGCAATTGCACTGTGCTTGGCAAGGTTAATTGAAAATAGGCGCAATAACGTTTGATTTCGGGCGGGATATCAAAGGCATGACTCACCAGCACTAATGTGTGTTGCAGTGTCTCGTATTCGAGGGCGATTTCTTTGAGTAAACGGACATTCTTTGGCGCATCAATCACAAAGGGATGAAAGTCGCACAGCACATAAATCCCCTGCTGCGAGGTTGATTTAATTTGCCCAAGCAAATCTGTGGGTTCACTATTAAACTTTTGCGCCGCCATAGGTTTATCGACCCGTGCTAAACCTTGGGTAATGCTCCAAGTAAACACAGGTTGATAAAGCACACTGGCGACCCGTTTAAGTAACTCGACCACGCGATATTCTTCATAGGTTTCAATCACTACGATTGGCGTATTGGAGCGCAGCACTGAGGTTAAATCGCGAATATCTTGCATGTCGTTCACATCCCTTTTTTATTTGTCTCGCAAAAACTCATCTGATCAGCAGCACTAACATACTGCTTCCAATACCACTTCTTAATAAAACGCCAAAGCCGTGATCCCAAGCACAGTAGCAGATTTAGCTGGGGCGACTAAGGTCTGTTTGCGGTAAACTGGCTGCATAACAATACCCAAACGAGGCGTAAACATTTCATACAAAAATGTCAGCCAAAGCATTGCGGTAAATAATACAGAACAAAATATAACATCACCTACAAACATAAAGGTACCCACACATGATAGGCACTCCCTACACTGAGGGCGCACGACGCGCCATGTTGCTCGGCTGCGGTGAACTTGGCAAAGAAGTGGCCATTGAACTGCAACGCTTAGGCGTTGAAGTGATTGGCGTTGACCGTTACGCCAACGCCCCCGCCATGCAAGTCGCCCATCGCTCCCATGTGATCAATATGCTCGATGCCAACGCCCTGCGTGCAGTTATCGAGTTAGAAAAACCGCACTTAGTCATCCCAGAGATTGAAGCCATCGCCACCCAAACCTTAGTGGACATGGAAGCCGAAGGGGTAAATATTATCCCCACAGCCCGGGCGACTAAACTCACTATGGACAGAGAAGGGATTCGTCGCCTCGCCGCCGAGACCTTAGGTTTACCGACTTCTCCGTATTTTTTCTGCGATACTGAAACCGAATTTAATCAAGCAATTAGCGAAATCGGTGTGCCCTGTGTGGTTAAGCCAGTCATGAGCTCATCGGGCAAAGGTCAGAGCGTTATTCGCGATATCGCCCTCAGCCATAAAGCATGGCAATACGCCCAAGAAGGTGGCCGCGCCGGCGGCGGTCGCGTAATAGTCGAAGGTTTTATTCCCTTCGACTATGAGATCACCCTGTTAACCATCAGCGCAGTCAACGGCATTCACTTTTGTGCGCCCATTGGCCACAGACAAGAAGATGGCGATTACCGTGAGTCATGGCAGCCACAAGCCATGTCAGATGAAGTGCTAGCAAAATCCCAAGCGATCGCGAGCAAAGTCGTCGAAGCCCTTGGCGGGTATGGATTATTTGGCGTAGAGCTGTTTGTTAAAGGCAATGAAGTGTATTTCTCCGAGGTCTCACCAAGACCACATGACACAGGGCTCGTGACACTTATCAGCCAAGATTTATCGGAATTTGCCCTGCATGTGAGAGCGATTCTGGGTCTGCCCATCCCCAATATCCATCAGCATGGCCCAAGCGCCTCGGCGGTGATTTTGGCCGAAGGCATCTCGAGCAATATCCGCTACCAAGGCATTGCCGCCGCATTAGAGGCCGTTAACACTCAGCTGAGATTATTCGCCAAACCCGATATCGATGGCCGCCGCCGCTTAGGTGTCGCGCTTGCCCGTGATATCGATATCGACAGCGCAATCAGCAAAGCACTCGATAGCGCCAGTAAAGTGAAGGTCATCTTTTAAACTGTTTTATCGGTTCTAAATTGGCTTCAAGCACAAGCGACAAATCAAAGGGAAATGCGCTTCAACGCCATTTCCCTTTTCCAATGCACACAGTACAGCATCAAGAACCTTTACCAATAAAAAGTGACCCACCCAAACCGACAGAGTAAACTAGCCCCCTTGTCTTGTGGCCTAAGATTGCACGCCAAGCAAAACAAACCTTGTGGTCTGAGCGTAATTTCGGGCGAGTTGTTCAGAGCTTTTTATTGCGAGCGCTTATTAAGACGATTGATTTCGAGCTGTGGCTTAATTCGAACGTGATCTAAGTAAACTCCAGCAGCAAAAATCCATTAGTAATAGAAACCAAAAGTAGTAGAAACCAATGCATCTTCAGCCTTCTTGCCTTACCTCTTTCACACAAGCCATTGATGCCTATGCCCTGCCGCAGCGTTTTACCTTTCCTTTCTATTACGAACCGCATCCGCTGTGCGTGCTTGCAGCCAACGAATTACAACAACACCTTGAGACTCAAAGTGATTGGCAACATAACTTTGGCCTCACGGGTGAGTTAACTGGCGCCATTGGCAAGATGTTCGGCGTATTGCTGGTGCAAACACCACTGGGCGAAGTGGGCTATTTATCGGCATTTTCAGGCAAGTTAGCTGAGCAAAACCATTGGCCGCGCTTCGTGCCACCTGTGTTTGATATGCTGGCTAAGAACAATTTTTTCCACGCCGAGAACTTGCAAATCAATAACCTCAACCTGCAATTAGCGGCTTTAGAAACTCACCCCGATATTCCTCGTCTTAACGCGGAACTGATCACTAAGCAAACCCAAGCCGAAACCCAACTCGCCGCCCACAGACAAGTGATGATAGCTGGCCGCAAGACCCGCAAGACGCAGCGCAATCAACTCGCAGGCCAATTGGCTGTCAATCCGACTGATGAAACCTTGCGTAAAAATGCCATCATAGAAGCCAAACTCAGCCAAGAAAGCATCAATGAAAAGAATCAGTTAAGAGATATTAAACGCTATTGGGATGAACGTATCCATGCCATCAGCCAAGCGCTAAGCCAACTGACAGATAAGCGCGACGCCTTAAGACAAGAGCGCAAACGGCTCTCGGCGGCGCTGCAGCAAAAGTTATTTGAACAGTATCGTTTTTTGAATATTAAAGGCACAGAAAAGAGCCTTAACGGTATATTTAATGGCACGGTTGAGTTAACCCCGCCCGCAGGCTCGGGCGAATGTGCCGCACCTAAGTTGTTACATTACGCCTTTAAACATGGTCTTAAGCCATTAGCGATTGCCGAGTTTTGGTGGGGCGCACCGCCAAAATCAGAAATTCGCCAGCATAAGCAGTTTTATCCCGCTTGCCTGCGAAAATGCCAACCTATCTTGGGACATATGCTCGAAGGACTCGTAGTCGATGATAATCCGCTGCTGACCAACCCCGCCGAAGGTAAAACTTTAGCGATCCTCTACCAAGACGAGGCGATGGCGATTGTGAATAAACCCGCCGAGTTTTTATCCGTGCCCGGCAAAGAGATTGAAGACTCAGTGTATTCGCGCATCCGCCAAACTTTTCCCCATGCCACAGGGCCGCTAATCGTCCACAGGCTCGATATGTCGACCTCGGGATTAATGGTGATCGCATTGACAAAAGACGCCCATAAACAGCTGCAAAAACAATTTATCCAGCGCACTGTAACTAAACGTTATGTGGCGCTGTTAGCGGGAATTCCTACCGTCATGGCAAATACGCAGGCGACGGGTAACATCTCTTTATCCTTGCGTGGTGATTTAGACGATAGACCGAGACAACTCGTTTGCCACGAGTTTGGTAAAGCAGCCGAAACCCATTGGGAATTGAGCCAACTTGATGAAATGGCACGTACAGCCCGCGTATATCTGTATCCAAAAACAGGCAGAACCCATCAACTCAGGGTTCACTGCGCCCACTCAGAGGGGCTAAATACACCGATTGTCGGTGACGACCTCTACGGCACTCGCGCCAATCGCCTGCATCTGCATGCGGATTTATTGATGCTTCAGCATCCCGTTACCCGTAAACGGATGCGCTTTCAAGTCGATCCTGATTTTTGAGATCTGAGTTCTGATATTGATTAACAAGCCAGCAAAAGAAAAACCAAGCTTAGTGGGCATTATCAGAAGTTTGACCGCGATGTAAAAGTGGCATTTTTCGGGCATAGTAATGCCTCACTCAAAACGGAATCGATAGCAGTAGTATGGGCATAGGCAATCTGGTTAAAAACATAACCCGAAATCAAAGGTTCTTATTTGCTTTGTTGAGCGCCACCGTATTTATGAGCGCCTGCCAGCCGGCATCGAACGCTAATGAAACCACGGCTAGCCCAAATACCAGTGTCGCAGTAAAAGCCGCTACAGAAGCAACAACGCTTCGAGCGCCACTTTCGCAGCAAGTCTATATCTGGCAGCGCCAATGGCGCCCCGCCAATCAAACGGCATTAGTGCAAAGCCAAGGTGCATTCCAAGGATTACGTATTTTAGCGCTGCAAGCGCACCCAAAACCCAATGGCGCAGATATTTGGTTTGAAGTTGCGGTCAATCATGCTTGGCTTCAGGCAGATCCTAGGCCTAAAGTCGCCGTGATCCGCTTAGATGGTCAGTTCGTGCATTTAAATGATGAACAAGTGATCAATAAAATCAACCAAGTACTAGCAACTTGGCAGGCAAAAGGCACGCACATCGCCGGGGTTGAAATCGATCACGACAGCGCTAGCAGCAAACTGCCCGCCTATCGGGATTTTCTTAAAAAGCTTAAAGCGCAGTTGCCAGCAGACCTCAAACTCAGCATTACCGCCCTGCCCGCTTGGCTCAATAGCGCCGATTTCCCCGCATTACTCACCAATATCGATGAACTCGTGCTGCAAATTCACAGCGTGAGCGACCCACGCCTCGGACTATTCGATGCCGCTCAAGGTTGGCAATGGGTGCAGCAACTCTCAAAAATCAGTACTGTGCCTTATCTTATTGCGCTTCCCGCTTACGGCTCGGCGGTCATCAGCACAGCTTCAGGTTATAAAGTGGAGAGTGAAACACCGCTGCGGGGTCAACTCAATGACCCCCATGCAGTACAGGAACTGATGGCCGATCCGCAAGTGTTGCAAACTTTTGTGCAAAAACTGCAAAGCCACGCGGATGGCAAGCTCAAAGGCATTATCTGGTTTAGGCTGCCGCTGGAAGGAGATAAAAGAGTCTGGCCACTCAACACCTTAATCGCCGTTGCGCAGCAAGGTGAGCTTGCCGCCAAGATTGAATTAGTGAGCTCAAGCGATAACGATACTCAAACGATATTAGCCACTGAAAATAAGACTAAAAACCAAGAAATCCTCAAGCCACAGCTCTTCCAACTGAGCTTAATTAATCGCGGTAATATTGCCGGTGAGATTCCCGCGAGTTTGTCCCTAGCGGGACAAGCTTGCAGCGGGTATGATGCGCAAAATGGCTATCGCGTAATACAAAAAAATGGGCTGTTAGTCTGGCAGTGGCGAGCTGAAAATATCGCCGCATTGGCGCCGACTGACACTGCTCCAAGCGCTACGAACATGCCAATGCCGCAAGCACACAAACAAACTCAAAAACACATGCTCAACCCTGGCGGCCAGAAAGTGATAGGCTGGGCACGTTGTGAGTCATTATATTTACAGGGAATTTATGCGCCATAAGCCAACATCATCGTCCACAATGGCAAAATCCAATCGGGCTTTTATGCTTAAAAAGACCACGCTTATCTGTTTAAGCCTATTTTCGCCAATGCTATTGGCCTGCGGCCCCGACTTCCCTTTGCAATTGACTCAAGACAGACAGAGTAATCTCAGTTATTTACCGCAAACCTCTTTCAGCCAGCAGCTTACCGCCCTCGCAAAACCTTTGCCTTGGCAGTATCAAGATGCGCCAGCTGCGCAGGAATATCTGTGGGATGAAGTGCATAGCCGTTATCTGTCACAAACTCGTGCTTTTGAAAACAGCGAATTAAGTGAAGCCCATTTGATCTTAGTGAACACACTAAGGGATGCGACAGGCCCAATCGAGGCCGAACAAATGGCCGCCAAGTTGGATAAGGATCTGCCCCAAGCGCTGACCTGGTACACCTTAGGCGCCGTGGCGTTTGAGGCACAAGATTATGATAGAGCAAGTAACTATTTCAGCAAAATTATTAAATTACCAGAAAGCGAACGCGCATCTCGCAGCCTGTGGGCCCTCTATTCGCTGTCGCGTATTGAGCTTATCTTAAGTAAAACCTCAGCGGATCCTGAGCACTTTAATCGTGCCAACGCTTACCTGACTCAATTGCAAACCGAAGTCGCCCAAGGCGCCGCCGATCCCCTGCGATTGAGCTTAGCAAGCCTAGGTGAGCAGGCCTATATCCTGCTGCACCAAGGCCAGCCGAGCCCACAAGTTGCCAATCAAGGTGCAGATGATACTGAGCTACAAATGATGCTTAACCCTGATGCACTGAATAAGGCTATTGAGCTCTATGCCACCCAATCAGTACAGGGCGATAGCGGCGGTTATGATTCTTTATTGATGTTAAGCCGTACCTTGATGGGGAAAGACATTGCTGAGCTGAAACCGTTGCTGCAACAGACAAGCGTGCAGCAGTTATTGATTGCCTATTGGCAAAGCAGCACCAATGAATTTGCCTACGATGGCCAGCTTTCAGAAATGGGCTCAAAGGTAGCTGAAATCCTCAAAGTGTTCCCAACCGATGGTTTACAGCTCAACCATGGCGATAAATTAGCGGCAATTTATTACCAGCTAGGGGATTATGCCAGTGCTGAGCGCCTATTGACGCTCGCGAAACCCAGCGGCCTCACTTGGTGGCTAACCGCTAAATTAATGCTACAAAAGGGCGATCAAGCAGAGGCGGCCAAGGCCTATGCTCAGGCGGCGCGTCACTTCCCCAAACAGTCTAATGAAACATTGGCCACAGTTGATGCCAAAGAGACTCAGCAGCAAGCCATTAATGCCGATGAAGATAAAGCCACTTACTGCCGTATTCGCGCTGAGCAAGGCGTGTTATCCCTAGAGCGCGGTGAATATGTCGACGCGCTCAATCACTTACTCGCCAGCGGCGACGAATACTGGCAAGACATAGCCTATGTGGCGGAGCGCGTGCTCACCACGGCTGAACTTAAGTTATTTATCGACGAGCATGTGCCGCTTATCGCCTTCGAATACCCTAAAGATAGCGACTGGTACGATAATATAGAACCGATTAACAATCGCTTACGCTACTTGTTAGGTCGCAGATTATTACGTGAAGGGGCTATCGCTGAAGCGCCTGCTTATTTCCCTAATCCGAATCTTAATGCCAGCGCCCTCGCCTACGGTACTGAGCTGAACGCGGCGAAAAATACAACAGGCATAGATAGCGCTAAGGCCTATTGGGCTGCGGCAGAACTTGCCCGCCACCAAGGTATGGAAATCTTAGGGTTTGAATTAGCCCCAGATTACGCTATCTACCAAGGGGTATTCGATCTAAGCGATTGGAATGAACCGAGCAAATTGGCCGAGAAAGAACAGCTGCGGTTAAGCGCCAGCCAAGCCGTTCCCGATAAACGCTTCCATTATCGCTACACGGCGGCGGAACTGGCCAACAAGGCATCGGAGCATGTTCCCCACAACAGCCAAGCCTATGCCGCGCTACTCTGCCAAGCCACGGGTTGGGTATTGTATCGAGATCAATAACTTGCCCTACGCTACTACAAAAAATACGTCGCCAACGGCCCCTTTGTGCCTTGGGCCGAAAACTTTGGTATGCAGTGTGAAACGCCCGATTTTGACGGGGCAGAAAAACGAGCACAGGCCAATGAAATTGCAGAATGGAACGCCCTGTATCACAAGCTGAAAAAGCCCGTCGTATTTGGCGTATTAGCCATCACGGGCTTATTGGGTGTGTGCTGGGTGCGTAGAAGAAAGACTAAAAA
>NZ_VXCT01000052.1:0-35811 GCF_052850535.1 Shewanella sp. 1180_01
ATCCAAATCTGGCAGCTGACTGACATCAATCAACCAACTTTGCTCGGGTTGATACGCGAGTGCTTGCCATTGAGGCGTACCGGTACAGGCCAAGGTGCTGCTGACATTGATGTCGTAAAAATTGCGGCGGATCCCATCGGTGCTACTCAGTTGGTACAGCACAAACTTATCTAGCCCAGTACCAAAACCCGTGTTGCTGCTTGCGCTGGTGTTTGTCCATTGCAGTGTGTGCCCGTTGACCTTAGGGGCATCGACCACACTAAGGGTGCACACCGCTGCCTGCTCAGACGTTAACAGCATACTGACGCCGTATTTGGCGACGATTTGCGGCTCAAGTAAGGCGGGATCGACGGTTGTGCTAGGTTGCGGCTGATTATCATAGGACGCATACATATCATCGCTATAAAGTAGTTGCTGCTGCGACGGTGGATAAGCCATATTTTGCGCGTAATCTAAGGTTGGAATAAAACGAATATTCTTAGTCAGTTCGCCGCTGTCAGCCGCAGTATTCACATAAAGTGTCAGTGTCGACGGCGCGGCGGCAAAGGTAAACTGTGTAATCGTTTCATATTGCGCCGATGAGGCCAGCGCCAGCATATTTTGCTCTGCCGACGTTAACCAATCCGGTCCAGTGGCTGGCGGTGAAAGATAGTGCACCATAGCGCCTTCGGCACCGTCATAGCGCCGGTACAACCAAGTTTTGTCAGCGCCGCCTCGCGATTTCAGCAGATAACTGAATGGCTTGTCGGTGATTGGCGAGAGTTCCAGCTGTAAATCTTCATACTGCAAGCTCACAGTTTTACTGGGATCAGGTGTCAGGTTAAGTTTGACCAGTTTCGCACCATGATAATGGGCAGTCGCGCGAAACTCAGCAACCTGAGCTAAGAGGTCATTTGGTGCATTCCAGCCAATAAGCAGATTTTGCTGCACAGATTGATGGAAACCATCCTGTTCTGGATAACTGTAACTGCCCACCTTGCTTAGTTGTAGTGGCAGCACAGTGCCATCCGCGCTGTATGCCGTGATATCGGTTAAGCTAAATCCGCCTTCGGGTTTAAAACCTGAAAAGTCATGATGATAGGTTAGATTTAATAGATCATCTTGCTGGTAAAAGTAACCCGCATCATAGGCAAACACAGCATCAAGGCCTAAGGTCTTATTGATGTCATCCAGCACAAAGTCAGGCTGTTTTTGATACTCAAAGGCTGGGAAATCATAATCAAAACCTAAACGCTGTGTTAAATCACCCAACTGGCGCTGCTGCGGCAACATAATAACGTTGCTGCGCACTGTGCCCTTGTAGCCGTAGCGCTCAAACGGCGCTTCTGCCACTAAGGCTAACTGTGCTAACCAACCCCGCTCACGTTCTAACATCAGCTGACCGTATATTTTGGCTTGCTCACCATCACTTTCAACTTTGGCTAACACATGCGTATCAGTGACTTGCAATACAGTAAGTTTGGCATTGGCGTGGCCTTGATAGGTAGGAAGCGCGACGACCGCCCCCGCTTTGGCGGGTATGGTGCTCAGAAAGGCCGATGAGCTAAAGAGCTTTTTCAACTCCTGCTCAAGCTCTGCACCGCGTTCAGCCAGCAGCGCCTGCCATACCGGTTTGTTTAATGCAGTGAATTCTTTAACGCTGCCATCGTCTAGATTTAATGTAAATTCAAATCCCTGCGAGAAAATAGCGTGCATTTCGGGATTACGATCGGCCCGCTGGCCACTACTGACGCCGCTCCCTTGACCATCGCGCATGTTCATGTAATCGACGTGCACTTGAAACCGACTGTTTTTGCCTGTTTCGAGGACCTTATAACGCAGCAATTGATGTGAGCTGGTGTTAACCGTTTCGGTACGCCGACCGTTGTCTACAGTGATGTTGGTGGTGCTATACAGCTGATACGAGCGCTCTTCCCCTTTTTCAGGTGTAAACTCAACATCAGCATCCCCAAAAGAACAGGCCGATAATAAACAGCATGCAACTACGCTAACCAAGTACTTCATGGTTATTCCTTGTATCTCAAATAGTAAGCGCCGCATTATGCCCTTTCACGCCCAGTAAATAAAATGCTTTGCTGTTTATGCCAGTTCAGCGCAACAGGAAAACCGCTTTTGCAGTGATGCCTAAAGTTAGTTTTATTTCCAGTTGTGCGGTATTCATTGTCATTGGTTCCCCTGTGACTCGCCATAAACTCGTCCCTGAGGGCTCGACGGCGGCATCCATGCCGCCAACGGTCACAGTTGCAACAATGCCAATCTTAACTAAGTCCCTAATTCACAAGTCCATCCTAAAAAGCTTTTGCCCCAAAGCTTGCTAGAACACCTTTGGACAATTTCAAATTTACGAATGAGTTGTCCTACAAATTCTTATCTATTTACTCTGCCTTTATCCCTGCCTTTAGATCTTCTTCATGAGTTAGCGGAACTGGATTGGTATATGGTCATATTCAAATTTAAGTCGTTTTGAGCGTTTTTAAACTCATTAGCTTGCGCATTTTTCCTGCCTAAAATTAACAAAACCCTTTAAAATCAATTTCATATACTTCAATCAAATTAGTTAATAGGTTTGGAAAACGCGCATGCGCGTTTTCCTTGATGGTGTATTTGATAAAAAGCTGGTAACTTCTTTGTAATACAATCAGTTAACTGTGCGCGTTTTCACTGGTCTAATGAGGTAAACGCGCATGCGCACTAATAAAATGTTATGTTTAAAGGTATTCATTGGCTATTTCAAGGAATATATGTCTTCAAAAAAAAATAAACGATTGGAAAAGTACTTTAAAAAGGCAACTCGTCAATCTAAGAAAAGAATGGTAGAAATCGATATCGATATTGATATACCAGTAGAGGTAGGTAAAAGTCATAATGAATTGGCTAAAATACTATTGAATTTTGGAAGCCTAGTTGATGAGTCTACTAACAGAATTTCCGCTTTCGAAGCAAATAAATATGCTCATGAGAACATATCTAAAATTGAAAAATCTATTGTAAAACTTGTAAATAATTATCCTAAATATTATTGGAAATTTTATTTTACTGCTCTCCCTAAAAAGCATTTTGAAGGCAGTTTAGATACTACTTTTTTATTTGCCATAAAGATGGTTGAATCTTGTATTTCATTTAGTGATAAAGAAATTGATGAGAATGAATTATACAAAAATGGAAATAGTGTCATTCTTGAAATTAACGAAACCGTAGTAAAAGACTATTGTAAACTCGTAGGCTATTCTATTTTATTAGGAGACATGTATACATTAATTAGGATCTCATCTAAAGGTTGTGAATTTCAAATCCATGAAAATGAATTGATGCCGATACCAATTGATGAACATGAGATTATTGAATCTATTAAGTTATTTGACGATAGAAATGTAATTGAAAGTAAAATAGAGAATGGCATGAATATGCCTTCTAAGAGTGGTTTTAGCCTTAAACAAAGACATTTAACCAATCTCGAAAGCCTCATCATTGTCGCTAACGAAAATCAATCTGGAAAGTATGAATACATTCCTAAAAAAATCACTAAATTAAAAGATACTAAATATACCAAAGTAAACTTCAATATTGCTCCAATCAGTTTGGAAACAATATTTAGCGAATTCAAATTGGGTAAAGATGGGTTACCCTGGGAAATAGAGTTTTTAGAGGTGATTTCTATCTTGCAGTTTGTTACTACACTGATTCTTAGAGGCTGGGTATTTTTACCTGATATAGCTGAAAAAGGTTACCTTCTTTTTTCGAAAGGTTTTATTGATGAACACTTTCAGGGTTTTATCGATTCTGTTAAAAAGATCCAGTTGGAAAAGTTAGGAACAACATTCACAAATAATGGTCCAGAGATAATAAAAAAGTACAGCAGACCATTAGGTGAAAATATTTACCCGTCAAATATATCTGTATTATTTGATGCAGGAAAAATGCTTGGCTTTGACATTTCTTCCTCATTTGAATTTTTATTTAACAAGCTTGAATACACTAAAAAACAAGGAAATATTGCTAATTTACGTGGATATTTTTTTGAAGAGCAAACTCAAGAGCTTATCGATAACTCAAAACTGAAGCCAGCTAGAAATATCAGAAATTTAGTTGCGAAAACTTTAAGGTTTAGAAATAAATCAATTACAGACTTCGATGCAATAATGGTTATTGGTAAGAGCCTAATTGCCATTTCATGCAAAAGCTTATTGGATAATCTTGACTATGACAAAGGTGATTATAGAACGGTCAGAAATATTACATCTTCGCTCGAGAAGTATGTAGAAGACTGGAGAGCTAAAATAAAAATTATTGATGAGAACAAAGTTGGAGATAATTATGACTTTTCGAAGTTTGACGAAGTTATTGGATTAGTAGTAACTCCATCAGTTCTATATTGCAATCTCACTTATAGGAATGAACTCACTATTAAAGGGTTGTATGAAAATATGTCTTCTCGTGAGTTTGAAACTTGGATAAACATAATCGGGTAGCCGGAGGTATCTAGCCTCCAGCCCCCACACCACCCTGCATGCGGCTCCGCACGAAATAATAGAGAGGACAGCCATATCTTTTTGTGTTTTTTAGCTTCTTTGACTAGGCTTTACATTATCTTGCTTTTATCGTTTTGGAGTGTCTTATGACCTCAGCCAGAAGACAGTTAATTGATGCTAATGCGACGCCTTTCTATCATGTAATAAATCGCTGTGTTCGCAGGGCTTTTCTGTGCGGTGAAGATAAACTGTCAGGCCGCAGTTATGAGCATCGTCGCGGCTGGATTGTTGATAAAATCAAGGTATTTTCTGCATTGATATTTGCGCCTATGCGGTGATGAGTAATCACTATCATTTAGTGCTTAAAATTGATGTCGACAAGGCGAAATCGCTAACGCAAAAAGATATTATTAGTCGCTGGTGTCAAATCACTAAGGGCCATGTTGTCGCCACTAAGTATATGAATGGTGATGATTTAATCGACGGTGAAGTGATGTTACTTGATGCATTACTCGCCGAGTGGTATGAGCGACTGAGCAGTATCTCTTGGTTTATGCGCTGTTTAAATGAAGAAATTGCCCGTAAGGCCAATCGTGAAGATAAGTGTAAAGGCGCTTTTTGGGAAGGCCGTTTTAAGTCACAAGCGTTGTTAGATGAGCAAGCACTGCTGGCGTGCATGATGTATGTCGATTTAAATCCTATTCGAGCAGGGATTGCCGACTCCGTGCAATCCTCTGATTTTACATCGATTCAGGAGCGCGTGAATGCACTTAATCCTCATATCAACGCGCCCCAACGGGCCAAAAATACCGCAGATAACCTACAGCAAATACCACATAAAGCCCTCGCAAAATTTGATGGTTCAACACTTCTGAATCAGCAAACGGGTATTCCGTTTCATTTTGCCGATTATCTTGAGTTAATAGATTGGACGGGACGAGCTATGCGCCTTGATAAAAAAGGCTATATCGATAATCAACGGCCAAAACTACTCAATGAATTAGGCATTTCGCCCGATGCGTGGCTCACTTCAGCTAAAGAGTTTCGACGTCAATACAGTGGCATAAGTGGTCGATGGGATAGCATGTGCGAGTTTAAAAAGCAGCACAACAGCGGCAAATGGTGTAAAGGTAAAGCCTCAAGCCAAGCGTTACATCCTTAAGTTCATTATTGCCCACGATTCAGCGCTTGGAATTATTTTTGTTGTTCCGAAATGAAGATAATTCCGCGCAAAACATAGCACGTTTTTGTCCAATAAGAGTGGTGTTTAATAATCGTTAAGATTAGATCTAGTCTTTAAAACCTAGAGGTTACGCATGCGCTCGAAAGGCGAGCTATGGTGATTAGCGAGACGACCGTCCGCCCCATGGACGAGGCGGTCGAGCATCCACGGACGGACTTGCTGCGTGTCGACGAGTCAATGCCATGGCAAGCCTGTGCAAGTGGAGACCACCCAACACTAAATCACTAAATCACTAAATCACTAAATCACTAAATCACTAAATCACTAAATCACTAAAAAATAAAACTAAAACTAAAGTTGCAGCCCTTCGGCACTACTATCTAACACATTTCAGTCCAAAATCAACACAGTCGATTTTACAATTTAGAGCCCTTAATGTGCGCGGCATGAAGTATAAAAAGCCAAAACCATAAGGCGGAATAGCCGATGAGATAAACCCACTCCCCCTCTTAAATATAAAAAGAGGAGTGGTACTTTTATCCAATCGATATCAATCAAGCCAATTTAAAGGCTTTTATTTTGGGCAGATGTGCGGCGAGTTGGGGGAATTTGTGGGGCTGAACGTCATCCCAATCAATCGAATAATAGGCGCTTAATTCACTGGCGAGTTGCAGATTATCGAACATCTCATCATTCACTGAGAATATGCACATGGCCTTGTGGGTATTCTTTTCACGAAATTGCGACACGCACTTATTGGCAATATCGGCATATTCTTCTGGGCGGTCAATCTTGCCCTGCATATTCTCTTCTGGGTGCAAATTGGGGTTAATCAGCACAGATTTAAGACCATTCAAAAATCCAATGCGTTCGGCCCAATAAGCGCCGAGTCCCACGCCGACCATTAACGGCGCGGGATCGTCGCTATGCTTCATTTGCTTGGCGACTTCCTTGAGCAAGTGTTGCATGTCGTGCTTAGGGTGCAAGGTGCTGTAACTGACCAAACGTACGTCAGGGTCGATAAATTGCAACTGACGCATTTTTTCGTGATTACCTGGGCTAGTCGCATCAAATCCATGAAGATAGAAAATCATATCAAGGCCTTTTAATCATTTTTGATTACAGTGAATTAACTAACCCTAGCAAAAGAGTGATCTCACACCTTGCGCTACATCAAACTTTCGCCTGTTGGGCCAAACAAATTTGCTCCGCAAGCTGCTTCGCGTTTTCCCAACGGGCGGTATTATCGAGCGCTGCGGCCGTTTGTGCGGCATTGGGCTTGAGTAAACTTGCAGGATGCTGCGGCGCACTCGCTGGCCATGTAAAACCATCCAGCAGCGACATTACGCCCGCATTGTCATTGCACACTAAAATCATATCGCAACCGGCGGCTAAGGCAGCGCTGGCCCTTGCACGGTAATCGCCCGCAAATCCTGCGCCTTGCATGCCAAGATCGTCGGAGAAAATCACCCCGTTAAAGCCAAGCTCTTTGCGCAGCACTTGTTTTAGCCAGTATTCAGAAAAACCCGCAGAGTTGGGGTCGACTTTAGGATAAACCACGTGCGCGGGCATCACGCCTAATAACTTCTCTTTTGCGATCAAGTCTTTAAACGGCAGGATATCCTTTGCAAAAATCGCCTCGGCATCGCGATCATCAATCGGTTTCTCGTAGTGCGAATCCGCCACCACACTGCCGTGTCCGGGGAAATGTTTACCCACAGCGCCCATGCCAGCGGCGGCCATACCCGCAATAAAGCTTTCGGCCAGTGTAATCACCTCGGCAGGCTCTGGGCTAAAGCTGCGTTTACCTATGACTTGACTCACGCCATTTAAGTCCAATACGGGCGCGAAACTTAAGTCGATATCGCAGGCCAGTAATTCAATCGCCATCAAGAAACCGAGCTCACAGGCCCAGCGTTTGGCTAACGCTATATCACCTTTTGCTGCGGGTAAAATGTCGCCCATGGCGGGAATAACGGTAAAGCCATCGCGGAAGCGTTGTACTCGACCGCCCTCATGATCGACGGCAATTAATAGTTCAGGGCGAATTTGGCGTATCTGTTGTACCAGACGGATCAACTGATCACGGCTTGAAAAATTGCGGGAAAATAGAATTAAACCACCCACCTGTGGATGGCGTAGCATCTCAGATTCTGCCTCACTGACGTCCAACGACAGTAGGTCCAACATTAAATAGCTCATACTTCTCCCTAAAAATTTTCATTAATACTCAAAAAATAACCACTCAAGCCATAAGTAGTCCGCGCTCACAAAAATGCTCAAAAAAGCGAACCATCTGCCCTTGTAGCGCGTTTAAAGCCTGTATTCTTGGCCATAAAATGGCCAGCAAAAAAGTCCCAATTAAGTTCAGCTTATCCGAACTATATCGAATTAAAAAAACTAATGTGAATTGTCACGCTAATCTATGGGATACTGAGGTTAGAGTATCACACAAGCAGATTTCGCATGAAAGAGCGCCGCCATTGACCAGAGTTCACGTTGAAGATTAGCGTGCTTCAATCTGCAGAGCGAGCAATCCCATGCACTCAGACTAAAATAATAAACAAGACACAACAGGACTTCTATCATGATTAGCGTATTTGACATGTTCAAGATCGGCATAGGTCCATCGAGTTCACATACTGTCGGCCCAATGAAAGCGGGCAAAATTTTTATGCAAAACCTGACTGACTCAGGACTCGTGACCCAGATTGATGAATTAAGAGCCGAGCTCTTTGGCTCCCTCGGCCAAACAGGCAAAGGCCACGGCACGGGCAAAGCAGTGATTTTAGGCTTAATGGGTGAAGATCCAGAAACCGTAGACACTGACAGTATCGACGGCATTTTAGAGCACGTCTCTAAGGACGAAACCTTAACCCTGCACTGTGGCAAAGTGGTTAAATTTACCCGCGAGCAAGGCATTACTTACCACAGACGCAAAACCTTGCCAGCACACGCCAACGCCATGACCTTATACGCTTATTGTAAAGATGAGTGTATTTTTGAGCGCACTTACTATTCTGTCGGCGGCGGCTTTATCTTAGATGAAGACGAAATTAGCCAACGTAATGCATCACCTGCATCACCAATCGAAGCGGCCCCTTTTGATTTTGGCAGCGCAGCACAGTTATTAGAATTGTGTGGCGAGCAAGGTCTGAGCATTTCTTCTTTGATGATGGCGAACGAACTGAGTTTAGCCACAGAAGATGAAGTCAAAGCCAAGCTGTGGAACATTTGGCAGACCATGAAAACCTGTATCGAACGCGGTTATCAAAAAGAAGGCATTTTACCTGGTGGCTTAAAACTGCGTCGCCGCGCCCCTGCCCTGTACCGTCGTTTGAAAGCCGAAGGCCGTAACAACGTCGACCCATTAACCGCAATGGATTGGGTCGATTTATTCGCCCTGTCGGTCAACGAGCAAAATGCAGCCGGCGATCGCGTAGTGACGGCACCCACAAACGGCGCTGCGGGAATTATCCCTGCAGTATTATGCTATTACGATACCTTCGTACAAGAAGTGGATATCGATGTCTGCGCCCGTTACCTGTTAACCGCCGCCGCGATTGGTATTTTGTACAAGAAGAATGCCTCAATTTCTGGCGCCGAAGTGGGTTGCCAAGGTGAAGTTGGCGTAGCCTGTTCTATGGCTGCAGGCGCACTGACTGAAATCATGGGCGGCACGGTTGAGCACGTTGAAAACGCAGCTGAAATCGGCATGGAACATAACTTAGGTTTAACCTGCGATCCTGTGGGCGGCCTAGTGCAAGTACCATGCATCGAACGTAATGCCATGGGCGCGATCAAAGCGATCAACGCCTCTCGTATGGCCCTACGCGGTGACGGTAACCATAAGGTTTCACTGGATAAAGTGATCAAAACCATGATGGATACCGGCAGAGATATGCGCAGCAAATACAAAGAAACCGCCAAAGGCGGCCTAGCGGTCAACATTGTTGAGTGCTGAGTGTTAGTTCACTCCTACTAATCGCTTAAACTGCATCATAAAAAATGCCGCAACTCACTGAGTTGCGGCATTTTTGTTTGAGCTCATCGGCATGACTACTGAATCGACGATTCAGGGCTTAAAGTACAAGCTATGGAACTTAAGGTGTTCTTCAATAAAGCTCGCGATGAAGTAGTAGCTGTGATCGTACCCCGGTTGCATCCGCACATCTAAGGGATAGCCCTTAGCATTGGCAATGTCCACCAGCGATTGTGGCATCAATTGGGTGTCTAAAAAGCTATCGGCTTCACCTTGGTCAATCATAACTGGCACCTCGGCAATGGCGAGCTTGAGCAACTCACAGGCATCGTACTGGCGCCAATGTTCACGATTCTCACCTAAGTACTCACTGAAGGCTTTAATACCCCAAGGCGCATTACTTGGATTCGAAATCGGACTAAAGGCCGAAATGGAGCTGTATCTGTGCGGATTACTCAGGCCAATCACCAAAGCACCATGACCGCCCATCGAATGGCCTGATATAGCGCGCTGTGTAGTCACAGGAAAATGGGCTTCAATCAAGGCTGGCAACTCGTGGACTATGTAATCGTACATTTTGTAATGACGGTTCCACGGTGCTTTGGTCGCATTGAGGTAGAACCCCGCGCCTAAGCCTAAATCGTAGGCTTTGTCCGCCGCATCGGGCACATCGTCACCGCGGGGGCTGGTATCAGGGGCAACAATCGCCATCCCAAGCTCAGCCGCCATGCGCTGCGCGCCCGCCTTCTGCATAAAGTTTTCATCGGTACAGGTTAGACCTGAGAGCCAATACAGCACAGGCACAGGTTTATTCACCGCTTCAGGTGGCAGATAAATCGCAAAGCGCATCTCGCAGTTTAACGACTGAGATTGATGGCGATATTGCTTATGCCAACCGCCGAAACTCTTGTTACAACTGATATTTTCTATGGTCATACAAGTCCTTTTAAGCTCAATCTTTTAGCGCTTGGTCATAGCGCTTGCCTTAGAGTTTGTCATGGCATTTGTCTTAGCGTTAGTCATCTACTCAGTGAACACAGCAGACAGATTGTCACCTGTCTGCTGGTTTGTCACATCAAGATGAAGCATCAACTTAGCATGCAAAATCGCTTATTTATCAAAATGGATCACGCTACGGATGCTCTTACCTTCGTGCATCAGCTCGAACGCTTCATTGATTTGCTCAAGCCCCATAGTGTGAGTGATAAAGTCATCGAGCTTAAACTCACCCGCCATGTAGCGCTCAACAATGTGTGGCAGTTCAGAACGCCCTTTCACGCCGCCAAAAGCAGAACCGCGCCACACTCGGCCAGTAACTAATTGGAATGGACGAGTTGAAATCTCTTGGCCTGCACCGGCAACACCGATAATCACCGACTCGCCCCAGCCCTTATGACAACACTCTAAGGCGCTGCGCATCACGTTGACGTTGCCGATACACTCAAATGAGTAATCTACGCCGCCGTCGGTCATCTCAACGATCACCTCTTGGATGGGCTTATCGAGTAATTTAGGGTTGATGCAATCGGTCGCGCCGAGTTTTTTGGCTAACTCGAACTTAGATTCGTTGATATCAATGGCGATAATGCGGCTGGCTTTTGCCATAGTCGCACCAATGATCGCCGATAAACCAATACCGCCGAGGCCGAAAATCGCCACGGTTGCGCCTTCTTCCACTTTGGCCGTGTTCATCACAGCGCCCATGCCTGTGGTTACGCCGCAACCCAGCAGACAAATTTCTTCTAATGGCGCGCTCTTATTGACTTTTGCCAATGAGATTTCAGGCAGCACAGTATATTCAGAGAAAGTCGAGCAACCCATGTAATGGAAAATAGGTTTGCCATCGAGATAAAAACGCGTGGTGCCATCGGGCATTAAGCCTTTACCTTGGGTCGCGCGAATTTTTTGGCACAGGTTAGTTTTGCCCGATAAGCAGAACTTACACTCGCCACACTCAGGGGTATAAAGTGGGATCACATGATCGCCCACTTGCACGCTGGTCACGCCCTCGCCCACTTGCTCAACGATACCGCCGCCTTCGTGGCCTAGAATCGCCGGGAAGACCCCTTCAGGATCGTCACCGCTCAGGGTAAACGCGTCCGTGTGACACACGCCTGTGGCCACAATGCGCACTAAGACTTCGCCCGCTTTTGGTAACATCACATCCACTTCTTCAATCTTCAGTGGTTGTCCTGGTCCCCAAGCAACAGCGGCCTTTGATTTAATAAACTGCGGTTTTTCGTTCGACATTGTTACCGTCCCTTGATAGGTAATAAGAGAAAATTATTGTTGTAATCGATTCTACTTAAGCTAAAGCATCTTGGTTCAAACATATTGGCTCAAACATACCGACTCAGCATACGCTGATGCCGATTGCACTGATGCTAATGCACTGATGCTAATGAATAGTAAGATTGTATTTGTTTCTCAGCGAGAGACAATCTAGTATTCAAGCAATTCATTTTTACTGAGTAACAACAATGTACCTCTGGGATGGCATTTCTGAGTTTGTCGCAGTGGCCGAAGCCGAAAGCTTTACCTTAGCGGCGCAGCGACTGAATATCTCCACCGCCCACGTGAGCCGCCAAGTCAGCGCCTTAGAGAATCGCCTCGGCACTAAGCTGTTTTACCGCACCACCCGCAAAGTGTCGCTAACCGAAGAAGGCACGATTTATTATCGCCATTGCCGCCAATTACAAACCGGCTTAGAAGAAGCTGAGCGCGCTATCTCAAACCTAAAGGACTCACCCCAAGGCTTAGTCAAACTCACGGCTCCCGTGGCCTATGGCGAAAAATTTATTATGCCGTTACTCAATGATTTTATGGTGCAATATCCCAGTGTTGAGTTTAGTGTTGACCTCACTAATCGCACTTTGGACTTGATTGAAGGTGGTTACGATCTGGCCATTCGCCTCGGCAAACTCGCTGACTCGAGTTTAATGGCCAAACCCTTAAGCAGCCGTACTCACTATGTCGCCGCCTCACCGAGTTATGTGGAAAAGTACGGTCAGCCCCATACCTTATCTGAACTTAGCCGGCACAACTGCTTGATTGGCAATCACAATTACTGGCGCTTCGTGGAGAATGGCCGCGAACGCAATATCAAAGTGCGCGGCAATCTCAATTGTAACAGCGGCTACGCATTAAGGGATGCGGCGCTAAAGGGAATTGGTATAGTACAACTGCCTGATTATTATATTGAAGAAGATATTCAAGCTGGACGTTTACTGTCCTTACTCGACGGTCACCGCGAAGCCAAAGAAGGCATTTGGGCACTCTATCCGCAAAACCGCCACCTGTCGGCTAAGATCCGCGTATTGGTCGATTACCTCGCCGAAAAACTCGCCGAACAGGACTAATCTTTTTCTGAATAGCCTGTTGTTGAGCCGCATTTTTTGGAGCAGCCTGTTGCTAAAAAACCTATTGCTGAGAGGTTTATTGTGGAGCCATCTGTTGTTGAGCGAATTACTCAGTTCGAACAAACGAAGCGATAACAGACAAGACGCCGCAAACTAGCGCCAGTTTTCCCGCAAGGTGTAATACAACATGCCTAACGCCAGCGCTTGATTGCCGAACCATTCATTTAACGGAATGCGGATATGGCGCATGGCGGCAAACAAATCAAATTCACGCAATTGCCCGTGCATCGCATTGGCCATGATCTCAGCCATAATGTGCG
Source organism: Shewanella sp. 1180_01 (assembly GCF_052850535.1). Classification (NCBI taxonomy): domain Bacteria; kingdom Pseudomonadati; phylum Pseudomonadota; class Gammaproteobacteria; order Alteromonadales; family Shewanellaceae; genus Shewanella; species Shewanella sp. 1180_01. The sequence continues at coordinate 13,314 of NZ_VXCT01000052.1, forward strand.
ATGTCGCCACCCCATGCCCAGAATAGCCTTGGCAATAGAATACATTAGGCGACACTTTGCCGAGCTGCGGGATACGGTTAATCACAATGCCCGCCATTCCGGCCCAGGCAAATTCGATATCAACACCCTTTAATTGTGGAAACGTACGCTCAATTGCGGGCCGTAATTCCGCCGCCACATTTTTGGGATCGCGGCCGCTGTAATTAGTGCCACCGCCGAACATCAAGCGTTTATCTGCGGTCAGGCGATAGTAATCCAGCACAAAGCGACAATCGTACACGGCTAAATCCTGCGGATTAATCTGCGAAGCGATCTCATCGGGCAGAATCGCCGTGGCACAATTGCCTAAGGACACCGGAAATAACATGCCACGCAGTTGAGGGCGCGCGAGTTTATGGTAGGCATTCCCCGCGATCAGCACACTGTTGGCGCGCACTTTCCCCTTGGCGGTAATAACGGTAGCAAGATCGCCCTCCTCAATATCGAGCACGGGTGAGTGTTCAAAGATCAACGCCCCCAGACCTGCTGCAGCGCGAGCTTCACCAAGGCATAGATTAACTGAGTGCAAATGCATGTTGCGCCGATTGACTAAGCCACCGTGATACAAGGGCGAGCCTAAATAGGCGGGCATTTCATCGGCGGAGACCAAGGTCATAAACTCCCCCATGCCGCGACGTTGCGCTTCATCATGCATAGCCCTAAGCTCGTGCATGTGCTGCATCTGGTAAGCGGTTTGTATATGACCAAATTTTAAATCACACTCTATGCCGTACTTGGCCACCCGATTTTTAATAATGTCGTGACCGCGCCAACGTAAATTCCACACATAATCTTCAGCTTCATTGCCAATCTGACGACGCAGTTGTTTTGTCATCGCCGCATCGCCAGACAAACTGCCTGTCACCTGCCCGCCGTTGCGTCCGGTTGCGCCCCACGCAATTTTATTAGCCTCAATAAGTGCCACCTTGTAGCCCTTCTCGGATAATTCAAGCGCCGTTGCTACACCGGTAAACCCGCCACCGACAATCACCACATCGACGCGAATGTCGCCTTCAAGCTCAGGATAATCCGACTCTTGGTTAATGGTGGCATTGTAGTAGGAGGCGCAACGCTCTGCTGGCATAGTCATTCCTTGATGTTGAAAGTTCAGTGTTAAAAGTTAAATATTAAATGTTGAGTGTTGAACGTTAAGTACTAAAAACTGTGTGCTGGTAATGGGTGTTGAGTCTTAGTTTATAGGCACGAGTGTTAACACGTTTTCCGCCGACGGTTGTTTTATATTTTTTACAAGCGTTCAGAATTTGAGAGTATATCTGAGTTGAGATCGAGGTCAACAGTGGATTGTGCTAACCGCTTGCTGGACATAACAAAGGAAGCAGGAATGGCTTCTGCTTGAAGAACCTAGGATTAAAGCGTGGCTCATTTTATCTTTTAAGCCTTATGCTTTTTGCTGGTTTAAGATAGGCTTGTGCGGCGTCATCCTCTTTTAATCTCAGCAACCTCGAGTCCATTATGCCACTATTGCCAACTGTCCAGCCACTTACCCAACTGCCGTTTTCCCAAGCGTGCGAAAACAACAAAGCGCCGATTTTAGCCGTATTAACGCAGGCATTCTCACTCAACCAACATATACTCGAGATCGGCAGTGGTACCGGCCAACATGCCGTTTTTTTGCTGCCAATCTTCCCCATTTAATCTGGCAAACCAGCGATCAAGCTGAGTATATTGAGGTCATTCGCGCAAGATGCGAGCAAGAAGGCGAGCTATTCAATGCTGGGGCAAATCTAGCTTTACCGCTTATCCTTGATGTTACCGCGCCATGGCCAGTGGAGGGATTAACACCTGATATTGATGGCGTATTTACTGCGAACACTTTGCATATTATGAGCAAAAATATGGTTGAAGCGTTTTTTACTGGTCTTGGTCTGTATCTTCCCCAACTCAAGACCCTGTGTATTTACGGCCCCTTTAACTACCAAGGCGAATTTAGCAGTGACAGCAATCGCCAGTTTGATAGCTTTTTAAAACAGCGGAATCCAGCCAGCGGCATTCGCGATATCGAATGGATTTGCAGTTTAGCCAGCGAGCAAGGCTTAACACTGAAGCAAGATGTGGCTATGCCCGCAAATAATCGATTACTGCATTTTGTTAGAGGCTAGCATTTTGTTAAAGGCTAGTTTTTGTTAAAGGCTAGCTTTAGTATCGTGGTTTAGTCAGTTTTGGCCTCAGCGATTCTGTGCCCATAACTCAGCACTCGGGTGGCTTTCCACTGTTCGCCCTGTTTGCGCCACACAATGACAAAGTCGGCTAGACCATCACAGCTGCCGGTTTCAAAACTGCAAAAACGGTGAACGCCTTGCTCTATTGCGCCAAACTCTTTCACCGGAAACACTTTCATCGTGCCCGCGACTAACTCGCGGCGGTAATGGCCACAGGCATATTTTTCGGTATTGGCGATCATATCCTTGCGGTTCCACGTCACGCCACCTGTGTCGTGGTAAAACTCCACATTTTCAGTGAAAAACGCCGCGTGTTTCTCAAGTTCAGCGGGGGCTGCGCACTTATTGAAACTGTCGAACACGGCAAAATCCACCGCTGCAATTTGAGTCGCTAACGTATCAGCTAACGCAGTAGCGGGTTGCGCAGTGCCTGCATGTGAAGCCTCAGCGGTTTTAACTGATGCTGCTTTAGCTAATGCGGACGCATCTGTGGCAACAGCGGGTTCGGTAGTGGCGAGTGACAAAGTTAAAACGACAACTGTGGCTAAGCTATAAAATGCTGGATTCATATTCTCTCCGTGAATGTTGGCTGTAAATTTTTATGGCGACGATGCACATCACAAAACTGCATAGCGCCACAAATCTGAAGCAGAAGTATCAGCAAAGCGTATGCCAATTAAATTATCTTTTTAAATCAGAATAATATAATTAAAACTTGAATTTCCCTGCAGCATCTGCAGACAATTTATGGCTAGTTTCACTATCTTTTCGCGATTTACCCCACCTCAGCGTTTAGCCTTTTCGCATTAGCTATTTCGTATTCGCTGATCACACTCGCTTTCTCATATTTGTTTCTCAGCAACATCAGCTTGGTAGTGCAAGCAGCCCCCTCAACAGACATACCCGCTATCATACTGTTATTAAAGAGTAAAATTTACATAGTCTTTACACAAAAGCGGGATCTGCGCTCTTGATGCACTATTTAAGAATAATTATCATTCGCCGAAATTACCCAAGGAAGAATGATATGTCCCGATTTATCCGCCGTACTCGCCTAATCTGTCACGCATCTGCCACAAAATCGACTCTTACGCTGAACCGCCTATCGCGCGCCATTGGCTTAAGCCTGTTGTTACCCGCTGCATGGGCAACTGCCGCAGCTCCCCAAGATGCCACAGCAGAAATGGAACGTATGGTGATCACAGCTACGCAAACTCAGCATTCGGAACTGTCGGCGCCCGCTTCTGTGTCTGTGATAAACCGCAGTGAACTTGAAACGCTAGTGATTGACGATCTGGCCAGCGCAGTGCGTTATTTACAGGGTGTGAACATCAGCGAAGGCACGCCCTATGGTCGCAATGAAATTAGCCTGCGCGGACTGGATTCGGACTACACGCTGATCTTAATCAACGGCCGCCGAGTCAACTCCCGCGAAGCACTAACCTCCGGTTATGGCAACGATTTTGACTTATCATCCATTCCTATGTCTGCGATTGAGCGTATCGAAGTCGTGCGCGGGCCCATGTCATCCCTGTATGGCTCCGAAGCTTTAGGCGGTGTGGTTAACGTGATTTTGCGCCAACCCACTGACGACTGGCAGACCAGTGTCGGCGTGCAATACGATACGCCCACCAGCGGCAAAGGCGGCGACAGCACTAAGTACAATTTCTACACTAGCGGCGCGCTGATCAAAGATAAATTACTGGCAAACTTAATCGTCGACAGCAATCAACGCGATGCCTGGCGCTCAGATTTAAAACCCACAATCGATGCGTTAGAAGACAGAGATGAAATCAGCGCCCTCGCTAACCTGCAATGGTTGATTGATAGCCAGCAAGATCTGCAATTTGATTTAAGTTACGCCAACGACGAACGCGAGTCGGATTGGAATAACTACGGCACTATCCTCACCAATAACCAACAAGCCGAGCGGATAAGCTCAGGTTTAACCCACAATGGCCACTGGAATTGGGGCGATACTCGCCTGCGCTATTACTATGAAAATGTTGAGGTGACTGACGACTCCGCGCTGATCGCCGAGATTGGGCATATCACCCAAACCAACCACAATCTCGACGGCCAAACCACAGTCTTACTGGGGGATCACATGTTAACCAGCGGCGCGGAATACCGTTGGACTCAACTTGAAAACAGCCGCAACATTTTAGGCGATGGCACCTTAGACGACAGCCAGTCGGCCTTGTATCTGCAAGATGAATTTAGCTTAGGCGAACTCAATATCACTTTGGGCGGGCGCGTCGATCACCACGATGTGTACGGCACCGAATTTAGCCCACGCATGTATTTAGTGTATAACTTAAGCTCTGAATGGGTGATCAAAGGCGGCGGTGGCAAAGCCTTTAAAGCGCCAAATATGTCACAGTCTCAAGCCGATTATATTATCCCCGCTTGTCGCGGCGCCTGTACCGTCGCGGGCAATCCAGATTTACAAGCCGAAACCTCAGTGAATTACGAGTTATCGACCCAATATCAAACCACGGATTTTGGTGGCTCAATCACCTACTTCCACAATGATGTGGAAAATAAAATCATCACAGAAACCTGGGATAGAACGCCCGGCGCAGTGTTGACTTACCAAAACGTGAACGAAGCTAAGATCACTGGTTGGGAACTGCAGGCTTGGTACGATGTAAGTGACACGGTCAGCATTCGCGGTAATTACAGTAAAACCGATGCCGAAGATAAGCAAAATGGCGCGCCTTTTACCTTAACGCCGGATGACAGCTACAACCTGAAACTGCAATGGCAGGCATTGGAGGGCTTATCCACCTTTATCGCCTACCACTATACTGGCGATCAGTATTTGCGCACCAATGTAAAATCGACGGGTTATGGTTCACTCGACCTAGGCGTAAATTACCAAATCAATCCTATGTTCAGAGTCAAACTCGGCGTCACTAACCTCACGGATGCAGAGCGCGACCAAGTGGCTACCGATCTGGATTACATCCAAAAGAGTCGCAGTATTTATGCGGGCGTAACGGCAAGTTTCTGATAACAATCTGCCACACATGGATTTATCTAGGTGAAAATGGGCTTGCGAAACTATCGCAAGCCCGTTTTTTATGAATTCAGTTTTAAGCTGTCGAACTTTTAGAACACTTCCTCAAGCGAGCAGCCTTAAGGGATTTGTTTTATGGGATCGGCTTTAAGGGATCTGTCTTAAAAATTCCAGCGCTTTATCTAGGTCACGGGTACGCGCCATCGGCGGCAGTGAGTTTAAAAAGGCTTGGCCATAGTAGCGATTCACGATGCGATTATCACAAAGGATCAGCACACCGCGATCTTTTTCATCACGAATAAGACGGCCAACACCTTGTTTCAGCGCAATAATCGCCTGAGGTAACGAGACTTCAGTAAAGGGATCGAGTCCTTGACGACTCACATTATCGGCTCGGGCACGATACAGGGGCTCATCGGGCGACACAAAAGGTAATTTGTCGATAATCACGCAGCTTAACAATTTGCCGCGCACATCCACCCCTTCCCAAAAACTGCTGGTGCCGAGCAATACCGCATTGCCGAGTTGGCGAAACTTAGTCAGCAGACTCTGTTTACCCGCTTGACCTTGTACCAGCAGCGGATAATGAGTGCGAGTTCGCAGTGCCAACGCTGCTTGTTCGAGCATTTTATGGCTGGTAAATAAAATAAAGGTGCGTCCCTGGGCCGCATCTATCGCCTGCACGCACACCTCCACCAGCTGTTTTAACGCTTGCTGTTGGTTAGTCACGCTGCCAAGTTGTCTCGGTACACAAAATACCGCTTGGCGCGGATAATCAAAGGGACTGTCGAGAATGCTTTGCTGCGCATCGACGATGCCCATTTCTCGAGCGAAATGGGCAAGGCTGCGGTTAACCTGCAAGGTTGCCGAGGTAAATATCCAGCTAGTTTCAGGCACAAATAACTGCTGGCACTCACGGGCAATATTGATCGGTGAAATTCGCAGCACCACAAAACGACTACCAAATTCAATGCTGTAGGCCGCCAGATTGTTATTGCAGTTAAAAAACACACTGAGCTTATTATTCAGCTCCGCCAACTTGATGGCGATATCATCTAACAATTCACTGCGGCCAATATGGGCCATTAATAAATTCTGCAGCGCAGTTAATTCCGCTAATAAATCCCACGACGCCGCCGCGAGCGCTTTATTTCCCAGCACTAAACGCCAGTCGGATTCATCGCAGGAATATAACTGATTATGCCAGTCACTTAATTTAGCGAGGCAACGCTGACAAAATTGGGCGAGTTGCCCCGTGTCACTGAGTTCGGTCTGATAAATAGCGAGTAGCTTTTGAATAAAATCATCGATAGTGCGACTCGAACATTGCTGGCCAAAATAGTTAACGCAAATATTGGGTAATAAATGCGCTTCATCGAAAATCACCACGTCGGGATCGGGTAATAACTCGGCAAAACCCGTGTCTTTGAGTACGCTATCGGCGAAAAATAAATGGTGGTTAACCACAATAATTTTGGCATCCATAGCACGGCTGCGCGCCTTGCGGGTAAAGCAGGCATCATAAAAATCGCAGCGCTTACCAATACAGCTTTCTTTAGTACTGACTACGAGCGGCAACGCCGAGGAATTCTCAGGTACTGAGGTTAAACCGCCAATATCACCATCTTTACAGGTGCTCGCCCACTGATTGATTTTCAACAAATCATCCAACAAACGCGCATCGATATGTGTCGCCTCGCTCATTTGCTTATCGAGTCGCCACTGGCACAGATAATTATTACGCCCCTTTAGCAGTGCCAGTTTAGGCTCAATCCCCAACATGGCGACCAGCGCGGGTAAGTCTTTAAAAAACAACTGCTCTTGCAGATTTTTACTGCCCGTACTGACGATAACTTGCTTGCCGCTCAATATCGCGGGGATCAAATATGCAAAGGTTTTACCCACCCCTGTGCCCGCCTCAATCACCACATTACTCTTAGACGCTATCGCCTCACTCACTTGCTGCGCCATTTGCATTTGGCTTGTTCGCGCACTAAATCCTTGAATATGCTTAGACAATACTCCATCGGGCAAAAATGCGCGTTGCACTTCGGCAGCGAGTCGGCTCACCGCAACAGCGCCTTTTGCGGCAGCAGGCTTAGCCACTGTTTCTTTAGAGGAAGCATGCTTTGAGTTAGGTTGGCGGGAGCGAGTCAAAGGGAGAATCAATCCTTTATCAAGGTGTTAGATAGCGTTATAAAAAATGTAGTAAGGCCACACTATAAGCTGCTGCGAGGCTGCTGAGCGAGTGCATTGTGATGATTTTTTAGCCACACGCACTGGTTAGTACCGCAAACCGCGGCCGTAAACAATAGCGTCAAGCTTAACGGCTCGAAGCATTATGCTGATTTGAGATAAGACTACAAGTTAGCAAGGATAATTTCGCGGGTTCTTTCCCTCGCGCCATACATGAGCCGCCATTTAAAGCTGTTCATTATGGGTAGTCAGTTTTGATACAAAGCTCCCAAAACAAGATACTTGAGTACGCGCAGCATTAATTGCCATTGCTTCCCCAGTGACTCGCCATAAACTCGTCGCTGAAGGCTCGACGGCGGCATATATGGATATATTGACGGCGTGTCACTGGAATGACTGTGCTTAATGATTACATACACATTGACTTCACGACTTTCTCGGTCATTGGAACAGATTACGCTGATACTAGTTCGGCACGACTTACCAACACATTTCGGTCCACTTTCAACATCCCCTCAACAAATATGCTCAATGGCTTTATTTAGCGATAACCCTCTGCCTTTCACAAAAACGCATAAATATTCTCATTTAATTCAAAATTGCTATTGCAAAGGCTCATAAAAGCGGTTAGTTTAAATCCACTTATACGGATAGACGTCCGTAACAACGCATTCAACGCTTCACTGTATTTCGACTGCAATTTATTTCGAACAGTTAAGCCAATAAAGCTAAATACCGAGAGAGTAAAATGAGCCCACTACTGAACGCTATCCACCATCACCACCATATGCGGTAGCCTTCGGACGCTCACTGCCGGAGGACTATATCCTTCTGGCGGACTGATTCAAGATGATCATAAACCCCTGGAAGGAATTCCGGGGGTTTTTTGCATTTAGGCGTTAATTTTGGTTTTAATTTAAATAGCAATTTTAGATATTTTACAAATTTTCAATACGTTAGCTAGAACACTTAACTAGAGACCTTAGCTAAAGCCCATTGAACGGCAAGGCGTATTAAACCGATTAAACAACACATTTTGAATCTTTTAATTTTGATACTTTTGAGCGAGATAACACTATGACTGAATCGAACCGTTTACGCATCGCCATCCAAAAATCTGGCCGTCTTTCTACTGACTCTCAGCAACTGCTAAAAAGCTGTGGTGTTAAATTTTCCATTAATGAACAACGCCTTATCGCTCACGCCGACAATATGCCTATCGATTTACTGCGCGTTCGTGATGATGATATCCCAGGATTGGTGATGGACGGCGTGGTTGATATGGGGATTATCGGTGAAAATGTGCTCGAAGAAGAACAAATCGAGCGTCAGACACTGAACAAACCCGCAGATTGCCTCAAACTGCGTCAGTTAGATTTCGGCTCATGTCGCCTCTCGTTAGCCGTACCAACAGAATTCAGTTACGCCGATGCCTCCTCGTTAGAAGGATTACGCATCGCCACTTCTTACCCGAACCTGCTGCGCCGTTTTATGCAACAAAAAGGCATAACTTATCGAGACTGTATGTTAAAAGGCTCGGTTGAAGTCGCCCCACGTGCCGGCCTTGCCGATGGTATTTGTGATCTCGTGTCGACGGGCGCTACCTTAGAAGCCAACGGCTTATACGAAACCGAAGTGATTTACCGCTCTATGGCCTGCATCATTCAATCGGCCCAAACCCAAACACCGACTAAACAAGCACTCATCGACAAGATTCTGTCCCGCGTCAATGGCGTTATCCGCGCCCGTGAGAGCAAATACATCCTGCTGCACGCGCCAACCGAAACCTTAGATCAAATCGTCGCCCTGCTGCCCGGCGCTGAAAACCCAACCGTATTGCCATTAAATGATGATACTAACCGCGTCGCTATCCACGCCGTCAGTACTGAAGATTTGTTCTGGGATACCATGGAACAGCTAACCGCACTCGGTGCCAGCTCAATTCTGGTGATGCCAATCGAAAAAATGATGGGGTAATGTATGGAAATCCTAACTTGGCCAACCTTATCAACCACAGAGCAGAAAACGGCGCTGAAACGCTCGCCCTTAATTGGTGATAGCGGCTTAGAGCAAAGCGTTCGTGCCATTCTCGATGCGGTGGCAACGCGGGGTGATGCCGCCATTCAAGAATTTAATCAAAAATTTGATGGTTTCAATAGCGCTAAGATTGGTGAGCTGCGCATGGGCGAAGCTGAAATAGCTGCGGCAAGCGCACGGGTATCGCCAGAGCTGAAAGCGGCGATATCCAAAGCCATGGCGAACATAGATGTGTTTCACAGCGCCCAGCAATTTCGCCCAATTGATATGGAAACCGAGGCGGGAGTACGCTGTGAGCTACGTAACGAACCGATTGAAAAAGTGGGTTTATATATCCCCGGTGGCAGCGCGCCATTAATTTCTACCGTGATGATGCTTGCCCTGCCCGCCAAGATCGCCGGCTGCGAACAAAGAGTATTGGTCAGCCCACCGCCGATCAACGATGCAATTATCTATGCCGCCAATGCCTGTGGGATCACTGAAATCTATCAAGTGGGCGGCGCGCAGGCCATTGCGGCACTGGCCTTTGGCACGGAAACGATTCCGGCGGTTGATAAGATTTTTGGCCCAGGTAACCGCTATGTGACTGAAGCTAAACGCTTAGTGTCACAGGATGGTCGCTGCACTGTGTGTATCGATATGCCAGCAGGCCCTTCTGAGGTGTTGGTGATTGCCGATAGCGACGCAAATTGCGAATTTATCGCCGCCGATTTGCTTTCGCAAGCTGAGCACGGCCCTGATTCACAAGTGATTTTAGTGACAGATTCGCAAGCTATCGCGGACGGCGTGAATTACGCACTGACAAGACAACTCGCCGTCCTGCCGCGTTGTGATATCGCGGCAACGGCGCTACTGAGCAGTCGCACTTTTGTTGTTGACGATATGCTGCAAGCCGCGCAGGTTTCTAATCAATATGGGCCTGAGCACTTGATCATTCAAACGCGCTTTCCACGTGAGGTATTGAAAAACATTCGCGCCGCTGGCTCAGTGTTTTTAGGCGCTTATACACCTGAATCAGTTGGCGATTATGCCAGTGGCACCAACCACGTGCTGCCGACTTACGGTTACAGCCGCGCCGTGTCGAGCCTGTCATTAGCCGATTTTAGCCGCCGCTTTACCGTGCAGGAACTCAGCGCTAAGGGCTTAATCGGATTGGGGCAAGCGGTCATGACGTTAGCCAGTAACGAATTGCTCGATGCGCACAAAAATGCCGTAGCCATTCGTCTAGCTAGCCTAGAGAAATGATCCGCTTAATCTTAAGTGATTGAAAATAGAGCTGAGTGAAGAAAATGAGCCAAGTGAGCAGCATGGAAAAAACAGCAGAACCCGCAGCATTAGCATCGATGTTAGCACCATCAACGTTAGCGCAATCGGCGTCGCTAAATTTAGCAGAGCGCCTAGCGCGCCCTGAGTTACTGGATTTAACGCCCTACCAGAGTGCCCGCAGGCTGGGCGGTCGTGGTGATATTTGGATCAATGCCAACGAATCCCCCTTCAATAATGTCGATACGGCAGCACTCGATTTATCAAAATTGAATCGTTACCCAGAATGCCAACCGCCGCAGCTTATCAATGCCTACAGCGAATACAGTGGCGTAAGCGCCAGTAAGATAGTCGCCAGCCGCGGCGCCGATGAAGCGATTGAACTGTTAATTCGCGCCTTTTGTATTCCAGGCGTCGACAGCATCGCCTGCTTTGGCCCGACATACGGCATGTATGCCATCAGCGCGAACACCTTTAACGTGGGCGTTAAAGCGTTAAATCTCAGCGCGGAATATGGCTTGCCGACAAGCTATGCCGAGGACGTTCGCGGCGCAAAACTGGTGTTTATCTGCAATCCCAATAATCCGACCGGGACTGTGATCGACAAAGCCATTATCGAGCAAGCAATCAAAGCCCTGCCCGACGTGCTTGTGGTGATCGATGAGGCCTATATTGAGTTTTGCCCTGAATACAGTGTGGCGGATTTACTGGAAAGCTATCCGAATCTAGTGGTACTGCGCACCCTGTCAAAAGCCTTTGCACTCGCCGGCGCACGCTGTGGTTTTATGCTGGCAAATGAGGCAGTGGTCGAAATCATTATGCGCGTAATTGCGCCCTATCCTGTGCCGCTACCCGTGAGTGAAGTCGCCACCCAAGCACTATCAAGCGCTGGCGTTGCGCGGATGAAAGTGCAAGTTGCTGAATTAAATGAGCAAGGCGCCAGACTCACAGCGGCGATCAGCGCTTATTGTTCAAAATCGAATAGTTCAGATTCGCGCGCCCGCGTGCTTAAGCCTAACGGCAATTATGTGCTGGCTGAATTTGATGATGTCGCCAAGGTCGCGGCGTTACTGCAAGGCAGCGGCGTTGTCGCCCGCGCCTACAAAGACCCAAGGCTTGCCAAGGCTATCCGCTTTAGCTTTAGTTCAAAGGCGGATACCGATGTGTTAGTGAATTTATTTGAATCGCAACACACTGAGCAGTCACCAGAAACGAATAATAAGTAACTGAACATAAAAACTAATAAAACCAATAAAAAGCGAATGCCGCGCTGAAGGTAAAATCAGCTTAAGCATTGGCTAAAAGAATTGAATTTGAAGGTAGAGCCATGAACCCACAATTTATCCCGAACGTTGCACAAAAAATTCTGTTTATCGACCGCGATGGCACCTTGATTGAAGAGCCCGTCACCGACAAACAGGTCGATAGTCTGGCTAAATTAGTGTTCGAGCCACAGGTGATCCCCGCTTTGCTCCGTCTGCAAAAGGCGGGATTTCGTTTAGTCATGGTCAGCAATCAAGACGGCCTTGGCACACCGTCTTTCCCGCAGGAAGATTTCGACGCCCCCCACAATATGATGATGCAAATCCTCAAAAGCCAAGGGGTGAACTTCGAAGATGTGGTGATTTGCCCGCACTTTAACGATGAAAATTGCAGCTGCCGTAAACCTAAGCTGGGACTAGTAAAAGACTATCTCACCCAAGGCTGCATCGATTTCACCCAATCAGCTGTGATTGGTGATCGCGAAACCGATGTGGAACTCGGCAATGCCATGGGCATTAAAAGCCTGAAATATCAACGCGACACTTTGGGCTGGAACGCCATCGCCGATGCGCTGCTCAATAAAGGCCGCACCGCGACGGTCGTGCGTACCACCAAAGAAACCGATATTCGTGTGACTGTGGATCTAGACAGCCCCGTTAAAGGTAAAATAGACACTGGCATTGGCTTTTTCGATCATATGCTCGATCAAATTGCCACCCACGGTAATTTTAGAATGGATGTGAAAGTCGATGGCGATTTAGAAATCGACGATCACCACAGCGTCGAAGACACTGCGCTAGCCATAGGTGATGCCCTGCGCCAAGCGCTCGGTGACAAACGCGGCATTGCCCGTTTCGGCTTTAGCCTGCCAATGGACGAAGCCAAGGGCGAATGCCTGCTGGATATCTCTGGCCGTCCTTTTATTAAGTTCTCAGCCGATTTTGAACGTGAGCACGTAGGTGAAATGGCCACAGAAATGGTGCCACACTTCTTCCGCTCCTTTGCCGATGGCCTGCGCTGTACGCTGCATCTGTCGACGCAGGGCGATAACGATCACCACAAGGTTGAAGCCCTGTTTAAAGTGCTCGGCCGCGCGCTGCGCCAAGCGGTTAAAGTCGAAGGCGATATTCTGCCATCGAGCAAAGGCGTACTTTAAGGCATCAGCATAAATCGTTTAAGAGGTTAGGATGCAACAAGACACTCTATTAACAGCTGGTCAGCAATTAACAGCAAATGAATCACCAGATGCTGAAACCGTCATCATAGACACGGGCTGCGCCAATTTAAACTCAGTACGTTTCGCCTTCGAGCGTTTAGGCGCTAAGGTATTGGTCACAGACGATAAAGCCAAAATCAAAGCGGCAAAACGTGTGGTGCTGCCGGGTGTAGGCACAGCGGGTGTAGCCATGGCGTCCTTGCATGAAAAAGGCTTAGTCGAACTCATCCAAGGCCTGACTCAACCGGTGCTAGGCGTGTGCCTTGGCATGCAAATGTTGGCGACGATTTCTAAGGAGCGCGGCGGCAAAGGTCAAGATTGTGAGTGCTTAGGCATAATCCCAACCGACATTTGTGAGCTGGATACGCAGTTACTCAAAGCTGAAAGCCTACCTTTGCCACACATGGGTTGGAACCAACTTAAGCTAACAACAAAGTCACAAGGCGCCAACAGCCCTAACGTTCACCCGCTGTTTGCGGGTATTGAAGATGGCAGTTATGTATATTTCGTCCACAGTTACCGCGCGCCGTTGAGCGAATTCACCTTAGCCGAATGTACTTATGGTGAAGGTTTTAGCGCCGCCATTGGCAAAGGCAACTTTATGGGCGTGCAGTTCCACCCCGAAAAAAGTGCCGCCGTGGGCGCGCAAATTCTGCGTAACTTTTTACAGATGGACGAGTTACAGATGAACGAAGCTCTGATGAACAAAGCGCTGCGAAGCAACTCTGCTGATGGCCAAGCGGGTGTAAATAAGGCTGACCAATGAATATATTACTCATCAAAAAACCAGTTATTAATAAATCACTTATAAACAAATCAATCAAGGATGTGAGCTTATGATTATTCCTGCAATTGATTTAATTGATGGCAATGTTGTCCGCCTCTATCAAGGTGATTTCGGCCAGCAGACCACCTTTGATTTAAGTCCTTTGGCGCAGCTGCAATCCTACGAGGCTCAAGGCGCGAAGTGGTTGCATATCGTTGATTTAACAGGCGCGAAAGATCCCGCTAAACGCCAAACTCGCCTTATCAGTCAACTCGTGGCGGGACTAAACGCTAATATTCAAGTTGGCGGTGGCATTCGCACGGAAGAACAAGTCACTGAATTATTAAATATCGGCGTAAAACGTGTGGTAATTGGCTCGCTGGCAGTGAAAGAACCTGAGTTAGTCAAACAATGGTTTATCAAATACGGCAGCGAAGCAATTTGCCTCGCACTCGATGTCAATATCAACCAAAGCGGCGAGAAAATTGTCGCCGTATCCGGTTGGCAAAGTGGCGGCGGTAAGAGTTTAGAATCCCTTGTAGAAACCTTTAGCGCGGTCGGCTTAAAGCATGCGCTAGTAACTGATATTAGCCGTGACGGCACCTTAACGGGCGCGAATACCGAGCTTTATCAAGAAATTGCTGCAAGTTATCCCGATATCGCTTGGCAAGCCTCCGGCGGTATTGCGACTCTTGAAGATGTTGCCGCCGTGCGTGACAGCGGCGCTGCGGGCATCATTATCGGTAAAGCCTTGCTTATCAATCAGTTTAACGTAGCGGAGGCAATCCAATGCTGGCCAAACGACTAGTTCCCTGTTTAGATGTGAAAGACGGTAAAGTAGTGAAAGGCGTGCAGTTTCGTAACCACGAAATTGTCGGTGATATCGTGCCGTTAGCCGCGCGTTATGCCGAAGAAGGCGCCGATGAGCTAGTGTTTTATGACATTACCGCCAGCGCCCACGAACGTGTGGTCGATAAATCTTGGGTGAGCCGCGTGGCGGAGCAGATTGATATTCCCTTCTGCGTGGCAGGTGGCATTAAAACCATTAGCCAAGCCCGTGAATTATTAGCCTTTGGGGCGGATAAGATTTCGATTAACTCGCCCGCCTTGACCGATCCAAGTTTAATCTCACGCCTGCAGGACGAGTTTGGCCGCCAGTGTATCGTGATTGGCATCGACTCCTTTTTCGATGCCACCAGCAACAGCTATAAGGTAAAGCAATTTACCGGCGATGAAGCGGCGACTAAGGATACGCAGTGGTTTACCCAAGACTGGGTTGAAGAAGTGCAAAAACGAGGTTGTGGTGAAATCGTGCTCAATGTGATGAACCAAGACGGCGTGCGCGGCGGTTACGATATCAAGCAGTTAAGTCTTGTTCGCGCCATCTGCGACGTGCCGTTAATTGCCTCGGGCGGCGCTGGGACTATGGCGCATTTTCGCGATGTATTTATTGAAGCCAAGGTCGATGCGGCGCTGGCAGCGAGCGTATTCCACAAGGCGATTATCAACATTGGTGAGTTAAAAGCCTACTTAGCGGCCGAAGGGATCGCGATTAGACGCTAGAGCGGTTCTAGGTTCTAGGTTCTAGGTTCTACAAACGGATTAAGAGTGAACACTATGTCAACGCAAACAAACACTAAAGCGGATTTTAGCGAGCTGGATTGGGACAAACAGGATGGGCTTATTCCTGCCGTGATCCAAAATCACTTATCGGGCAAGGTATTAATGCTCGGTTACATGGATAAGGCCGCGCTGGAAAAAACCTTGAGCACAGGTGATGTCACCTTTTTCAGCCGTTCAAAACAGCGCTTGTGGACTAAGGGTGAAACCTCAGGTAATACACTAAAGTTGGTGGCTATCGATAAAGACTGCGATAACGACAGCCTGTTAGTGCAAGTGATCCCCAACGGCCCAACCTGCCACAAAGGCACCGAAAGTTGCTGGTTAGATGACAATGCACACCCTTTCTTGAACAACCTCGCCAGCTTAATCACCTCGCGTAAAGGGCAAAGTGCCGATTCAAGCTATACAGCGTCTTTATTTGCGCGCGGCACTAAACGTATCGCCCAAAAGGTCGGGGAAGAAGGCCTTGAAACCGCCCTTGCCGCTGCGACCCACGATAAGGAAGAGTTAGTTAACGAAGCCTCAGATCTTATCTATCACTTGCTGGTATTGCTTGAAGATCAAGACTTAAGCCTCAGTGACATCACAGCAAACTTGCTGGCAAGACATGAAAAGGCGCTGCAGAGCAAAGCATAAACGGCTCACAGGCTCTGATATCACGCTAGTCGCTTACATCTAGAAATGCCGCACACTTGAGCCAAGTCTGCGGCATTTTTTATCTTGCCATAAATCTAGCTAACTCCTCTTTCCTTCCCCTCGTTGACCATAAACTCAGTGTGAGTTAGGCATGTCTTCCAGCTTAGCCACATGACAAAAAACAAACAAAATACTGTTGTAATGGTTGACAAGTACACCTCAAATCCCTAAGGTAGCCTCCGTTGCCGTTAGGTTATTAAGGCAAGGCATAAAAACACTTATCCGTTTTTACTCAACACACGCTAAGGCAAGTTTTATGTGTTTCACAGCATTTTATACTCCCTATCTGTAGCCGCAATGGCATAGATAGGCTCCCTCGCCTGACCTTCCATTGTGGCCATATCCTTTCGGATCCACTGAACGCCACTGTCTCATTTGCTTAAATCATTTTGTGCTTGAAGCGCATCAAAATCATTTAAGACAGTTGCTTTAGGATCAAATCTTTAGCTCATTTCTTGCAACACGCTTTTGAGATCATGTTATGACACAGAATAAAATTTTCGGCAGTCTGCTGCTTATCGCAGGCACCACAATCGGCGCGGGTATGCTGGCTTTGCCTATCGCTTCGGCGGGACTTGGTTTTGGTACGTCCTCCGCCATCATGTTGATCCTATGGGCGCTAATGGCCTACACGGCACTGCTAATGGTGGAAATCCATCAATTCGCCCCCAGCGATGCCAGCCTTAATCACTTGGCGCAACGCTTATTGGGCCGTAAAGGCCAGTTGATCGCCAATAGCGCCTTGATGTTTTTACTGTACGCCCTCTGCGCCGCCTACATTGCCGGTGGCGGTGAGCAAGTGAACCAAAAGCTGAGCACTTGGCTAGGGCTAAGTTTGCCACCACAGGCGGGCGCGATCCTGTTTACCCTGCTGATTGGGGCGATTGTGGGCATGGGAACCCACTGTGTGGACCTTATCAATCGCGGTTTATTTGCCCTTAAGCTATTGGCATTATTGCTTATGTTGGCCTTGTTACTGCCGCAGGTAGAAAGCCCACATTTACTCGAACTCCCACTTAACCAAGGTTTAATTATCACGGCTATTCCGGTGATTTTTACCTCCTTTGGTTTCCACGGTTCGATTCCATCAGTGGTGCGCTACTTAGGCGTTGAGGTTAAATCCCTGCGCAGGATCATGCTACTCGGCTCCGCTTTACCACTGGTCATTTATCTTTTGTGGCAAGTAGGTAGCCAAGGCGTATTGAGCCAAAGCCAATTGCTCGAAAACCAAAGTTTATCGAGCTTTATCAATCAACTGGCGAGCGAACTGCACAGCGAATACTTAAGCAGCGCGATCAGTTTGTTTGCCGATCTCGCCCTTGCGACTTCGTTTTTAGGGGTGAGTTTAGGCTTGTTTGATTTTATGGCCTCGACCTTAAGACGAGAGGATAACTTTTCTGGCCGTAGTCTGACCGCTGCCATCACCTTTTTGCCGCCCTTAGGTTTTGCGCTTTTCTACCCACAAGGTTTTATCACAGCCCTAGGTTATGCGGCGATTGCACTGGTGATCCTCGCCATCTTTTTACCTGTAGCCATGGTGTGGACACAGCGCAAGATGCGAGATGCTGCCAATCTGCCGACGGGATATCGGGTCGCGGGCGGTAAGTTTGCCCTACTGCTCGCCACACTTTGCGGAATCGTGGTGATCGCCGCGCAGATGTTTAGCTAGCTCCAATTCACTCACCAAGAGTGAGTTAACTAAAAGTTAGCTAGCTCGAATAAAAGATTAGGTACAAGAGCCTGTAAAGCTTCAACTATTGACAGCAGGCTCTTGTCTATTCGATGATCCTTTCACATTAGTCAGCTAAGTCCTTGAGTGTTAAACTGCCTCTGATGCTCATGCGCACTGCGATAGCGGCTAAGAAGACGGCTCCTAGAGTCAGTGACTAAAAAAGTACCTCAGCAAGATACCGATGCAAAGCAGGCGTGATTGTATTTGTTCAATGCTAAGGCACGAGTTTGATCAGGGCTCAGTGAAGAAGGAAAGAAATCGAACCCAATGCCAATCCACAACAAACCAAGCCGTAGCAGTGCTTCTGATAGCGAGACACCTCAACACGAGGCAACGGAGACTTCCGCTGGCCCTCCCAGTGGTGCTGCAGGTTCTGGAACGGATGCCACTGTAGCAACACAAAGCCGCCGTAAATTCCCCCTAAAAAAAACCTTATTGGCGACCAGCTTAACGGGCATCTTAGCGGGCGTGGCGTTAACTGTGTGGATTGTGAATACCCAGGCTGAAAAACTGATTATGCAGGCGGCAAACTTTGCCCTCGTAGGCATGGACAGCGAACTGATTGACATTGAATTAGGGAAAAGTCAGTTAGAACATTGGCGCATTACTTCTGCCAATCTTAGGGTGCATGACAGCCATATCACGCTTAATGATGTGAATATCCAGCTAAAACTTGACTGGCCGCAGAGCTTTACCGAGCTGAAACAGTTCAGCCAAATCGCTTACCTCACTCAAAAAATCACCCAAATCTCCACGGGTGATATTGAAGTCGAGTTAGGGCAATCGCTATTTTTACCCAATCGAAATGCCATCGATGAACAAGGCCCTGCCTTGGCCTTAGATATCAAATCATTACCCCTCATCGATATCGGTAAAACCAGCCTTATTCTTAAAGCCCACCATCTCAACACCCAAAATGATTTACCCGCCTATCGTTTGGTAATGGACAAGTTGAGCCTTAACGGCGCGGGAGAAATCAACAGCGAGTTTAGCCACGCAGGTGAAAGCATCGCCAAACTCAAAGCCACACTCGCAGCCCATCAGTGGCAACTGGCAAGTCAAATTGCACTCGCGCCGCTGCTTACAAGCTTGCATCAAATCAGCCTGAGGCAAGCGCAAGACAGTGTGCTAAGTCCGTTAACTAAGCTTGATAAAGAGTGGCAAGCGTTAGCGATTGATTTGCAAGGTCAATTAGTGTCCGACAGCCGTATTACATTAACTTCGGGCGAGCTTATCAGCCAGCACCAGTTAATTGACCCTAAGCTGACCTTTAATCAGTTGGCGGCGCTAGAACTTGCGCCTAAACCTGAGCTCGCATTTAAGATTGCTGGGCATTTAGCCGAACTTGACCTAAACCTTGAGCCCTTTACCTTAGCTGTGAGCCCCAATGCCGCGCAGCAACAGCGATTGATGCAGCTGCTCGATGAGACGCTGGCTAAACCTTTAACTCAGCCTCCATCCAACTCGGCAGCCAAGCCCGCTTCGGAGCAAGTGCAGGAACAAGTTGCAAGTCAAACAGCAGGTCAAATCGCTAAGCTTCTGTCAGGGCTCAAAAGCACAGATGCACCAGTGGGGATCGCGCTGACATTAAGTGAAGCCCTGCATTATCCGCTGACTCAAATCCAGCAAGATGCGCAGAGCCAACCGCTTAAGAATGATCCACTTGAAAATAAGCCGCTTAGGTTCAAACTTCCCAAAGTTCAGCTAAAAACCTTAGGCAGTAAACTCGATACCCAAGTCGAATTAGCCAATATTGAAGTGGAAAAATCCGCCGAAGCGCTCTCAATTAACACAGATTGGCACCTTAACGCTAAGCAAACCCGCTCACTACAGTTATCTGAATTGTGGGCGAATACTCCCCAAGGTCTCAGCTGGAATAGTAGCCAGTTAACCACTGCGGGCAAATTGAGCTTTAATCAAACGCCAAGCTCAATCGACTGGCAATTCATTACGACGCCTATCGGCGCTGCCACCCAAACACAGCAAAATGCTGGCGACACACTGCTGTTCACTGTGGGCGAGCTTAAACAGCTCAGCGCTCAAAATAAAAATGCGGCTAAACATACCGATATGAGCCTTGGCAGTATCACAATAAACGCCCTTGCGCCGCTTACCGTCAGATCGCAGCGCAACTCAAATACCAGCTCAGCACAAACTTCAGTGCCCGCGTCCGATACTGCAAACCAATTAACACTGGCCTTACCGCCTTTGAACTTGGCACTGGACCAGCTGCATTTTTCGCAAACCACACAGACGGTTGTTAGTGAAACGGCTGCTGTTGATACAAAAAAGGCTGAAACGACTACTGTTGAAACGAAAGTGACAGAAGCTAGCGCTGAAAAAAGCACAAACACGAGCATCACAACTAAAACCGACATGAGCGCGGGCAGTTTCTCGATTGCATTACAAAAAGCCATGTCATTTGAGTTTAAGCCCGAGGTCGAAGCCCCACTCGACTCGCTGCTCACAGCCACTTGGCAAAATCAACTCGCATGGCAAGCCAATCAGCTCAATATCGAAAAGCAGCTCAGCAGCAAAGGTCGCAGCCGCAAAGAAACCGTACTCAAGCTGGACAAGTTAACGCTGGCACAAAGCTTAAATTGGAAAAATAACACGCTCTTTGGTGATGAGCACTGGCAAGTGGGCACGGTTGAGCTGCAAAGCCAACACAAGCTGAACCTTGCCACTGCGAGCAAACCTTTAGTGCTGACGGGTCAATGGGTTGTCGACACTAGCATGACCGAGGCGCTGTCCTTGCTCAATCAAACCCAGCCATTGCCTGCTGAGCTTAATGTCACGGGTCATAACCAATTACAGGCACAGTTTAATTTAACCCAACAGCGCGATCAGACCCAATTTGCCATGCAAATTACCCAGTCGATGACCGAACTTGAAGGTTTTTATAAGGACACCACCTTTGAGGGGGGAAAACTGCAGGCGCAATGTGGGTTTACTTGGGGTCAATCTTATAAAAAAGAGTCTCATAAAAAGCCGCAGGATAAAGGCTATTTTAGCAGTCTCAGTAAGCTCAATTGTCCGCAGACACTGATGACCTTTAACCTGTTTGATCCTGGCTTTCCACTGACCGATATCGAAGTGGAAGCCGATATCGCCCTTGGTAAAGATGCCGAGAAACTGCCCGACAATTGGATACAACAACTCACAGGCTTAAGTGACACCGATGTTTCCATGACCGCCAAAGGTAAAGTACTCAGCGGCCAGTTCCTGCTACCAGAATTTAATCTGAAATTGCAGGATAAATCCCATGCGTATCTGCTGCTGCAGGCCATGAGTCTGGAAGAGGTTCTGCGCATTCAACCGCAAATTGGCGTCTATGCCGATGGCATATTTGATGGCGTATTACCCGTCGATTTAATCAACGGCAAAGTCTCGATCACAGGCGGTCAATTAGCCGCCCGCGCCCCCGGTGGCTTAATCGCCATTTCGGGTAATCCGGCGGTTGAACAAATGCGCCAATCTCAGCCATACCTAGACTTTGTCTTTTCGACGCTAGAACACTTACAATACAGTCAATTATCGAGCAGCTTTGACATGGACCAAGCCGGTGATGCTAAGCTACTCGTCGAAGTGAAAGGCCGCAGCCAAGGGGTTGAACGCCCTATTCACTTGAATTACTCTCATGAAGAGAACATGCTGCAATTATTTAGAAGTCTGCAAATTGGTAATGACTTGCAGGACAGAATCGAAAAATCAGTGAAGTAACAAGGAAACCTCAGTGAAGATAATTCAATTACAGCAAGTTAGCCTAGGTGCCCGACGCGCGCTTGTCGCATTGTTCGCACTGTTCGCACTCGCCGCATTGCAGGGCTGTGCGCCCACAGTAAAAATAGAACCGCCGGATAAACCTATCGTGATCAATCTCAATGTGAAAATTGAACATGAGATACGGATCAAAGTGGATAAGGAATTAGATCAACTCCTGTCAGACGATAAGCTGTTCTAATTTATTAAGAATTGAGGAATACACTATGAAATCAATCCGACTAAAAACAAAGTTAATATTGCTATTAACCCTCAGCTTCTTAAGCCTAAGCGCCTTTGCCATGTCACTTCAAGAAGCTAAATCACAGGGCTATTTAGGCGAACAAGCCAACGGCTACTTAGGATTAGTGCAAGCCAATCCCGAAGCCAAAGCCGTGATGGACGACGTAAATAACAAACGTCGCGCCCACTACGAAACCATTGCCAAGAAGAACAAACTCTCCCCCGCCGACGTCGCTAAACTCGCCGGTGAAAAAGCCATAGCCGCCACAGATAAAGGCAACTATGTGCAAGATGCCAAAGGCAAATGGATTAAAAAGTAGTCCGCTTTCTAAGCGCTCTAGCGCATAAAAGCAAAACGAATAGAAATAAACAAAACGCCTGCAATAGCAGGCGTTTTCATTAGTGGTCGATAAAGGGAATGATTTGCTGGCCAATACCTTTGAGCGAGGATCTAGATTTT
>NZ_VXCT01000053.1:0-35746 GCF_052850535.1 Shewanella sp. 1180_01
GATATTCTTCAGGAACACCTAATTCATCAACAATTTCAAGCTCCATTTAAACGTTATAATTTGTATGAATAACACAGTAACCAAACAAAAATTAAACCATTGATTTTACAGGTAAAGTAGAGTTATTTCGGTTGTATCCGAAATATTCGAGTTTAATTAGAAATATGCCAGAACTGATTGGCCTGACACGAATTTGGATCCAAGCGCGTGAGTCCTAAGCTCGCGCAAAATGCCAGTGTGATGCGCGTGAAACAGACTAGGTAAGTTTGATTCACGGATTTTAACGACCATGTATTTCAATCTCGTCCTAAAGACATTTTATAAAAACTTCAGGTCACACATTTTTATTGATAAATGTCGTGAAAACATCGGACTGGCGACACTCTGTTAAACAAGGCCAAGACGCTATGTATCATTGGTAAAATAGACCAATTTACCTTGTCTATTTTGTCGCAATGCCATAGTCAGCACGAAAGGATTTCAACCCTCGGCTTGAAAATTGTAGGGCACGGGTGTCGAGGGCTTTCTCTGCCCAGCCTTTAGCCAAAATATCCTTAAGAACCCATTGACCTAGAACACCAGCTAGATGGCTGCGACGCTCGCTCCAATCTAGGCATGACTTACACAAAGGGCGGCGAGATTGACGACTTTTCGGTACATCGTATACATCATCTGGTGCACCCAGCAACGAGTGTTCTACGCCACGTTTGGCAAAAAAGGTCATCCCTGCCGCGGTGATTTTTGTTTCGCCCTCTTCATGGGCGATCAAATTCTGCCGACTTAAGCTGTCGTAAAGCGCCACCCCCAATTCACCCGCGAGATGGTCATAACAAACACGAGCCAGTCTCAATCTAGAGTCCGCAGGTCCATGAATGACCTTAGGGTTCGCAATGGCAGCGCTCATGTTGAGCAGACTTTCCAACAGTTCGGCCACTTGGCGGCTCTGCAGCTGAAAATACTTATGCCTCCCCTGCTTACGCACGAGCAATAGCTCACCTTCAACCAACTTAGTTAAATGGCTGCTGGCAGTCTGCGGTGTGATATCTGCTTCAAGAGCCAGCTCTGTCGCAGTCAATGCCTCTCCGCCCATAAGAGCAATCAACATACGTGAGCGGGCGGCGTCACCAATCAAGTTGGCAATAAAAGCGATGTTAGGTTCCATGCTTGTAATCTCATTCGGGGACAGTTCGATAACCATCGAAGCATTAAGTTTTCAGGTAATTACAATGCAACTAAAACCTTTAGCACACAAGCCAATGGCGCCAAACACTATGAAAATTACCTGTTTTATCGAATACAAAATAGACCCCTTCAAATTGGAACAATTTGCCCAATATGCTGAAAACTGGGGCGATATTATTCCAGCCTACGGCGGCGAACTCCTTGGCTACTTTCTGCCACACGAAGGCACCAATGACACTGCATATGGTCTCATTAGCTTCGATAGTCTGGCCCACTATGAACGCTATAGGGACAAACTGAAGACAGAAGCCGCAGGCAAGGCAAATTTTCAGCTGGCCAAGCAAGGAGAATTTATTTTGAGTGAAAAACGCAGTTTCCTAAAGCCGATAGCCAAGACCTATCAAAGAGCTGCGGAGACAAAACTATGATGGTCGTTATTTTTGAAGTCGTGCCGAATCCCGGCTGCCAAGAAAGGTATTTAGAGATAGCCGCCGACCTGAAATCAAGCCTGAGTGAAATTGCAGGATTTATTTCAATCGAACGGTTTCAGAGCATGGTCAATCCCGAACGCTTATTATCGCTGTCATTCTGGGAGAATGAGGCTGCGGTACAGGCTTGGCGACAACAGATATATCACCGCGAGGCACAAACTCAAGGACGCGAACAATTATTCGCCGACTATCGCCTGCGGGTTGCCGAAGTTGTTCGTGACTATGGCATGTTCGACCGTGCTCAGGCACCAAGGAGTAACTGATATGCTGCTACTTGAGTAGCGGATCACGCAACACATAGCCTTAGCTGCAAAGGACATGATTTTAGTTAAACCGCTACGACTGCATTAATTTACTTTATGCATCTCTTTATATAAAAACACTACGTCTTTATCGATGATTTCGAGTCGCCAGCCATAGTGATGCGCGAGCCATTCAAAGGTCGCTTCGGCATAAAAGTTGATGTGGGTGGGATCGTTTTTATAGTGCCAGCGGGTAAATGCAGTCTGATCTTGTACGCGTTTAGTCATCACAGCCAAAATGCCGTTGGGTTTTAATAAGCTATCAAGTTGAGCAAGCAAACCTGCGGCATCGCTCACATGCTCTATGACTTCAGTTAACGTTATAAACTCGTATTGGCGAGCCAAGGCTTCAGGATTGTTGGCGTAATAAAGGTCGTAATTATCGATTTGATAGCCACGCGCCTTTGCCATCATACTCAATGCCTTGCCTTCGCCGCAGCCAAAATCGAGCCCTTGGGCCGAAATGCTAACACGGCTAAGTAATGGCTCAAGTGTGCGATTTAAAAAGGTTTGATAGCCAAGATCATTGGCATGATTCTCGTGCTTATCGTACTCGGCTTTTTCTGCCTCGGCCGAGAGATAAAACTCAGGAGGCACGCTCACCAGTTGGCAGGTTTGGCATTGATGGTAGTCGCGCTTTTTATCTTGATGATAAGCGAGCAATTCAGTGCCATGGCATAAGGGGCAGATATTCAACAACAATTCCTAGGGATAGTAAGGTGCATAGTAATGAGAATAATCGCAATGCACACAAATAATGCTCGCACTGCCTAGCTGAAATCGACTGTGTCGATGGCCTGATTAAGGCTTAGGGATTTTACGCTCTTTTGCTGCGGCTTCTTTTGCTTCCCGTAAATATTTTTGCTCGCGACTTTCTCTTTCGTCGAACTGTTTCTGTGCCTTGAGTTTTTGCTGAACCTCCCAATCATTGGTTTGGGACTGCTGTTTGATTTTATCTTCTCGCTCTGCCGTCTCTTTCGCCGCTTGGCGCGCCTTTTCTAATTGGGCCTGCTCTAATCGCTGGGAGTCTATGCGGGCCTTATCGGCTCTTTGCTCTAGGGTTAATTTTGGCTTGGGAGCATCGGCGGCATTGGCTACAGCAAGATGAACACTGGAAATCAGTATTAACGACATCAACATTTTAGAGATGAGCACCTTAGATAAATGCACCATTTACTGTCTCCTTTATTTGGTCATCGGATGGATGAACGATAACAGCCAACTCGCACAAGATGCGCAAAACATAGCATAAAATCTGCCTAAGCTTGGAATATTCAGCAGGTGTTCTTAAAAAATATGCTTAAATACAAGTCTTAAACTACACTTTTTAAGTTTCTATTTGAGTGAAACAACAATTAGGTTTATTTTTAACCCCATTGGAATGATGTACTATTGGGCAACTTCGTATCAACGAAGACCTAAAAAATAGGATGTGACCTTATATGCGTCACAAGGGAGTATCCTAAATGATCAGATGGCAACACTTACTTAAAAAACTCAGTACAGATGATCCAGTACTGCAAGAAAAGCTGTCGCTCTGGCAAGCACATCCGCACAAAACTCCCTTGGCCTTAATTCAAGGCTTTAGCTTTATTAGCGCCAACCAAGCGACCCTCGGTTATTTTGAGACTGAGTACGACGCCTTTGTGAATGCGACTCCCTATGATTTTTCGCCAAGAATTCAATCTTCCGGCCGCAATAGTGTTGAATATGCGAGGGAAATGATCCTCGAAGCCATTGCGGGTAATAATGTTGAATTCAACTGGCTACACCTGAGTCAAGTCGGCAATGAACTGCCAACTCGAGTGTACCTCTATCGCTGCTATCTTCAGCAACAACCCGTTGTGCTCGTGGAACTTCAAGCTCTCAATCGTCGCAATCAAATGCGTGAAACCATTTCCGATGGTTTTGCCCATATTCCCAAAGAGATTTTGTCGACGACACTCGAAGAAAGTGCCGAAGCTGTGTATATCACAGACTCAGATGATCAGATTTTGGCCGTTAATAAAGCTATGTGCCGTATTTGCGGTTATAGCGCCGAGCAGCTTATTAGTAAAACCCCTGAATTTTTAGAGCTGAAAAGCCATCATTTAGGGGAAGAAACCGAGTGCCAAATTGCACTGAAGCAAAGGGGCTTTTGGCAGGGTGAAACGTGGAAAAGACGTTCAGATGGTAGTAATTTCCCTGCTTGGCAAAGTAGTCGAAAAATCATTACCGAAGATGGCGCTCACTATAATGTGAATATTTTCAGTGACATTAGTACCAAAAAGTTGTTAGAAACTCAGCTGACGACCCGTGCTATGTACGATACCTTGACTGGATTGCCAAACCGGTTCCACCTTAAGCAGATCCTCAATAGTGCCCTAGAAAAACTTAAAACCGATCCCTTAGCATTAGGTGCACTGATGTTTTTAGATCTCAATGGGTTTAAAAATATCAATGACAGTTTCGGCCACTCCATGGGCGATAGAGTGTTACAACTTGTCGCAGCCAGACTCGAAGCCGGTTGTATCGAAAAAGCCGACATAGCCCGCATGGGTGGAGATGAGTTTACCTTAGTACTGCAAGACTGCAGCTGCAAAGATGAAATCCAACTGTTTGCAGAGCAGATACTTAGTCTATTTGAGAGCCCCTTTGAAATTGAAGGGCAAAAGTTTTTCCTCGGCACGAGTATCGGCATTGCGCTATTTCCGACCCACAGTGATAAAGCGGGACAACTGATTAGCCTTGCAGATACAGCCATGTATTGTGCTAAAAAGAGCTTACCGCACCTCGTGTTTTACGATAAGGCTATGAGCCAAGCAGCAGAATTAAAGCTGCAGTTAATCAATAGCCTAAGGCATGCTCACAGCTTAAAACAATTCACTCTCGCCTATCAAGCCATAGTGGATTTACACACAAATCAAACGATAGCTGCTGAAGCCCTACTGCGCTGGCAAAAATCACCTACCGAGTATTATGACGCCGCCGATTTTGTGCCATTGCTGGAAGAGACTGGGTTAATTGTCAGTATTGGTCAATGGGTATTGGAACAGGCTTGCGTGCAAGCGGCACAATGGCGGGCACATAATCAGGCGGACTTTAGAATTTCAGTCAATGTGTCGCCACTGCAATTGGAACACTTAGATTTTATCGACCAAGTGATTAATGCCTTGGAAATGGCTAATTTACCTGCTGAGGCACTGATTTTAGAAATCACCGAATCGGCACTGCTACGCCAACCTGAGCAAGCACGACTCACACTCAATCGCATCAAAGCCTTAGGTGTCAGCATTGCCATTGATGATTTTGGGACTGGGTTATCTTCACTCAGTCGCTTAGGCACTTTGCCCATAGACAGTGTAAAAATTGATGCCGAGTTTGCCCTACGTTTAAACGAAGTGTCAGGACAAAAGCTCTGTAATGCCATAGTGCAGCTCGCACAGGCACTGGATATTCACTTCGTCGCCGAAGGCATAGAGACTCAACAACAAAGAGACATAATGACAGACATGGGCCAAGGTTTTGCCCAAGGATTTCTTTTTGGCTACCCGAGTTCAGTCGATAACTTCACCCAAACCTTTCTTACGGAAAAACATATAGCTTAAAGCTCGATAGCCCTGCCAGCACGCCATTAACTAATTGTGATTAACAATGGAATCACTCCCCTGCAAAGCAATTGGCTGGCAAATCTATCTCATCATTTGCTGCGCAAATGAATCCTTGTTATTAAACCGTATTTCACACTAAGTTAGCGTGATCTGAATAAGATTTTGACTAATTTAATTCGTACGCAGTATCAAAACTCAATAACTTAAAGGCATTAATTCAGACCTAAAACCTCTAAGGCTAAATAATTTCAAACCATTCACTTAGTCTCGCCGTTAGGTTTGTTTGAGTTCTGATAACGAGCCTGCACAGTGCTCGGCATCGCCTTAATCCGCAGTTCAACCATAGCATCAAATGCCGTCATTAAGGGCTGAACATCAAGCCGAGGATTAAGGGCGCTTAGCATATAAGCACAAGCTTCTAAGGTCGATAAACTGTCGCTACGACTCGACTTACGGATCCGGTAGCGCGACTCATAACCTTCAGCCAAATGCACCGCAGGATACTGGGTTAACCAAGGATTCAGCTGCAACATCTTAAACGCCTTGCGCCAAGTACCATCGAGTAAGAGCAATACACAATCTGGATTGATAGGCTGCTGTTCAACACTCACACTTTGCTCAGAGGGATAGACGAGATAAATCGGCTTATTACACGCCGTTAAATGTTCCCGTAAAACATTGAAGTCGGCCTCGCTTTCGCCCACATAAACTTGCGTTTCAGCAACAACAAGACTCAATACCCGCACACTATTTTTTTTATGTTCGACTTCACTCGGGTGCTGTAAAACCACCAACTGAGTCATTGGAGAGATAGGCTGAACACTCGCGCACAGGCAAGCATTCTGGGGATAACGACAAATAGCACAATAATGACGGGACAAGCTTTACACTCGGTTTGAGTAAGTTATTTTACGAGTATACCAAAGGATAAAGGGGTATTAGGCACAATAAAAAATACCCACAGTTCGCGGTCAAACAAACTGTGGGTAAAGGGTGTGCTCTGTAATTAACGACTTTGTAATTAACCTGTGCCGCGAACTAATGCTCGCCAGCTAACTGCTCTTGATGCCAGTGGTCAAATCGACTCAGCGCCATCATCAACAATAAACCGATAGGAAATACGCCCATCACTAAGGCCACTGCATAAGGTGCGGTTAAACTCGTTTGTTGTACGAGTCCAGCGAGCACGGATGCGCCGCTCATCTGAATAAAACCTAACATAGCCGCCGCCGTTCCAGCTCGTTCACCGAAGGCCGACAGTGCCATACTAGTCGCAGGACCAAGTAAGAAGGAAAATCCCACGCCTAACATCAACATGGGCAACATAAAGGCAAACGCTGCCATCATCCCAGTGCTCGGACCGAATTGCTGACCCGCCACAGTGATCGCGGCAGACAGAACGAGTATGGACAGCGCCAAAATAGTTGTCGGA
Organism: Shewanella sp. 1180_01; assembly: GCF_052850535.1. Lineage (NCBI taxonomy): Bacteria > Pseudomonadati > Pseudomonadota > Gammaproteobacteria > Alteromonadales > Shewanellaceae > Shewanella > Shewanella sp. 1180_01. Next base: position 6,998 of record NZ_VXCT01000053.1, read on the forward strand.
CGATTACCGAGTTTGCGAATGACCAGCGGCGCCGTAAAACAGGCCACGATATTAAACACTGCATTGAAACCGAATAGACCACTAAACATGAGCTCAGAAAGCCCTAAATGCCCAATCAGCCACACAGGCGCATACGACACGTAACATAAAATCGCCGCCATCGCCGACATACAAGCAAAGGCATAAAACAAGAAGTGAGTGTTACCCAGTACAGGTTTGTATCGACCCCAACGGTAAAGTGGGCCAGTGGTAACCGTATTAGCAGGTCGAGTCTCAGGTAAGCGATAACCGACAACGAGCAACATCAACATGGCATATAACGTCATGAAAACGAAGGTTGAACGCCAACCAAATTGCATTGCCAATAAACCACCTAATGTCGGCGCTAATGCAGGAATAACGCAAATGGCACCATTTAAGTAACTGTAAATCTTAGCGCCTTCTTTTTGATCGTAGCAGTCACGCACCGCGCTAAACACCACGATAGAAGTCGAACAGGCGGCTAAACCTTGCAGCAAACGGGCAATCTGTAACCAATGGAACTCGATAGCCGCAGCGGCTAATAGGCTGCTCGCACCGTAGAGTAAGACCCCAAAGATTGCCACAGGACGGCGGCCATAACGGTCGGCTAATGGCCCGATCAACACTTGGCCTAAGCCCATGGCGAATAAAAATAATACGATCGTAGATTGCACATCACTGGCAGATACGGCGAATTCTGCCGCCATAGTTGGCATTGAAGGTAAGTAAATATCGATTGCCAATGGGCTGAGAAGCACCATAGACATCAGGATAGGTAATAGATTGCGCCGCATAAATAATCTCAGTTGATCAGGAAAAGGTATTTCAGTGGGCGCTATTTTAATTAACTCAAGGTATGAACAGAAATGGTATAATTTCCAAAGTAAATTTCCTCTGAGGAATATCTGTGAATATCGACAACTTAGCCAGAATCGATCTTAACTTGCTGGTCATACTTAAAGTTCTACTAGAAGAGCAAAGCGTGACTCGCGCCGCAAGCCGATTACATATAAGCCAGTCAGCCCTCAGTAAGAGCTTAAATCGGCTCAGAGAAACCTTAGATGATCCCCTATTTCAGCGCACGGCCCACGGCTTAAAACCGACGGCGCACGCCCTAATTCTTGGGCAAAAACTGCCGAATATTTTGCAAGACTTATATCAACTCACCCAGCCTCCGACCTTCAATCCCGCCAGTAGCAATCGACAATTCTCCTTTGCCATGGTGGAAAGCGCCTATGAAACCTTAATCCCGTATTTTATTGGCCCTATGCTAACCACGGCGCCCAACGTCAAACTTGACTCCTATGTCTGGACCGAAAAATCGATGCAGGATTTACAACAAGGGCAAATTGACTTTGGTATTTCAGGGCGGGACTTGCATCCATTGTCCGATTTTCAGGTGGATCGCCTGCCCGAAGGGATTGCCTATCAAACACTGTTTACCGATCAACAAGTGTGTTTAGTCCGTGAAGACCACCCGCTGATGGCGGCGATCACTTCAGACCAATGGAATCTCCCACTCTACCTCGACATGGCCCATGTGCAGGTTCGCTGTGAAGGCAGCGATTGGTGGGCACTGGATTACTTTCTTGCCGATCTCGGCCATCGACGCCGGATCAGTACGACAGTACCCGATTTTTATGGTGCCGCCAGTGTATGCGCCCACAGCGATTTAATCTTCACTCTGCCCTCGAGCTTTGCACGGCACGCCTGCCAGCTCTATCCGCTTAAGCTACTGCCCTTACCCTTCGAATTTATGCCCATGGCCTATGTATTGTTATGGCATCAAAGAAATGATGAAGATCAAGGGCATAAATGGATTAGAGAAACGATTTGTCAGAGTGTGGCTAAGTTATTTACTCCCGCAGAAATGCTTTAATACCAAATCACTATCAATAAAAAAGCCCGATAAAGCAAAGGCGTTATAGGGCTCTTATCAAAGTGAAGCGCTACAAATAGTGGCTACAGAATAAAGGTCGCGACTTGTGCATTAAGATCATTAGCACGGGCTTTCAACCCACGCGCCTGTGCCAAATCAGCCATGGCCGATGCGGTGATCTCATCGGTCACATCTTTAATCGCAACAGTATTTTGGGTGATTTCACCCGTCACTTGAGTCTGCTCTTCCGCTGCGGTAGCAATTTGGCCTGCCATATCTGAAATCACGTTGACCGCTTGAGTAATTTCTTCAAGGGCTTTCGCCGCCGCATTCGCATCTTCAACACTGTGACCCGCTAATGCTTGGCTGCTTTCCATCAAGCTGACGGCTCTGGCGGTTGTGCGTTGCAGTGTTTCAATCGTGGTATGCACTTCTTGAGTCGAATCTTGAGTACGGCGCGATAACACGCGCACTTCATCCGCGACCACGGCAAAACCACGGCCCTGCTCACCAGCACGCGCCGCTTCAATGGCAGCGTTAAGCGCCAACAAGTTGGTTTGTTCTGCAATCCCTTGAATCGTCGCTAGAATGCTCGAAATAGATTGAGCATGACGGCTCAAATCAGCAATGACATCGGTCGCTTGAGTCACTTCATCGGCCAGCGAATTAATCGAGTTACGGGTTTTATTGACTAACTCTTTACCCTGTAAACTGCTCGCGGCAGATTGTTGAGCCGCCGTTGCCGTGTTTTCAGCATTGGCCGCAATCTCATTGGTGGCACTCGCCATTTCTGTTACTGCGGTCGCGACCATAGCCACTTCTTGCTGCTGACGTTGTAGTTCAGTCACCGAGGTTTGTGTGGTGGCCAGACTACGTTCAGCATCGGCATCTAACTCATTCGCTAACTGGCGAATATGGCTGATCAACTGATGTTGACTACCCACAAAACGGTTAAAGCTATCGGCAAGTACACCCACTTCATCTTGAGTGTCGACTGAAATACGCTGAGTTAAATCACCGTTACCATCGGCGATACGCGCCAGTGCCTGCGATACTCGGCTCAATGGACCCAGTAACATGCCAACTAACCAAGAAATCGCTAACACACTCAACAGCAGTACGAGTGCCGATAAACCCAGTTGGGTGAGTAACAGGCTCGACAGTGGCGCTTCTAGCGTTTCCTTATCAAGCACTAACACTAATTCCCAATCTGTATTGGGAATATCAACGCTCCAAACTAACTTATCGCGTCCTTCATTTTCAAAATACATAGGCAGCAGAGTACCCGCTGCACGGCTCTGTTCTGGCAAGTTGCGATTAAGATCGTTGTCGATTTCACCTATAGGTTTCATCGTCTTAGCTTGATCTTTATAAGCGATAACCGTGCCGTCTTTGTGCATCATGATGGCATAACCGTTGGCCGGTAACTTCATCCGATTAACACCGTCAACTAGGCTCGCGATAGATAAGTCACCACCCACAACTCCTTGTGCGGTAGGCTGCGCCATAGTCACAACCAGAATGTTATAAGCCACATCCACGTAAGGCTTAGTCAAGATAGGACCGCGTGCACTGATGGCTTGTTGATACCAAGGACGGCTACGAGGATCATAACCAGTACGATCTACACTCGGATCAGAATCCAGCATTTGCCCCGCTTGGCTCCCAAAATAGGTCAACTGGAAACGGCCAGACGCTTGTGCTTGTTGTAACGTATTTAGGCTATCACCCTCAACTTTGCTCGCCAGTGCTCCCATAATATCTTGGCGGCCAGCCAACCATTCTTGAATACGCTCAGCCTGCTGCTCACCTAAGCGCTGCACTTGTTCTAGGCTGTTTTTTAACAGCTGAGACTTTTGGCTGGAATAACTTTGCCATGACAACAAACCAATCACGAGTGAAAGGGCTACCACGACGGAGAACAGAATTTTTTGCTTGAGCGAATATGAGTTCATGTTGGCGTCTAATTTATTAACAAAGCAGTGAAACAAGAGGGTGTCTGAGCGAGTTGAACGAACATTTAAAACTAATTTAATAAAGCGGCAAACTGAGTTAAAACTGCAGCTTAATCTGAACTTAATTTTCTCATACTCTGTACAGTTCGCAAAGAAATTGCTCAGATTTACATCAAAAAGATTCGAGCAAAAACATATAATTAACCAACTGTTATTCGAGGCACAACATAGGCGACTACGAGATCACATATCAAGATGATACGTAACAGCCAAATGGTCTCAGAGGTAAAATAAAGTAAATTAATCAAGATTAACGTGACCTAGACGCACTCGCTATTGCACACTAAATGTCCACTGCCTATCGAGGAGTTCTTATGATTTATCAACAGTTCCAACAGAGCCCGCTGCAGACCCGAATTTCTGGCCCACGGGCTTGGTTAGCCATGGCAATTAGCGTTAGCCTTATCTGTTTATCGCTATTTTTATTGCCCTTCGTGCTTTTATTTGGCGCCATTGCGCTCGGTTGTTTAGTCCTGTTTAGCCGTTTTTACATGGCACGTCAGTTGGCTAAATTTAATCAGGCACAGGCAAACACCAAGCAACACGCCCATGTTGCAGATGAGCCACAGAGCCAGGTTTATGGTTCAGAAACAATTGTTAGGGAAACGAATGCAACGCGCTATCAAGGGCGAACTTTTGAGCATAAAGAGGATGAACACTAGGGCGTGTTGACGTTTAGAGACTAAATTTTGTTCGCTCTGGCAAGCTAGTGATCGCGAAACGAGGAGTGAAGTGTCGTTATTCGACTCAAATGACGAGTAATGCCTGTGCGCGATTAAGGCTATGAATTTCTGCGGGATCTTGAGTTACTTTAAGTACATTTTCAATCTGTAATGCAAGAGAACGCCAAAGAGGCTCGATAATTTCGGCCTCTTTTTTATTGGCATTTTGTCGCGCCAGCTTCAGCAAAGCGGCGGCTCCCACAACATCAACTCGCCCTAAGATACCGTCGGCCAGTGCCACACTCAGCTCGATCATCGCGGGCACACTGTGGCCATATTTAATCACTTGGCGCAGATACTCCTCAGCCTGAGTCAAGTCACTACCAAAGGCATTATCATCATTAAGCATATGCTGTGCCCGCGTCAGCATGGCATCGAGTTGTCCTTGCTCGGCAGCTTCAGCCATCCAATACTCGCTGGCAATCATATCTCGAGTACAACCGTCACCATTGGCGAGCATTAATGCCAAATGATACTGGGCATGGGGATAACCCGCTTGTGCGGCTTTGCTTATAAAATGATAGGCTTGGGCGAGATTTTTTTGCTGATAATATAGCACACCTAAATTTGCCATTGCTTCGGTTTGCTCACCCTCTGCGGCGCGTTGTAAGTATTTCAGTGCCAACTGACTATCGGGTCGAAACGACTCACTGCCGACAAGATAAAAATATCCCAATAACGCCATCGCATTGACTACCCCAGCCTCGGCCGCCGTCGCAATAAGTTGCTCACCTTTCGCCACCTCTGGCACACCTTGATAACCGTGGATCAAGGCCACACCGTGCTCATGTAAGGCTTCCATATGCTTAGGCGCCGCAAGGGCAAACCAATAGGCGGCACGGGCAAAACTGTCAGCGGCGCTGATGTGGGAAGTAAGAGGTAAGACGCCAGAAGGTTCTGGATTAGCAGTAGCTTCAGCTGAAGTGACAAACTCTTGATCTTGTTGCTGCTCTTGCTCTTTCAGTATCAGAGCCTTGGTCTTAAAGGATATTCCCACTAGATACTGGGCTTCGGCGTCATCTTCCATCACAGCGCGGTAGCATAAATCCTTCGCCGTCAGAGTATCAGATGCTTCATAACGATAATCAGGTGCTACTTGGCCTTTAACCTTGGGATACAAGTGTTCGACTAGCGCCAAAACATCTTTAATAGATTTTTGCGCCAGCGCGAGCAATTGCGCTTGGGTCAGGTGATATTTTTCAGGATGAGCGCCGCGGTTACCGTCAGCCCGCAATCGATGCAGGGCTCGGGTCGTCTTAACATCAATAACACGCTGCTGATTTAGTTGCTCGATCCTATCGTATAGATTCGGACTCGAGAACGCGATTTGCTTATCTTGCCCCAGTAACTCAGTAAGCTTGTGGGTAAAGCTGCGAATGTGCAGTAGCGACTGAGTCGGCACATCCTGCACATAGCTTTTTGCCTTGAGGTAATCATCACTCAAGGAAGCCGAAAAATCTTGGATAAACTCACTATCCTTAATGACCGTTTTCGTCCCCATGAGTGATTCCCTGCAGGCTGAATTGAGTTTACATTACTCGACGCTTGGTTTTTTCGACACCATATATAAGCGGAACAAAGCCACGTTAACGAATAAACCAATGAAAGACATAAAGGTATCCGATAGCATTTGCAGCGGTAATCCGCCCATAGCGGCAGCACTTGACAGCAAATTACCCACCACTGAAAGTGGCAGATAGAGCATTAATAGTGCAATAGTTTTCAGCACGATAGGACCACTAAAGCTAAAACTGCCCTTGATGGCTTCCAGCGGTGTTAAACGCTCAACCACGACCATAAAGTTTACATAGGCCAAACGGGCGAAGAGATAGAAGCTAATAACCAACCCCACCAGCCACACAGGACCGAAGGCGGCAAACAGCATCACTGGCGCTAAAATCGCTAAACCAGAAAACACCCCAGCTAATAATAGTGGTGGAACAAAAGGTAGACTTGCCTTCAGCACCATGCCCGCAGAAGGACTCTGTCCCTGCGAGCGCAGTTCTAAAAACAGTGTCAGGGCGGCGATTAAGACCGAAAAGGTGAGCAGTAACAGCATCATGGCGACCATGTGTGGTGCGCCAAACTGTGGATTTTCAAGATCGACTTTACTCATCTCTACGCCAAGCCACAACTGGATCCCCACTTGGATCAAAAGTAATGGAATCGTCAGCATAGCGAGTTGCGCCAGATGATTACGGAAGAAGTTATAGGCTTCTGACAAAATTGCGGACAGTGACATGCGACTTTCCAAATAATTGAAATGAATTAACACTTAGAATTGCGCTAAGGATACCGAAAATCCCGTAGCAATGCACAGCAGAAATCACCAGTGTGAATCGTAAATCACAGAAAACTACTGCAACAAAAGTTACAAACCCGCTAAACTGTCCCGCGAACACATGCGCAAACCATCAAAGGACGCTTCCATATGAAACACACTCTTACCCTCTCTATCTTCCTCGGCACTTGTATTTTAGCGGCGCCAGCCAGTGCAGGATGGTTAGATAACTTGGCCGGAACTCAAGCCAAAACTGAAAAAGCGGCCACGACGGCGACAGCAACTCAGTCAAATGATTTGGTTGGCAGCGTCATGTCACAATTAGGTTTAAACCAAACTCAAGCCGAAGGTGGCTTAGGCAGTTTATTAGGCTTAGCGCAATCAAGCCTAGGGACAACCGACTATTCAAAACTGGCTGCCAGCATTCCTAATGCCGATAGCTTGTTAGCGGCAGCACCTAAATTGGACTCAACATCAGGCGTTTCTGGCTTGTTATCCAAGGCGGGTAATTTAGGCTCATCACTGCAAGGCAGTGCTATGGTGTTAGACGCCTTTGAAAAATTGGGTATTTCTAAAGATCTGGCGATGCCAATGATCAACATTGCTAAGTCTTACTTAGAAACCAATGGCACTGAAGGCACCTCTGACTTACTGATGAAAGGTCTGAACTCGCTACTGTAATCCCGTTTTATCTCACCCTAAGCAACTCAGTGCTTAGGGTGAACTTTCGCCCCTCAATCGACTCTACCTTATATTGCCCCCAACATGAGAACCGCCAAATATGATTGCGAAGTTAAGACGATTCTTTGAAGCACATACGCAAGCAGTCTCACCTGAAGACAAGGCGCATCAACTTAAACTCGCCGCAGCGAGCATGTTACTTGAAGTGGTGTTTGCCGATGATACCTTAACGGCTGAGGAAGAAGCCTTATTGCCTAAGCTGCTGACAGAAACGCTATCAATGTCAGAAGCTGACGCTAAAACACTGATTACTGAGGCTAAAAGTGTGCAAGGTAGCGCGACCTCACTGTTTGAATTTACCTCAGCCATTAACGCCGAATTTAGCCTAGCGCAAAAGCAGCAATTATTGCTCGCCATGTGGCAACTGGCCTATGCCGATGGGCAGTTATCCCAATATGAAGACCAAATCATTCGCCGTACCGCTGATTTGCTGTACCTCAAACACAGCGAGTTAATTCAAATGCGCAATCTTGCCATCGCCGCCAATCGACATACTGATCAAGCGCCTCAGTAATTCCACGGTTAAATCAAAGTACCAATCGATTAATCCGTCGCATAAAAAAGCGTGAATGCAAAACGCTATCTCGTTTCACATTCACGCTGTAGTCTCAAGACTCTATTGATATCGCCTTTGACTAAAAATGATTTGTCCTGCCGCGCGATTGACTTAAACCCAACTCACTTAAACCCTAAGCTAAGGCTCTACCGATTTCGAACCCTGAACCGCGTAACTCAGTCAACTTAGTCCGCAACCCACCCATCTCCATCCTTAATCCTTTCTTGGTGGCTAACTGAGATAACCAACTGGTTTTCTCATCATCCTCGATCGTGTCCCACTCATCCAACACTTTGTAAGATAGGCATAATAATGCGGCAAGTTTTGAAAATGGGTCCGAATCCTTAGGGTGATCTTGATATAAAATACCTTCTACCAGCGCTGTGGTGAATTTCCAATTTTTAGCCAGCAGTGCGCCAATATCGGGTGAGTCATATCCAAGCAACTCACGTTCAAACTCATGCTTATCTTTGCCCTGAGCCACAGCTTCAGCTATTTTCGCCGCATCTTCAGGTGACACGGCCGCAATGAGTAAGTCGCCAATTCGATGCAAGATACCGCAGGTAAATGCTTCTTCAGGCATAGCACCACAACGCTTCGCCATTTCTTGGCTATAAAGGGCAATCTCAAAGGTTTGTCCCCAAAATTGGGCTAAGTCGATTCCTTCACACTTAGGAACCGCGCCAATTACAGCCGATGCAAGCACTAAGGTACGCAGGGTTTGCATCCCAAGACGCACCACGGCTTCGTCGATCGTGCCCACCTCTCGACTGCGTCCGTAGTGGGCACAGTTGGCAAGGCGTAATACTCTAGCGCTGATTAAGGGATCGTGTGCAACCTTAGTGGCAATACTTTTTACTGTCGCATTGTCGTCATTGACTGCGTCTAATAGCTCACTGATCGCCTTGGGTAACCTGGGTAATTCATCCACTCGATTGAGTAACGCAGCTGAATCCATTTTTATGCTCCTTCTATATGAATGATCAAAATATAGAACACAAGTTATCGCCTCGCTCACCGAGATACATTAAATATCAGTAATGTGCGGTCCTTCGGCAACAAAGCATGGCGGTCATCAGACTTAAGGTTTACCTCTCGATTTAACTTAATTTAATCACACTCGATTCTATCCTGCTCCGAGATCGACAAAGCGCTACGCAGGCTGACGTTAAGCGAAAGCGGAGTTGAACCCTTAAACGCTAAAGGCGCAATCTTAGTTAAATTGTAAATAAATATTTCAAAAATTCAGTAAAGAGTGATATTGATAAAAGGCCATTAACTCACTGTAAGGAAGCAATATGAGCCAAAACGCACTCGTTAGCCGCACAGGTCTTATCTTAGCTAGCGCTTTAATCACCTTAGGGCTGTTCGTCTTTATGGCGCAGCTCATCAACAATCCACAACCTGTCACAGGACAAGCCTCGGATGCGCCGCAAATCAATATACTGATGGCAGAACGCACGCCGATACCGCCAAAAGAAAAAACTAAGCCCGAACCACCAAAGCCCATTCCTGCGCGGGAGCGTGTGAGTGTCCCCGGTGAAACCAGCGAGTCGTTAACTTTTACCCCTGAGACATTCATACCCGAAATGCCAACGCAAACCACCCTCCATACACAATCTGCGATGACAGCCGAAGCCCTGCCAGTCGTGCAAGTGTCACCTCGTTATCCCATAGATGCGGCGCAAAGTGGTAAAGAAGGTTATGTGGTTGTGGGGTTTGATATTACGGCTGACGGCACTGTGAATAATGTGCGGGTATTGGACGCAAACCCTAAGCGCGTTTTCGATAAGGCGGCGTTATCAGCGGTGCAGAATTGGAAGTACAAACCGAAATTTGATGCAGGCAAAGCCGTTGCGCAACTCAATCAGCAAGTGCAGTTAGACTTTAAATTAGATCAAAAGATTTAATCCGCAGACGAATCAAAACGCACAAAAAAGCCCTGCAATCTCTTTCGAATTAAAAGAGTTCAGGGCTTTTTGATTGAACTTTTTCAGGATTACTCAGGAATCGCTAAACCTTGTTTGCGGCTGATGTGGGTCTTTTGCCACCACAGAAATGGCGCCACCACTAATATCAACACCAACACATAGGACATGCTCGCACCTAGGGCAAAACCTAATGCCAAGCAAAACGCACAACCCAGCGCTACTAGTGGCCAATTATGGCGCGGTAATAACTTAGCGGCCGCTAACATAGCCATCAAATAGATCACCACAAATACGCCGTTGCTCCATGCAATAAGGTGTTCTAACTCTTGTCCAGTAAGATAAGTCAGCACTATCACGCTCGCCATCACAGATAACAGTGCAGCCAGTGCGCGAATAGGTACGCCGTGGGCATTCTTCACCGCAAAGAAACGCGGCAAAATGCCTTCACAACTAAAACTCCACACTAAACGTGCCGCACTGGCCGAATACACGTTCACGGTTGCCAATCCACTTGCAATCCCCAACACGCCAATCACTTGCGCGCCGTAACCACCGAGCAACTGATCAAACACGCCGATCATAGCGACGCTTTTATCCGTCGGCACTAACAGTAGTAATAGTGTACAAGCCACATAAATGACGCCCACCAGCACAGTGCCCATCATCATAGCGGGGATCATATCCTGCTGCGGACGGCGAAAATCATCAGCCAGATGGGTCATCGCTTCTATACCCAAGAAACTCCAAAAGGCGATGCCAGCGGCAATCATCACAGTCGGCATTTCAAGCATACCATGGCTGGCGAGTGTTGTCAGATGACCAGGCTGAAAACTGCTTGCGCCAAATAAGAGGACCACGACGCCCACTATGCACAGCGTTAAGCCAAATTGCAGCTTGGCCGACACTTGAATGCCCCTTAAATTAATCAGGAACAGGCCAAAAATCACTAATACTTCAACACCGACCTTGGACCAACCCGATATTGGCATTAAGGCATTCACAAACTGAAAGGTCATCAAAATCGCGGCGGGGGCGCCCATGGGCACAACCAGTAAAAAGATCAGTCCAATTGTTCGACCAGCGGTGCGACCAAAGGCTTTTTCGACAAAGTAAGCGGGGCCAGCGGCATGGGGAAATACACTCGCTAAACGACCAAAGACCAGCGCCACAGGAATAATGGCTAAGGTGAGCAATATCCATGCGACTAGCGCGCCAGATTGCGCTTTTTCAATTGTCATCTGAGGCAAAATAAACACCCCAGTACCGAGCAAAGTGGTCGCCATCAGACCCGCACCTTGCCAACGACCTATAGTTCCGCTATTTGAATTCATCTGTTAATATTCTGTGGTATTTGAGCTGTCAGTATAGTGAGATTTTGCCCCACAATCTGCCGTTAATTTCAGTGTTCTCCACGTCCAATACCGGCAAAATCACGGCAAATAGCGTTATTTCCATCAAAATGACGGCCAGCTTAAGGTGTGGTGAAATTATAAGCTCAAATACTCAGTAAATTCTGTTGCCATTCAAACCAATGGCAAAATTGCACACAGATCCAATATAGCCATTTTCACTGGAGTCACCCTTGGATAAATTCGATACCGCCATCATTCATAGTTTGCGTCAGGATGCACGCCAGAGCGTGTCGAATATTGCCGAACAAGTGAACCTTTCCCGCAGCGCGGTAGCCGAGCGGATTAAAAAACTCGAACAGACTGGGGTGATCCGTGGCTATCAAGTGCTCTTGAGTGAGTCGCAAAAAGAAGGGGTGTCGGCTTACTTCGAAATCCAGCATCAATGTCCACGTTGCGCCGACGTAGTACACGTATTCCAAGCGATCCCCGAAGTGATTACCTGCCGTGGTATTTCCGGTGATATGGATTTACTCGTGTACGTGCATGCACCCTCAATGCGCCGCCTGCATGAGATCCGTGAATATATCGACACTCACACTGATATCATCAAGATCAAAACCCATGTAGTGATGAGTGAGTGGATTAATAATTTAGGCGAGTAACTTAAATCGAGTGGCCCTAAAGCAAGAAACGCCACCCTAAGGAATAGAGGTGGCGAGGCCCATTTGGAGGCAGGGCAAAATATTGAAGTGTAAAATATGGCATCCTTGCCCAGCGACCTCCCTGTTACACAACCAACCGCGACTAGACTTACCCCTTGAGAGCTCAGCCAGCGCCGCAAGGGCCTCATCTACAATGTTTTCCTTTGACATTGTTTCCGCGATCCGTCGATTTCCTTGATTCTAATCATCTTGTTCGTCTTGAATGAAGTGTTCGCACCTTAAGCGATCGTCATTTGTCCTGTGTACAGTATGAAGTTACGCAGCAACAACACCCCGATTAAGCTCAAGCAAGCTGTCCCTGCTACATAAGCCCATTTGCGTTTCGACGTCGTGGTCATAAACAGGTTCATCGCTAACGGGCCTGATAAACCGAGTCCGATAATCCCCACCCAGAAAATCCAGCCCCAGAAGCCATAACCTAAGGCATTAAAGGCGGCAATTTTACTCTGTCCTCCGGTGAGCAATAAGCCAACGAAGAAGGTAAACAGCAGCACTATCTCAACTAAGATCAGCGGGATTTCCACCTTGTGGATAAAGTGCACCTCTTTGTCATTAGGCTTGCCATTCATCAACACGCCACCGAGTAAAGAAGATGCCGCACCGGAAGACAGCCCTGATGCCAAGAACAGTAAAGGCAGCACAGGATTTTTCAGCATGGGATAACCAGGTAATGCCGATAACAAGAAGCCGGTATACGCGCCCAATGCTAAGGATAGAATCACCAGTAACCCCGTAATCGTCGCTTCAAACCGAGCTAGCAATGCCGTCAGTTTAAGGACGATAGGGAAACGCGATTCACACCAAGCATCGACAGGTTTGCGGAAGGTTAACCCAATCCACATAAACATAAACACTTGGTAAATCAGCAGAATCAGTACGCCCATCGACATCACAGATTTAGGATTGTAAAACACCAAAATCTTCCAGAAATCGAGGGGTTTAGTTAAGTCGGCGACCAATATGCCTAAGCCCGCCATCACGGCCACTGGGGCGACAATACAGGCTGCTCGCACAAAGCCAGACTGATAGGCGTTTTGCTTCAAAACAAAATGTTTCAACAGTACGGCGAAGAACATAGCCCCTGCTGATACACCCGCCAAAAACAGGTAGATCGCAATCGGCCAATGCCAGACTAAGGTATCAAAATGTAGGGCACTCATAGTATCACCTCCCCAGATTTCGCCAGGATACGGAACAACTTAGGTCGCGTTCCGAGGGCGACTTTCGCGCGTTGAGTTGGATTAGCACGCAGCACTTGTACTAACTCAGAAGTCGGATCTTTTAAATTACCGAACACTAACGCCTTAGTCGGACACGCCTCAACGCAGGCAGGCTGTTTTCCTTGCGCGAGATTCGTCTCACGGCAGAAATCACACTTATCCGCCGCGTGGGTGACTGGGTTAATAAAGCGAATTTTGTAAGGGCAAGCCGCAATACAATATTGGCAGCCGACACATTTCCACGCATTGACTGACACTATGCCGGTTTCTTTATCAATAAAGGCAGCGCCCGTTGGGCAGACGTTGACACAAGGTGCATCTTCACAATGCTGGCAAGAGATACGGCTAAAGTGATAATACTCATTCGGATACTCACCGAACGGTCCAGTTTGTTCAATCCTGACCCGAGAAACCCCTTCTGGCACTTGATTGGTTTCACGACATGCCACTTCACATGCGCGGCAACCAATACACTTAGTTTCATCATGAATCATCGCATATTTAATATCTGACTCTGCTTTAGCACCTTCAGAGGCATTCACTGTGGCGAGCAGTGATGCGCCCGTAGCGCCAGCAAATAAGGCACATGTGCCTTTTAGAAATCTTCTTTTTGAATTTTCCATAACCTACCCCTACTGGCCACTATGGCAATTGCGGCACAGCTCACTGCGAACTTTTGGCGTCATATCCGCCATAGGTTCGGTTGGGCTATGTAATTTATGACAGGCGGCACAGGGCACTTTTTGTGCGTGCACATTATGCGTCCATTCGGTTTCGCCCAGTTTTCGCTGTGTATGGCACTTGTGACAAACGGCGAGCTGAGTATCAAGCTCCGAGCCATCTTTCATACCAAACACCACGATATCATTCGGCTTTTTAGGGTGGTCGCCTTTTTCGCCATGACAGGTTGAACAGGTCATTTTCATCGCATCTTGGCCGTGATGCCCTAACATTTGACCGTTACGTTTGTGGCACTTCATACAAGTCGTGTCACTGTTAATTTGAAGGGCCGACTCGGCACTTGTCGCACCAAAGCTTAAAAGCAATGCAATTGCACCCAAGCGAATCGACCACAGCCATTGTCTTTTGGACATAGGGAGTCCTCACATTTATTTTGGGAAGGGAGAAGAGGAGTGTCAGGGTTCGGATAACTCCGAACCCGACGGTCGGATCAGACGGCTAACGCTTGCTTTAGACTCTGTGTATCCCACTGTTTATGTTGGTTCATTTCAATAAAGTTGATATTGAACTTACTAAACAGCTTTTTCATTGGCGAGTTGTGTTCTTTGCCAAAATCACTGATCACCATTTTCACTTCAGATGAGTCATGATCTATTAACACATAGTCTAGTCGGCACTCGTGATTTAAATCAGCGTCATGCTGGTCCATTTCAAATACGGTGTCTAGCGGGACATTACAACAAACATCGTATTTGCCTTCCACTACGGTTTTTAACGATTTAAAAAAGTTAAAACTTTGTTTATCGAACAGTACTGGTTTAAGTTTCATTTCATGATGTTCTGCCTCATCGGGGCCTGCTTTAAAAAACTTAATGCAGGTCATGACGAACATGACAAAAACAAATGGCACTGCTACAAACAGCACGAAATACATAAACGCATAGCTGAGAATGACTGAAGTATTCATAACGCCTCCAATAACCTATTTATTTTTTGTTATCTCTTTTAAAGCAACTTTAGTATTAACGTGAAGCGTTTTATTTTTTTTGAACACGATCACATTTAACAATGGCAATTTAATAATAAACAACAAGTTAAGAATTCGATCTCATTACCATTTAGCGCAAATCTTGAATATAAAAATAGATAATTGATAATTGATAATTGATAATTGATAATTGATAATTGATAATTGATAATTGATAATTGATAATTGATAATTGATAATTGATAATCGCCAATGTGAAATTCAATTATATGAACTTCACCTTTTAAAATTCCAAATTTATCTTTATCACATTTTGAAATATAAAAAACATTAAATCTAAAAACGACACTAGCAGACTGCGATATTATAGTTTTGAAGTTGAGATATGTTTCACATTAAATTTATTTAATGACGCCATAATTAATCGTTCTTTAAAGTATTTGCTCAATAAAAGGGATATAAAAAATGCATATTAGTAACATGGATGGTCTGGATATTCTGAGTTTGAAAATACTCGTTTCATTATATGAGAACAAGTCTGCAACTTATGTCTCTAAAGCTCTTGATATTCCGGCTCCTAAAATAAGTCGTAGCCTTAAAAATCTACGGGAAATTTTTGGTGATGAACTTTTCATTCGTCGTAAATACGGACTATTCCCCAATGAGTTTGCGACCCATTTATATCCAATCGCGAAAGAAGCCATTGAATGTACTGATAAGTTTCATAAGGCAAGAGCCGCAAATGCTAACTTAGTGAAAACGCATATCGAGATTGCTGCTCCCGGCTTGATTGCTTACGCTTTTCCGAAAGCGTTAATGCAGGCCATTAAAGATGAACAGAAGCTGATGCACATTAATATCACCCCTTGGTCTATGCATACTACCCAAGACATTATTAACGGTGATACTACGCTGGGCATTTGCTGCAATAAAAGCACGGCTGATGTGGCCGCCTTTGGCGATAAACTCCTGACGACCACTCTGCAAAGCATGGATAAGGTTTACCTTCTTGCGAGCCGTTATCATCCTATTTTCAAACGGGAAATCACTTTAGAGACGATTGCAGAATATCCCTATGTGAATACCGACCTCGGTAATCCCAGTTCTAAGCTCAGTCCTTACCAAGAGTTTTGTCTGAAGAGCAACATTAAACTCAATACTGAAATTACCATTACCAGTATTTCAAGTTTGTTTGAATACCTAGGTGAAAGTCAGGCACTGTCGTTATTGCCCTACCGCGTGGTTTACGAGATGGTAAGTGATGTGGCTGAGCTGCACACATGCCAGCTGTCGCAACTCGAAGCCGAACGTTTATATGCTCACGCCGAAGCGCCAACCATTTTCTTAGTGCAAAAAAATCAACCAAACAAAGTGAATGATGATTTAGTGTGGCTAAGTGGACAGATTAAAAAGATTGTTGACCATATTATTTAGCCCAAAGCAGCTTGCACAACCCATAGACTAGCCACTGTACAGAGGTGATAGGCATCCCTTGCCTTAGCTTAGGCTCCACCTCAGCCCCCATACAAACCCGCCGAGAATTGTTAAGCCAAGCATACATCTTGGGGCATAAACACGTTACACTAAGCCCATCTTTATCCTAATAGATTCAGCTATGCGGACCGAAAATACAGCCACTCTTAATCTTATTTGGGGCGCCCTTATTCTTGAGGAGTTAGCACGTCTTGGCGTGCAACATGTGTGTATGGCACCGGGCTCGCGCTCGACGCCGTTAACCCTCGCCGCCGCCCAGCAAACTAAACTCCAGCGTCACCTGCATTTCGACGAACGTGGACTCGGCTTTATGGCCTTAGGTCTGGCAAAAGCCAGCCGCGCACCGGTCGCTATCATTACCACCTCGGGCACCGCAGTCGCTAACTTGTATCCTGCGATTGTTGAAGCTTGGCTAACCCACGTGCCTTTGATCGTCTTAAGCGGCGATCGTCCACCCGAATTACTCGGCTGCGGCGCCAATCAAGCCATAGTCCAACCGGGGATTTTTGCGAATTACGCTACCCAAGTGAATTTGCCAACGCCAGATACGCATATCGCACCGCAGGCCTTGCTCACCACAGTGGATGAAGCGGTGGCGAATCAAACTCATCCGGTGCACATCAACTGCATGTATCGCGAGCCCTTGTACCCGAGTGAACTCAGTGGCGTGATTCTCGATGCCGAATCGCCTTACCTCAAACCACTGCAAACTTGGCTGCAGCTCGCTCGCCCGTATACCCAATACGGCAAGAGCAAGCAACTAAGCAGCCCAAGTGACGATGCCATCATGCGGTTCGTCCACGGTAAAGGCGTGATCGTTGTCGGTACACTCACGCCCGAGCAAGATCCACAGCAGCTTATCGCGTTATCGCAAAAAATTGGCTGGCCTTTGCTTACCGATGCCCAGTCGCAACTGCGCCAACATCCCGCGGCAATAGGCAATATCGACCAACTGCTACAACATCCAAAGGCGCGCAATCTATTACAAGAAGCGGATCGTGTACTCGTATTCGGCGGGCGTTTATTGTCAAAACGGGTGATCGGTTATCTTGCCGAACAAAATTGGCACAGCTACTGGCAAGTGTTACCCGAGCAAGACAGGCTAGATCCGAGCCACAATGCGAAGCACATTTGGCATGCCAATGCAGAGCAGTTTGCGGCCTTGAACTGGTATCGTTCATCCTCGGCGAACTGGGCGAATACCTTAATCACCTATAACGATGAATTGCATAACTTATTTGTGCGTAATATCGACCAAGGGGAATTTGGTGAAGCGCAGGTGATACGCGCCATCGCCAACACTCGCCCCTTAGAACAGCAGCTTTTTATCGGCAACAGCCTGCCTGTACGCTTGTACGACATGTATGCCCCTGTCAGTTGCTGCACAGCGACCACTTATACCAATCGTGGCGCCTCTGGTATTGACGGCTTGCTCGCCACCGCTTGCGGCATTGCGGCCCACGAAGGCAAGCCCACCAGTTTGATCATCGGTGATTTATCACAACTGCACGATCTCAACTCGCTGGCCATCGCCAAAGGCTTAACCAGCCCGCTGGTGATCGTGATCCTCAATAACGATGGCGGCAATATTTTTAACTTATTGCCGGTTCCCAATGAACAAATCCGCAGTGATTATTATCGACTCAGCCACGGCTTAGAATTTGGCTACGCCGCAGCCATGTTTAATTTGCCCTATAATCAAGTGGATAATTTAGCCGATTTTCAAGATAGTTATAATGAAGCGCTGGATTTTCAGGGGGCTTCGATCATTGAAGTCAATGTGAGCCAAAACCAAGCCAGCGACCAAATCGCCGCGCTCAACCTTTGGGTGAAACAAAGCTAATGCCAACCATGGCCCGTTACGGCGATCCTTCACTACCGACCTTAGTGCTACTACATGGCTTTTTAGGCACTAAGGCCGACTGGTTGCCGTTAATGCCTGCGCTAAGCCAGCACTTTCATTGTATTTGTTTGGATCTGCCGGGCCATGGAGATAATCAAGCTGAAGGGGCGACTGAGGCTAAGCTCGATTTTGATTTTTGCGTCGAAAACATAGTGACGCGGCTCGATAGCCTTAATCCAAGTCCCGAACCGTTTCATCTCTACGGTTATTCCTTAGGCGGGCGTATTGCCTTGCACCTTGCAAAAGCCTATCCGCAGCGCTTGTTAAGTCTGAACCTCGAATCCTGCCACCCGGGGCTCGCAGACCCGCAAGAAAAAACGGCCAGAACCAAGAATGATGCCCAGTGGGCCGAGCGTTTATTGCATCTGGCTAGCAAAGATTTTTTAAACTTGTGGTATCAGCAGCCCGTGTTTGCCGACATGACTGCGGCCAAACGTAAAGCCTTAATCGAGCAGAGATCTGCCGTCTTAGATCAGCATCCCAAACAGCTGCTTAAAGAGGTATTCTTAGCCACTTCACTTGCACGCCAAGCATCGATGTGGGATGTGCCTTCACAACTTGCCTGTGAATGCCATTTCTTTGCGGGTAGCCAAGATGCCAAGTTTCACGCCCTCGCCCAAGAGTGGCAATTACACGCGCCTATTCTAGTCCACAGTATTAACGACGCCGGACACAACATACACCAAGCAGCTCCCGAGGCATTAATCGCAACAATAGTTAAGCTGCTTGGGTAAATAACAGAATTAAAATGTAGGAAATATATGATCTTAACTTCGCTTAACCTGTATCAATATCGACTACCGCTCGATGTATTATTGCCCGTAGGCAAGCAACGCATCGACCACAGGGCTGGATTAGTATTGCAAGCCTGCGCCAGCGCTAATGTTGGTGGCGAATACAGACAAGTCGAAGTTGAAATCGCCCCACTATCTGGCATAGATGTCGATGAACAAGTTTTAGTGGGATTTAGCCGCGAAACACTGGCGCAAGTGCAAACGGCGTTAACTGAGTTATTACCCCGGCTCGGCGGTCAGCATATCGATACCCTGCTGGATTACGCCGAGCAAAGTTCTTACCCTTCCTTGGCCTTCGGTTTAAGTCTGTTGCATGCCAAGTTAATGGGTAAGCTCGATGCTATCCGCCCACAAACCGCCACAGTCCCTTTGATTTATCATCCAACGGATGCGGGCAAAGACCTGCTCGATAACAAGATTGCGGCGCTCGGCATGCATGTTCATTCGGTGAAAGTTAAAGTCGCGCAGACCTCAATCGAAGACGAGCTGAGTCTGATTTATGGCATTTTACGCACCCGCCCCGATCTCAAGCTACGTTTAGACGCAAACCGAGGGTTTACACTAGAACAAGCCATCGAATTTGCCGCTTGTCTGCCCCTAGACACAATCGAATACATAGAAGAGCCTTGCCAGAATCCACAGGATAATCTGGAATTTTATCAAGCGATTGGCATGCCCTACGCCCTCGATGAATCGCTTAACGATCCCGATTATCAGTTTGCGATGCACAATGGCCTGACTGCGCTCGTCATCAAACCTATGCTGCTCGGCAGTATTGAAAAGCTAGCTAACTTAATCGAGACGGCGCAAAGCTATGGCGTGCGTTGCATTATCAGTTCGAGTCTTGAAAGCAGTTTAGGCATTAGCGATCTGGCCCATTTAGCCGCGATTCTCACGCCCGATGAAATCCCAGGACTCGATACCCTCAGCGCCTTTAGCCAAGATTTAATGGTGTCATCGGGTAAAAAACACTGCCTTACTCTGGCGCAACTTGAGCCTATTGCACAACACGCCATTGATTCAACGCCGCAAAGTGATTTGGCTGCAGCCAAGCGTGAGGAAAACTAGTTTGTCTGACACCCGTCTATCAAAGTCGCTAGCATTGTCACCCCTGCACCAAGGCGCACTGGCGTTTCCACAACAGGCGGCCATCAAGTTGGCGGGGCAAGACATTTGTTACTCAGAGCTTAGCCAGCGCGTTATCGCTCTAGGTCAGCAGCTAAGAGCTGCAGGTCTTACAGAGGGTGAGCCACTCGCCTGTGTTGCTGTGAATAACCTCGAGATGATTTGCCTCTATTGGGCCTGCATCGATATCGGGGCGATCTTTTTTCCTATCTCACCTCGTTTTCCTCTCGCGCAGATCCAAGGTTTAATCGATGAACATCAGATCCGCTATGTTTGGCGTGCTGAGATTTCTGATCTGCAGAATTGCAGCCAATTAGCCTTAGATTTTAATCGCCTCAGCAACGAGCTAGCTCAGCCTGTCGATATTACCCACCCTGCCAATGTGATTTTAACGTCGGGTTCTAGCGGTTTTCCAAAAGCGGCGGTCCATTGCTTAGCCAACCATATTGCTAATGCGGAAGGCGCCCGCAGCTTAATCGCGCTCGAACAAGGTGATGCTTGGCTGCTCTCCTTGCCATTATTCCATATTGGCGGTCTAGCGATATTGAACCGCTGTGCCTTAGTCGGTGCCACTGTTGTTATGCCAGACCAAGCGCTAAGTCTGAGTCAGCAAATTGACCAAGATAAGCTGACCCACCTCTCTCTGGTGCCTGCACAACTAAGTAAATTACTGGCCGATACAAGTAGTAAGCTTAAAAGTATCAAAGCCCTATTGCTGGGCGGCGGCGCAGTCTCGCTAGACTTACTCGTCGAGCTTAAGCAACGCAATATCGCCAGCTATACGAGTTACGGCATGACGGAAATGGGCTCGCAGATCACCACAGGCCCCGCGTTAAGCGATGGTAGCAGTGGCAAATTGCTTCCCAAACGTGAGCTTAAAATCGAAGACGGCGTGATTTGGGTACGCGGCGAATGCCTGTTTATCGGCTACCTCACCCCAGAGGGAATACAAGCTGGCGTGGATCAAGAAGGCTGGTTTTACACCAAAGACAGGGGCGAATGGGACGAAAATGGCAATCTACACATCCTTGGTCGCGTCGATAACATGTTCATCTGCGGCGGCGAAAATATCCAACCAGAAGAAATCGAAGCCGCGCTTAAACAGCACCCACAAATAGATGATGCTATCGTTTTCGCCATCCCCGATGCACAATTTGGCAATCTCCCCGCCGCTATCCTTCGCGGCAGTTTAACTCATCACACAGAGTCGATTGCAAGTGAACTCGAATTGTTCCTCGCCGACAAAATCGCCCGCTTCAAACGCCCAAGACAGTATTATGTATGGCCAGAAAATCATGAGCAGGCAGGGCTGAAAGTAAACAGAAAAGCCTTGATAGCTAATCTTGTTAAACACTGATTTATCATCAAGGTCATCAAGCCAAATTTCACCCATAAAAAAACCTGCAGTAGCAGGTTTTTTTATGGCTAAATCACAGTCACCTTAAACGTGATGCGACTTAGGCTTCCATGCAAGCTTTCAGCTTGTTCATGGCATTTTTCTCAAGTTGGCGAATACGTTCAGCCGACACTTGATAAGTCTCTGCAAGTTCTTGCAGTGTGGTTTTATCGTCATCTAACCAACGGGCGCGCAGAATATGCTGGCTGCGTTCGTCTAAGGTTTTGATGGCCGATAATAAACGACCTTGGGCATTCGATTCCCAGTTGTCGTTTTCAATGTTTTCCGCTAAATCCGATGAATGATCTTCCAAATAATGGACTGGGGCAAAATCATGCTCCTCGTCTTGATCATTGGTTAAATCAAATGCCGGATCTTGCGCAGCCATACGTGATTCCATTTCGGTCACATCGGCCTTAGACACACCTAAATTTTCAGCCACCATAGTGACTTCTGCATCGCTGAACCAACCTAAGCGTTTTTTCGCTTTACGGATGTTAAAGAACAACTTACGTTGCGCTTTAGTGGTCGCGACTTTAACAATGCGCCAGTTTTTCAGCACATATTCATGAATTTCAGCCTTGATCCAGTGCACAGCAAAAGACACTAGACGCACGCCAACATCGGGATCGAAGCGTTTAACCGCTTTCATCAAGCCTATGTTGCCTTCTTGGATCAGGTCTGCCTGTGGCAAACCATAGCCTGAATAGCCCTTTGCAACGTGCACTACAAAACGTAAGTGCGACATAATCAGTTGCTTCGCAGCTTGTAGATCACCCGTTTCCTGTAAACGCTTGGCCAACTCATACTCAGCCTCAGCGTCCAGCATGCTGATGCTAGTCACTGAATGGATATAAGCTTCTAGACTACTGGCGCCCTGTGGGACTGTCAGTGCCATTGATTGCGTTTGAAAGGTCATTCGCTCTCCTACATTTATCAGACTACTTACGAGTGCATTCTAAGGTTCAATAACAAAATACCCTAAGAATAAGCTCACGAACTATCGGCTAATTGACAGAGTATGTCAACCTCAGCTCGTTTGCGGATACCCTTTTTACCTCGCTGAAGTAGACATTGCAAGTGAACAAAAGTTCATTCCTCAGCATTTTTTTCATCACTTTTTTTTAGTTTAATCGACTGATTATTATGAAGGTTCAATCGACCGTAAATGCTGGCGTACAGACAAATACGAACCTAACCAACCTAAAAATGACGCCAGTCCAACCAATTGCAGCAGTTCAGTAAAAGTGAGCGATTTCATCTCGAGCTGACTGCCATATAAGCCCAACAGCTCGGCAAGAGCCGAATCGAGATACCACACTAATAAGTTAATGATCAGCCAAGCCAATATGCCGCCAATCACCCCGTACCAAATCCCAGTGTAGAGGAATGGACGCTGAATAAAGGCTTCGGTTGCCCCAACAAGCTTCATCACTTCGATTTCGCTGCGTCGATTCATAATCGCTAAGCGAATCGTATTGCCTATCACTAAGACCACAGCCAGCACGAGTAATGCGGCAATCGCCATCACAGTGCGTTCAAGAAGACGCACTACCGCCTGTAACCGCTCTAGCCATTCGATATCTAAACGGCCAAAGCTAATCTCAGGCTCGCGCTCTAGCTTAGTTAACAGTTCACGGGCGCCCACTGGCGTTGAGTAACGCGGTGTAGGCGTAACGGTAATGACCGCTGGCAAAGGGTTTTTATCTAAATAGGCCAAGGCCTCACCAAAACCAGATAAGCGTTGAAACTCTTCTAGGGCTTGGTTTTTATCTATGTACTGCACTTTATCCACTTCGGAATAAGTCCGAATCCGCGTCAGCAGGCTCTGAATCGTTTGTTCGCTGCGATTGTCTTCGATAAACAAAGAGATCTCCGCAGCGCTGTTCCACGAGCTGGTAATGGTCTCAGCGTTTTTAACTAACACTTGCAATGCCGCAGGCAAACTCAGGCTCACACCCAATACCGCCATTGTCATCACGGAAGACACTGGGTTGCGCCAGAGTTCTCCCATACTCGCCATCGCTTGCTGTACGTGGCGAATAAAGAACATCACAATCCGCCCAGACAGAGGTAACTTACTGCGGGTTAATTTAGCGCTGTCGCTCATTGCCCTTCACCTCTATTCGTCGGCGCACGCGTATGCACGCTAGGATGTAACTCCTGTGCGCCCAACATACGACCCTGTTTGAGGGTGAAAGTGCGATATTTCATCCGCGCGATTAAGCCTAAATCATGAGTAGCGATTAACACGCTGGTTCCTGCATCGTTGAAGGTTTCAAACAGACGCAAAATATCCATCGATAATTTAGGATCTAAGTTACCCGTTGGTTCATCGGCGAGCAGTAAGGGCGGCTTGTTGACAATCGCACGGGCAATGCCGACGCGTTGCTGTTCACCGCCGGACAACATAATCGGGTTATGGCGCTCTTTGCCATATAAACCCACCATGTCGAGGGCGCCGGCCACTCGCTTACGGATTTCACCGTGGGAGAAACCTTCAATCACCAGCGGCAAGGCCACATTGTCGAACACGCTTCTGTCCATCAATAAGTGATGGTTTTGGAAAATCATGCCGATATTGCGACGCAAATAAGGCACATGCTTAGGGCTGACTTTGGCGATGTCGTGGCCATTGATGGCGACACGACCGGTCGTCGCCCGCTCGATAACCGTGATTAATTTCAACAGCGTACTTTTACCCGCACCTGAGTGGCCGGTTAAAAATGCCATTTCACCTTGTTGTAGATGAAAATTCACATCTTCCAGCGCCATTTGGCCGCCAGGATAAATCTTACTGACCTGCTGAAAATCAATCATAAATTAGCTATCCGCTTTTTCTTGAGTGAACAAGGCATCGATAAATTCTTTCGAATTAAAAGTACGCAAATCATCAATTTGCTCACCCACGCCTATGTAACGGATCGGAATATTAAACTTGTCGGCAATCGCAAAGACCACGCCGCCCTTAGCCGTTCCGTCTAACTTGCTGATGGTAATACCCGTTACACCTACGGCTTCTTGGAATAATTGCGCTTGGCTAATCGCATTTTGTCCCGTGCTCGCATCTAGTGTCAGCATGACCTCATGTGGCGTATCAGGGTCGAGCTTTTTCATCACTCGCACCACTTTCTTCAATTCTTCCATCAAGTGCGCTTTGTTTTGCAGACGACCCGCAGTGTCAGCGATCAACACATCCACTTTACGGGCTTTAGCCGCTTGCAAAGCATCGAACAGTACAGAGGCACTATCGGCACCCGTATGTTGGGCAATCACAGTAATATCATTACGTTGACCCCAAACCTGTAACTGTTCTACCGCAGCTGCACGGAAGGTATCGCCCGCGGCTAACATAACTGACTTACCTTGGCTCTGATATTGTTTGGCTAATTTGCCGATAGTAGTGGTTTTACCCACACCATTAACGCCGACCATTAAGATCACAAATGGGCCATTTGCATTGTCTGGCACTAACGGAATTGCGACTGGGTCGAGCGTCTTCTGCATTTCTTCCCGCAGCAAGTCATATAAAGCTTCAGCATCTTTCAATTGCTTACGCGACGCTTGCTCGGTCAAATTCTTGATCAAACGCGTGGTTGTTTCGACGCCAACATCGGCGATTAATAACTGTTCTTCGAGTTCTTCAAACAGATCATCATCGATTTTCTTGCCGCGAAATAGACCGATAAAACCACTGCCAATATTCTCGCTGGTACGCATCAAGCCACGCTTCAGACGAGCAAATAGCCCTTCTTTAACGGGTCTCGCCTGCGGCTCTGGCTGCAATTCAGTAACGGGCCCAGCTGATTGCAGAGCTTCAGCTTGTTGTTGCGCTAACGCCTCTGCTTGCTCACGTGCTAATGCTTCAGCAGCGAGTTGCTCCGCAGCTAACGCTTCAGCGGCTTGTTCGGCGGCAACACGAGCACGTTCAGCTTCCTCGGCTGCAGCTTGTTCAGCCGCCAGTCGTGCCGCTTCGGCCTGTTGTTCTGCTAAACGTTGAGCTTCGATTTGTGCTTGTTCGTGGGCAATTCGCTCGGCTTCAGCCTTGGCTTGCGCTTGGGCTAATTGCTCTGCTGCAGCTTGTTCAGCGGCTAACTTATCTGCTGCAAGTTGTTCAGCTTCTAGCTGAGCAGCCGCCAGTCGTGCCGCTTCGGCTTGTTGTTCTGCTAAACGTTGAGCTTCGATTTGTGCTTGTTCTTGAGCAATACGCTCGGCTTCAGCCTTAGCTTGCGCTTGGGCTAATTGCTCTGCAGCTGCTTGTTCAGCGGCTAACTTATCAACTGCAAGTTGTTCAGCTTCTAGCTGAGCAGCCGCCAGACGTGCCGTTTCGGCTTGTTGCTCGGCTAAACGCTGGGCTTCAATTTGCGCTTGCTCTTGAGCAATACGCTCGGCTTGCACTTTCGCAAGTTGTTCCGCTTCTAACTGAGCAGCCGCCAGACGCGCCGCTTCGGCTTGTTGCTCGGCTAAACGCTGGGCTTCGATTGCGGCTTGTTCTTGGACAATACGCTCGGCTTGCGCCTGCTCGGCAGCTAACTGTTCTGCTGCCAGCCTTTCTGCGGCCGCTTGAGCCTCTGCCTCAGCAGCTAAACGTTGCGCCTCTGCGTGTTCTTGTTCTAAACGCTCTGCTGCTTCAGTGTCTTGTGTTGGAGTAACAACTGGAGTTTCAGCGACGACCTCATCTTGTGACTTATCTTTACGAAACCAGGAGAAAAAACCTTTCTTTGCCATGTGTGATTCCAGCGCTCTACTTCAGTGTTGAATTTTGAATAAGACCCTGATGTTATACCAGATTGCCTCGGCAATTACGCCCAAAAAGTCGGCAATTAGCTAAGCTCACTCAGCCTTCTCACCTTTTAGTGAGACTTTGATATAAAATAGTGGCCTTTATTAAGGTGGCATAGTCTACCACTTTCTTTCTTCAGGCAAAATCACGGGGGCACTTTGGTTAAGAATCGAACGGTCAAAAATAATGTGACCAAAAGTCCAACAGCCAAAAATAAACCCGGGAGCGGTCAAGTGCGGATCATCGCGGGCCAATGGCGTTCGCGTCGTTTACCTATTCAAGATCTCGAAGGTTTACGCCCGACAACAGACAGAGTGCGCGAAACCCTGTTTAACTGGCTTGCCAATGACTTAGTTAATGCGCGAGTACTCGACTGTTTCGGCGGCAGCGGCGCTTTAGCCCTCGAAGCCCTATCTCGCTATGCCAGTTTCGCCAAGATTATCGAGTTGCAACGCGGCGCAGCCATGCAATTAAAAGAAAATCTGCAAACCCTTAAATGCGACAAGGCCGAAGTGCTCAACGCCGATACCTTAGTGGTGTTGCAAAGGGGCTGCGAGCAAGGTTTTGATGTGGTGTTTATCGATCCGCCCTTTCGCAAGGGATTGGCAGAAAAAACCATTCAACTGCTCGATACACAAGCTTGGCTCAATGATGGCGCGCTAATTTATGTCGAGATCGAATCTGAATTAACCCAACTGGCCATTCCACCTTGCTGGCACGCCTTGAAAGAAAAGAATGCGGGGCAAGTGAGTTACCGCTTATATCAATATCAAGCCGACAACACTGCCGAGCCTATCGAAGATGAAAGCCATGCCCTTGCTGATTAACCTAGGTAAAGCCATTACCCTCAGCACTTGGTTGATGATGGCCTACAACTTGGTTATGCCATTTGAAGGTAATGTGGCGATTATTTTGAATATCCTGTTTGGCATAACCTGCATGATGCACTGTTTCCAAGTGGCCATTTTCCACATGCTATTTAAGACCTTACTGCCATTAACAAAGCTTGATTATCTGCACGTATTTATCTTCGGTATTTTTAGCCTGTTAGCTTATAGACAAAAAGTGATGACTCCAGCGAGTTAACCTAACATTTAGACACCGTCAGGCACTCAGACAGCAAAAAGCCCTCAACAGAGGGCTTTTTAATGACTAACGATAACGCAAGTTAATCGTTAAACCTTATCCTTTAGGGTAAGGGTGAGCGACGCCTTTGTGACAGTCGATACAGGTTTTTCTGTCTTCTGGGGCTTTCTTGAAGTTATTGCTGTGCATTCTCACTGCCATTTTGCTCATATTTTCTGATTGGTTTTCATAAATACGGTTGTGACAGTTTTGACAGGTTGAAGAATCGATTGCACGAAGGTAATCACGCGCTAACTCAGCTTGTTCTTTACGGTTTTCATCTAACCATGCTTGCGTGTTAAAGCCATCGATAGTTAAGAAACCAATAACGTCCTTAGAAACGATGATCTTTTTCTTCAGGTATTGGAATGGTTCCTGTGCGATGTGACATTGCTGACACTGAACCACGATGCCGACACGGTTGTTACCGTGGGCAGACGCCATCACTTCATCTTTCAATGAATGTTGGCTGTGGCAGCTCATACAGAATGCGTCTTGGCTGGTTGCATGTAAGGTTGTTTGGGTTGCGAAATAGCCCACAACACCGATAACAATACCGACGACCAGTAGCGCCAGGATTGAATATTTTGCGCTAGGTTTAAATAGTGCACGCCAGTTCATCACTCTATCTCCAAAAATTGTCAAAATTAGTTTTTATAAGACTAGTTTATGTTCTTTCATTTATTAGAAATTTGATTTTAAGCCGAAATTTGCCGATTAAATTAACCTTAAAAGCGCAAAATGAGACTTAGCTCTAACTATTAGGACTACATTTGGTAAAAACCTCTAGCTGAGCTGCAATGCACTTTAACTAAAGCTAATGCAATCATCCCATAATCGCAAGTTAGCGATTATCGCGATGAGATTTCCCCTTTGAGAATCAATAACTATCAAATCATTTCTAGAAAATAGAAATGTGGTCTAATCGACGTTTTGTTTAATTATTAGAAGTGGCGGAGAAATAAATCATTAAAAATTAAAATTTGAACCGTATATGAAACTTTATCGGGCTAACTAAGG
>NZ_VXCT01000054.1:0-35621 GCF_052850535.1 Shewanella sp. 1180_01
CTTTGTCAGGTGATATGGCCTGCATCGGTTTGGAGTACTTATGTTTCGAAGGACTATTTTACTAAGTATCTTTTTGAGCGCAGCGAGCGCTGCATCTATTCAACCAGAGTTGCAACCAGAGTCACAACCAGAGCGGCAATTAGAGTCTCAGCCAGCGTCGCAACCTTTACAGCACTACATTTACATTAATCATCGTGAGGCAAACGGAGAAAACATTCGTGCCGACAAGGCGCTGCGCGATCCTCGTTTTGGCGGTGCGCAGATTGTTTATACCTGGCGCAGTTTAGAGCCTAAGCAGGGCGAATATGATTTCAGCGCGATTAAGGCCGATATTGCGTATCTCGATTCGATAGGCAAAAAATTGTGGATCCAGCTGCAAGAGAAATCCTTTACGCCTAGAGTCAATGTGCCGGCTTATTTGCTCGATGAGCCTATTTATCAAGGCGGCGTGTTGAAGCAAAGCATGCTGAGCGCACCAGAGCGTGATCCCAATAAACCTGTGACGGATGACGAATATGGTTGGTCTGCCAAAATGTGGGAGCCTGCAGTACGTGCGCGTTATCAACAATTGGTGCGTCAGCTAGGCCAAGAGTTTGATGGGAAAATCACTGGTATCAACTTTAGTGAAAGCTCAATTGATGTGGGGACTGAAAACGCCGATGGAACAACGACCTTCCCCAGTGATTTTAATCCTAAAGCCTATATCGATGCGATTGGCGAAAACATGCAAGTATTAGCTGAGTCATTTCAGCATTCAACCGCTATGGTGTATTTGAACTTTTTACCAGACGAATGGCTGCCATGGAATGACAAAGGCTATATGCGAGGTTTGTTTGCGCAAGCCAAAGCGCTCAATATGGGGGTAGGTGGCCCAGATTTAATGCCATATCGTAAAAGCCACATGGCACAAAGTTATGCTTTTATTAAAGAATATCCAGCGGCATTAGTGAAAGGCATGGCGGTGCAAGACGGTAATTTGCGGCAGATTAATCCCAAAACAGGTAAAAAGAATACTGTGCCTGACTTGCTGGATTTTGCACAAAACTACCTAGGGCTAGACTATATTTTTTGGGTTGAAGACGAACCCTATTTTACGGATGAAGTCCTGCAGCAGTTGCCAACTCCAGATACTAAGACGAATTAACTTAGGTTATTGTTTAAGGCTGTTGTTTAAGGTTGTTGTTTAAAGCGACGATTGTTCAAGCGAGTTATTGATCAATGTGTGGATAATGCGCTAAGCATCAATAAATAAAGACAAACAAAAACGCCCAATTCCTGACGGAGTTGGGCGTTTCTTTTTAGGGCTTAATGCGGCTAAATCGCCAAGCGAGTTCGCTCAGTGGGTGCATTAATCCTGTGAATTTCTTGGACGACTCGCGCCGTTATTTGGGCGACGGGTGTTTTTCTTTGGGCCATTGGCGTAAGGGTTCTCACCCGCTTGGCCACGATTTTCGCCAGAACCTGAACGGCTTTCACTTGGACGACTAGCGCCTGCGCTATTGGCACGGCCATCGTTTGAACGTGGCGGACGAGGTTTGGCATCACTGCGGGGTGCGCTACTGGCTTCACCACTGTGTCTTGGATTCTTGTCGTTTGGCTTGTGGCCGCGCGCGACGTCACCGCTGCGTTGACCGTCTTTATGCTCGGCGCTTCTTGGAGCACCATCGCGTGAGCTAGGTTGGTTTGAGCTGCGGGTATTTCTACGGCTGGGTACTGATTTACCGCTGCTTTTTCCGCCGCCACCTAAACGTGACTCAGGCAATACATGGTTAAAGCCTTCAACCATTTCTCGGTCTAATACGCGATTGATCAAACGCTCGATATCGTTCAGCAGTTTGATTTCTTCGTTGCTCACCAGTGACACGGCTTGACCCGATGCGCCAGCGCGGCCAGTACGGCCGATACGATGCACAT
Organism: Shewanella sp. 1180_01; assembly: GCF_052850535.1. Taxonomy (NCBI): domain Bacteria; kingdom Pseudomonadati; phylum Pseudomonadota; class Gammaproteobacteria; order Alteromonadales; family Shewanellaceae; genus Shewanella; species Shewanella sp. 1180_01. The sequence goes on from NZ_VXCT01000054.1 coordinate 1,915, forward strand.
AATCTTCTGGCACGTTCGGTAAGTCGAAGTTAACCACTTGTGGCAATTGGTCAATATCCAAACCACGTGCAGCGATATCGGTTGCAACCAGTACGCGAGCTTGACCATTTTTAAAGTCGGCCAAGGCTTTAGTTCGTGCTGTTTGGCTCTTGTTACCGTGGATAGCGGCGGCTTTAATACCCGCATCTTCAAGGCTTTTCGCCAGACGGTTAGCGCCATGTTTAGTGCGCGAGAATACCAGCACTTGTTGCCAATCGTTTTGCTTGATGAGTTGGATCAATAGTGCCGATTTTTGGCTCTTATCGACTGGGCAAACCCATTGTTTTACTGTGGTCGCCGCCGCGTTACGTGGCGTAACCGAAATTTCGACCGGATTATTCACTAAGCCTTTTGCCAGTTCACGAATTTCATCGGAGAAGGTGGCTGAGAACATCAGGTTTTGGCGTTGCTTAGGTAAAATGGCCAGTATCTTACGGATGTCGCGGATAAAGCCCATGTCGAGCATGCGATCGGCTTCATCTAATACTAAGATTTCAAGCTGGCTGAATTTCACCGCTTTTTGATTGTACAAATCCATCAATCGACCTGGTGTGGCGACTAATACGTCGACACCGTGGCGCAATTTCGCGATTTGTGGATTGATAGGCACGCCACCAAATATCACAGCTGAGCGCAGTGGTAAATTCTTACCATAGGTTTCAACACTTTCTGCAACCTGAGCCGCCAATTCGCGTGTTGGAGTTAACACTAATGCGCGCACTTGGCCTGCTTGGGCACGGTTACCTTTACTCAGGAGTTCGAGCATAGGTAGGGTGAAACCTGCTGTTTTACCTGTTCCTGTTTGGGCGGCCGCCATCACATCTTTGCCTTGAAGCACAGCGGGAATTGCTTGAGCTTGGATTGGCGAAGGTGTGTCGTAGCCTTGTTCGGCAACGGCTTTAAGTATCGGGGCCGATAAGCCCAGGGAGGTAAAACTCATAGATTGGTCTCTTGTGGCAACGCTTTGCTGCATTTATGGTCAATAGCCAGGTCTGCTGGCGGGCGTGCAGCTTACAGGATCGGGGCCCTAAGTGCCATCGAATAAAGACTTTTACAGCGGGTTTCATTCATATTGGCACATAAATCGCTTGTCAGCGGCTTTCACTCGGTCTCGCTTATCTTTTAGGCGCAAGTTTCCTCAGCCGAATTTGAGCTTATTGAGGGCGAATCTGCGTCCTACGAAGTGCCATTTTGTATTGGTAGAGGCTTTGGGCCGCACTTTTACTGTTATTTTTGGGTGCGGTTGAGCCTAATGGACTCACCAAATGTACAGTATGGCTATCAGGCTGATTCAATCTACTAAACAGATCGGTTTAAAGTTAACTCGTCGACTCTTTTTATCTAAAAGTTAGAGTGAGTTAGCGGTAGATCACGCTAGATTAATTTGAGTGGTATAAACTCAAGACGATAGGAGTAGAATTCATCAATATCTATTCTCTGCATGCTTGCGATTACTCTCGTGTTTATTTTAGGATGAGCTACGCGGGAAACGGTTAAACGCCTCTCATTTATAGGTGGACTATGACAGCGATACAGCATATTGAACGCCTTGCTCGAGGTCGCAGTGAACAGGCCGTCGCTGTGATTAAAAATGTGCAGCAGATGTCGAACATCTCCATGCATGAGATGCAACTCGCCCTCAAACAATTACTCAACTGCGGCCGAATTGCGCTGCATTTTCACCCCGATAGAATCGACAGCCGTGGTATGACTGTAGCCGAAGGTTTGCTGCGCGATGGTCAATACCGCAGTCAGTTTGAGACCCATATTTCCAACGGTCAGTTATCCCCTGAATTAGGCGGCCCACGGGATCACTGGGAAAATCAGCTGTTTGGTGATGTGTATAAGGGCACTAAATCTCGGCCTAAATATGGCGCACTCGATCTGGGCATGTGGCAGGACGGTCCCGCGCCGCGTTTTGGTAGCTGCTATTTGCTGACCCACGCCAGTGTGATGGCACGTTCATCCTTTTGTTATCTCGACTCGTACCGCAATCCGAAAGAGAAGGGCACGCTATCATGCTTTGATGATGTGTTAGCGGCGCTGCTGACCGAGAGTTTTGAGCGTCACTATGCCCTAGGCAAATCCGACTTTAAGCCACTGAATGTGATTCATTATTTGGGGCATCAACTCAATGCTTCCTTGCTGTCACGTTTCGAGCGGCCGTTATCGAATAATCTCGATCATTATATCGAGGCGCAGATCCACGGTGATGTTTCCCTCGATGAGGATATCGCCATGCTGGTGGCCGATCCAAGTTTTAAAGGCACTGATATTGGCGCCAGCTTAAGCAAGATTTGCGACAGATATGATATCGAGCTGCAATATCATGATGGCTTTAGCCTACATACGGCGCAGATCCCCAGCGATTTTCGCGGGCCGACTATGCCATCGCTCGCTAATCGTATCGCCATAGAAGACAGAGTCGATGCCTATGCCATAGGTGTGGCCGCGCGGGATTTATATCATTCACCCCAGCATTGGCGCGAACGCGGTAACCGTGCTCAAGTCGCCCACGAACTTAAGTTGCTCTGGCATGTGTTAGTGAAATACGGCGCAGTGCAGTAAGGATTACGTTTTTAAAAAACGTTTGATTGTAAAATGTGGCGCTAACAAAAACAGCGAGATAACCTCAGGTTAGCTCGCTGTTTTTCTATTATATTTCAGCTTTAAGGTCGTTCTAGCAACCTGTGTCGACCTTGTTATAGGTGGGGATTCCCGTCGTCTCCCACTTGTAGTCTATATAGCAATTTGTCGCTTCGACTTGCGCTTGAGTCGGCGTATCAAGGTTCAGTTTTTGCTTCGGTGTGGCAATGACTTGGTAGGTACCGCCAGTAGTATGGATTCGATAGGACCATTCATCAACATTGAGCCCAGCAGCCTTAAAGATCTCTGGCGGCGTAGTATAAGCGGCGCTTGGTGCTGTACCGCTGGCACTGGCGGCCCAAGGTTGGTAGTTTTCGCCACGGATCCCGTCGTAAACGACTCGATTGGTGGTGCCGCTGTTAGCAATTTCCGACTTAGCTTTGAATAGGGTGACGGCGGATTTCATCGAAGCCAGTGCACCTGAAAGCTGACTCTTATAGGCATCTGATTGTATATTAATGAATTTAGGTGCAGCAACTACAGCTAATACTCCTAGAATAATAATGACCACAACGAGTTCAATCAGGGTAAAACCGGCATTTTTATTTGGCATAGGTAGGGGATAATTAATACAAAGAGGTTCATGCTACCTAAGTTTCCCCAAACAGGCTAGTGCTAGGGAAAGTTCCGTTAACTCAGGGATTTGTTTATCTTTAGCTCGTTTTTGTGAGTCTGCTAGCAAAAGTCTGTAATAGGGTTTCATCTGCTTTAGATGCCTGCGATACTGCGTCCCTATCGGAACTTTTTAGCCGTTGCAAGCCCCGTAAACTGAGTCGTTATCGATAGCCGATCCCCGCTACGAGTCGCTTAATTGTTTTCTTGTTGGAGCACCATGGATAAGTCGTTAGAAAAATCCCTTCTTGTTTGGCTTAAAGCCCAGAAAAAAGCCTGTGGCTTGTTCCTTAAATTGTCGTTATGGCTTGGGATGATAAGCGCCGTCGCAATGGTGGCGCAGGCTTATATTATCGCGACGATTCTGGATGGCGTGATCATGGGACAGCAAGTCATGCCGCTTGCGGATACTGACAATGCGCAAATGGTCAGTTCCAGCATGAGTATTGATACTTATATTCCTAATTTTATTGCGTTAATCGCCTTGATGTTACTGCGCGCCTTGCTTGCTTATAGTCGTGAACGCGCCAGTTTTGAGGCGGGTAAGCGTCTACGTGGTCATATTCGCGCGGCAGTGATGGACAAGTTGACTAAGCTAGGTCCGGCGTTTATTAAAGGTAAACCCGCAGGCAGTTGGGCCAGCATAGTGTTAGAGCAAGTCGAAGATTTACAAGACTTTTATGCCAGATACCTCCCACAAATCAGCCTAGCTGGTTTTATTCCCATCCTCATCTTAGCGGCGGTTTTCCCGATTAACTGGGCGGCAGGATTAATTCTGTTACTCACAGCGCCGTTAATCCCTATGTTTATGATTTTAGTTGGCATGGGCGCTGCCGATGCCAATCGCAAGAATTTCAGTGCGCTTGCAAGATTGAGCGGCCACTTTATGGATAGATTAAAAGGCTTAAGCACGTTGAAACTCTTCCACCGTGGTGACGCTGAGCTAAAGGTAATCGCCACTGCTTCGGAAGAGTTCCGTAGTCGCACTATGTCGGTACTGCGCATGGCTTTTTTAAGCTCGGCGGTATTAGAGTTTTTTGCGGCGGTTTCGATTGCTGTGCTGGCAGTTTATTTTGGTTTCAGTTACTTAGGTCACTTAGATTTTGGCTACTATGGCGCCCATGCCAATATCAGCTCGAGTACAGTTCCTCAAATAGTCGGTATTCCATTTAGCCTGTTTACTGGGCTGTTTATTCTGATTTTAGCCCCTGAGTTTTATCAACCGCTGCGGGATATGGGCACTCATTACCACGCTAAGGCGCAGGCCGTCGGCGCCGCGGAAGCCTTGATTACCTTGCTCGAACATCCCGAACCTGAGTTTGTCGGCCAAGTGCGTATCAATAGCATAGAAACCCTGAGTGCCGATAATCTTGAAGTGTTTAGTGTTGATGGCACGCGTTTACTCGGCCCGCTGAGTTTTGAATTAAAAGACAATCAACGTTTAGCCTTAGTTGGCCCAAGCGGTGCGGGGAAAACCAGTTTACTCAATGCCTTATTGGGATTTTTACCCTATAAGGGCCATTTGCTGATCAATGGCCATGAGTTATCCGCATTAGATTTAGCCCATTGGCGACAGCATTTAGCTTGGCTGGGCCAAGAACCGCAGTTATTCCACGGTACTGTGCGGGATAACGTAGCTTTAGCCGACCCCACTCTGCCCGACGATACGCTGTGGCACTTGCTGGCAGAGGCCAATATTAGCGACTTCGTTAAGGCGCAGCCATTGGGTTTAGACGCGCCAGTCGGTGAGCAATCTTCCGGTTTATCCGTCGGCCAAGCCCAGCGTATTGCCTTGGCAAGGGCGCTTGGGCAAAAGGCGAGTTTGTTTGTCCTTGATGAACCTACGGCCAGCTTAGATAGCCAGAGTGAGCAGGCGGTGAGTTCTGCGTTAAATAGGGCCATGACGGGTAAGATGTGCATTATGGTAACCCACAGATTAGATCAGTTAGATCAAATGGATACTATTCTTGTGCTCGATAAAGGCTTGATAGTACAGCGGGGCGACTTTACCACTTTGTCTAACACGCACGGCTTATTCCAAATCTTGCTGCGTGAGAATATTGAGTCCGTGGCGGATATTGAACTTGTACCTTTACCGACCAGCGCCAGTGATACGCCGCTTGACTGTGATACTCCACTCGACAGTGCCGCCGAGCCCACTAAAGGAGAGGCCCAATGAAAGTGCTAATCCCCTTTATTCGATTGTTCTCGCGCCAATGGCTGATGATGTCCGTGGGCTTGCTGCTGACCATTATTACCTTAATGGCAGGTATAGGTTTACTGTCACTTTCGGGCTGGTTTCTTTCTGCTACCGCGGTCGCGGGTTTGACGATAATCACGGCGCAGTCCTTTAACTTTTTCACTCCTGCTGGCGGTGTGCGTTTCTTATCAATTGCCCGTACTGCCAGTCGTTATGGCGAGCGTTTAGCGACCCATGAGGCGACCTTTAAGTTGCTGACTGAGCTTCGCGTTTGGGCGTGGCGTAAACTCTTGCCGCTAAGTGCTAAAAATCTGCAGGGGCTACGCCGTGGCGACATGCTTAATCGCTTAGTGGCAGATATCGATACCCTAGATCATCTATATCTGCGACTGCTCACGCCTATGGCGGCATCACTGCTGATGACTGGGCTCTTGTATCTATTTCTCGCTTGGTTCGATGCCAAACTCGCCCTCAGTCTTTGCCTATTCTTAGTCGCTGTTTGGCTGGTGATGCCACTGCTATTTTATCGCCTTGGACACGCGCCGAGCCGGACTATGCTCGAAACCAAGCGTCATTATCGGGTGCAATTATTGGATATGTTGCAAGGCCAAGCCGAACTCAGCCTATTTGGCGCCAACGATAGGTTCAGGCAAAAACTGAATGATGCGCAGACAGAGCTGTTTCGCAGCCAAAGTGCGATGGCCAATATCACTGCGCTCAGCCAAGCCATGTTGATCCTCTCCACTGGCTCAGCCTTGATCATGATGCTGTATTTAGCCGCTCAAGGTGTGGGTGATGCTGTGCCGCCGGGCCCCATGTTTGCGCTTATGGTGTTTGCCACTATGGCCTGCGTTGAGATGATGATGCCGATTGCGGGTGCGTTTCAGCATTTGTCAGGCTGCGTATTGGCGGCGACACGGATTAATGAAATCACCGAACAAGAGGCCGATATTCAATTTGTTGCCGATACTGGCCTGAGGGCAAAGTCTGGCGCCTTACAGATTGAAGATATCCACTTTGGTTATCGAGACGATCAACACGTGCTGCAAGGTTTGTCCCTTGAGATAAAAGCGGGGCAAAAAGTTGCGTTACTTGGGCCAACGGGTTGCGGTAAGTCGAGTTTACTGGCGCTGATTACCCGCGAATGGCAAGCCCAGCAAGGGCACATTAAGCTCGATGGTCTTCCTCTTTCAGATTACAGCGAGCGCGGCCTTAGGGATGCGATAACTGTGATTAGCCAACGCATCTATCTGTTTGCGGGCACCTTGCGGGAAAATTTAGTATTAGCGCTACCTGTTATCGAAAGTGAGAAACGCACTGCCCACGACGCACGCTTGATTGATGTGTTACAGCGGGTCGGACTTGGCGCTTTACTCACGGGTGATAAACCGCTGGATATGTGGATAGGTGAAGGTGGACGTCAGCTTTCGGGCGGCGAGCAGCGCCGCATTGGTGTTGCAAGAGCGCTGCTGCGTGATGCGCCGCTGCTATTGCTCGATGAACCAACCGAAGGGCTTGATAAGCGTACCGAGCGAGAGATTTTAAGTTTACTGTTTGAATTCGCTCAGGATAAAACCTTGCTGATGATTAGCCATCGTTTAACTGCTATGGCGAAGATGGATCACATTCATCTACTCGGTCAGGGTAAGATTATTGCGTCTGGCACTCACCAGAGCTTAATTGAAGACAGTGCAGAGTATCAGGCCCTATACCAAAGACTCGCTTAAGCCTGCTGTATTCAAGGCGTTAATGCTCAAACCTTTGATGCTCAATATGATGAATAGCGATATATTTTACCCATTAAAAGCGGATATAAATCGATGAACCATGCGATGCCAGAAGCATTAGCCCCACAAATCAATGCCCATTTTAATGGTAAGTTTGAAGTCGAGCTTAAATATCGCTTATTGGATCGCCACGCTTTTTTCGCTGCCTTGCAGATGAGAAATCCTGAGATCATGCTCGAAGATAACCTTGAGCATGACTGTTACTTTGATCTGCCATCACAATCACTTAAAGGCGAACACAAGAGCTTGTGCATCCGTGAGATGCAGCCATCGGGGATTATGCTGTGGATAGTGAAAGGGCCGGAAAAAAACCGCTGTGAAGCCGTTAATATCACAGAAGCGACCAAGGCAAAGAGTATGTTGCATACCTTAGGTTATGAGTGCGTACTGGAAATTAAAAAGCGCCGCAGTATCTATTTTCTCGGTGAATTTCATCTAACAATCGATCATCTCGAAGGCTTAGGGGATTTTGCCGAGCTTGCGATTATGACTAACGATGAAACCTTGTTGCCTAAGTATGAAGCGCAATTACAACAACTCGCCGCCGATTTGGGTTTAAGTGAAACGCAGCGGGAGTTGTTATCCTATCGGCAGTTGCAGCAGGCTTTAAATGATCAGTGATGGTTCAATCTTGTTGGATTAAAAGCTTAAAGTTCATGGCTTAACGTTTAATAGCTTAAAGATTAGCGGCGTAAGTTTAATGGCCGGATGCTAAATCTGGCTAAGCAATCCCTCGCAACAAACCGCTATGGCTAAGTTCAAATCCCTTTGAGCGTCACTGTCCATATCGCATTCACTGTTTGTTTTTAACTCGCTATCGACGACTTAAACTTAAGCTTTGTATTTAAACTTAAGCATCGCATTTACATTCAAGCCACTTTCACAAACTTAAACTCAAAATCAAACGATTTAAGCTGCGGTTACCCCGCTTTATTTGCCGTTAATTGCCAAATGCGTTTTAGCCTAAGCGTTGTGAAAAGGCGAGATAGCGTTTCACTTCCGCTTCAGGAAATTTCAATTCGTCACCATCTTGAACACTCGAGAGTAAATTCTCCCGAGCGAAACGTTTGATGGTCGCAGGTGTTTTATCTAACATTTTACACACTTCATCTAAGGTTAATAAGTTATCGCTCATAGCACTCTCCCAGTATTTCAATAGAAACATAACCCAAAGAGTATAGAACAATAATTTCAACCAAGATGATACCTGCGACCTAAACCGCTAAGGTTATGACTCTATTTTGTGGTTGCGTGCCGTTTCTCGCACTTGACTCTCTATTTGCAGATGGCCTTTTGCCGCTGTGATCGCCAAAACTGCGCGGGACTTAAACTCACGGCGATATAAGGTCGCGACCACAAATAAGCTCGCTGAGATAAAGAGTATCGGGTGCACAAACCAGCACAATACTGCCATCGAAAAGTAATAGGCGCGTAAGCCATAGTTATAGGAGTGCGCCGCTTGATCTTGCACTGTCGCCATTTGCCTTGCGTAGGCTTTGAGATTGTCGTTTGAGCCATCGCTGTCTAAAGGACCCGCGCCTATCATCACGTTCACAAAACCGTATTGGCGCATCGACCAAGTAAATTGGAAGAAGGCCATCACAAAAATGCCGACTAACAGCGCGAGTTTGATTTGCACCAACGCATGATTCGGTGCCGTGGCGAAGGGAATCGTCGCAATAACACTTTCTAGTCGCTCAACTTGTGCAAATAAGGTCAGCACACCCGCGAGCACAAACAGGGTTGTTGAGGCAAAAAAGGCAATATTGCGCTCAAGGTTGGCCAGCAGCGCCGCATCACCCACACGTACGCCGCGAGTCATCACCTCAAGCATCCAGTAAATTCTATGCTTATGCAGACCACGGGCAATACAGTCGGTATCCTTCGCCTTACGACGGGCAAAGGCGGTATAGCCAGCCCAAGAAACGATAAACCACACCAATGCAGAAATATCTAATAGCGAGAATGTCATAGTTGCCTTGAGAAAGTGACTTTGAGAAAGTAAAAAATCGGTTGATTGAGTGCGATTATGAAGGTTTTTATCTCTTAGGCGCAATCCCCTAGTATCGCTTTCAAATCTCACCTAGTTACAATTTGATGCCGCTCACATTGGTTTGAAGCCTCTCGCTGAGTGATACTCAGTTTTGAGGAAAATTCTTGTAAGGTAAGTGAGTGAGAAGAGTGTGTTGGGGTCATATCTCGGAACAGGGTATTTGGGGATTAAGTGTGCTTAATGCTATTGCGTTAAATGGCGGCCTTTCGGCCGAGGTGAAGCCCCACGACTTTGCTTTTGATTGATAAACTCAAATGAAAAATGCGAAGACTCCCATAATACTCAGATATCTAAAAATCATCCCCAAAAATGATGCCAAAGTAATTGATTGATATAATTATTTATGGAATTGCATTTAGCTGTAAGTATTTATTCGCCAATAAAAAAGCCAGACAGAGTCTGGCTTTCGTTTATCAATAAGTCGTTAGGACTTAGGCTTCACTATCACCCAGTGACAGCAGGGTCGCATTACCACCGATAGCGGTGATGTTATTAGTGCGAGTCTTTTCAGTCACAAAACGGGTTAAGTAGTGTGGGCCACCGGCTTTAGGGCCAGTACCAGACAGGCCTTGACCGCCGAAAGGCTGTACGCCAACCACAGCGCCGATTTGGTTACGGTTAATGTACACGTTACCTACGTTCACTTTATCTGCAACATCAAGGGCATGGCCTTCGTTACGGCTGTGGATGCCTAAGGTTAAGCCAAAGCCTGTGCTATTGATCTCGTTGATCACTTGGCTTAGCTCTGCAGCCTTGTAGCGAATAATGTGCAGGATTGGGCCAAAGTGTTCTTTCTCAAGCACTTTAATCGAATCGATTTCAACCGCCGTTGGCGAAACGAAGTGACCGTTCTCTGTACCAGCAGGCAGCGGCATTTGCTTGATAAGCTTACCGACTTGCTTGATATGGTCGATGTGCGCATCTAAGTTGGCTTTGGCGGTGGCGTCAATCACTGGGCCTACGTCAGTTTTCACTGAGCTTGGGTTGCCAATCACTAATTCATCCATTGCGCCTTGCAGCACTTCGATCACGCGATCGGCGATGTCTTCTTGGAGGAAGAGTACGCGCAATGCTGAACAGCGTTGACCTGCGCTAGTGAATGACGATGAAACCACATCGTTAACCACTTGCTCAGGTTGTGAGGTTGAGTCCACTACCATGGCATTTTGACCGCCAGTTTCGGCGATTAAAGGAATAATCGCGCCATCATGGTTGGCCAGTGTACGGTTAATCAGTTTTGCTGTGCCAGTTGAACCGGTAAAGCATACGCCGCCGATACGTTCATCGGCTGTAATTGCGCTACCCACAGTCGCACCTGTACCCGGTAGGAATTGCAGAACCTCAACAGGAATACCTGCTTGGTGAGCAAGTTGCACTGCACGGTAACCAATAATCGAGGTTTGCTCTGCGGGTTTTGCGATAACTGTGTTACCCGCCGCTAATGCCGCAGACACTTGGCCGAGGAAGATGGCCAATGGGAAGTTCCATGGGCTGATACACACGAATACGCCGCGGCCCTGGAGGAACAGTTCGTTCAGCTCTCCTGTTGGGCCAGGAAGCAGTTCAGGCTTAGCCATCATTTTCTTAGCTTGTACAGCGTAGTAACGACAGAAATCAACGGCTTCACGGACTTCATCGATACCGTCTTGAATGCTCTTGCCCGCTTCACGGGTACACAGTGCGATCAATTCTTCGCGGTTTTCTTCTAATAAATCAGCGAGTTTTTGCAGCGCAGAGGCACGGGTTTCAACCGGCGTACGTGCCCATGAGGCAAATGCCGTTTCGGCGGATGCCAGTGCTTGTTCTATGGCCGCATCATCGGCAAAGGCTACTTGACCCACGGTTTGAGTGGTATCGAATGGGCTAACAACCGTTTTGTGTTCGCCAGTTAAAGTTTTACCGTTAACCAGAGGACCTGCTTGCCATTGGGTATTTTTAAATTGTTCTAAAGCTGCGAAAAACGGCTCAGATTCGGAAATGATGTTCATATTGAGTCCCTTGGAATTTTTGCGTTCGCTACCGAAAATATCGGCAGGTAATACGATTTTGTTGTTAGCCAGGGTTTTATAGCCCGTCAGCGTTTTTAGCGGATGCACCACTAATGACTCGATGGGGGTTTTAGGATCGACAAGCTTGTGGACGAACGAAGTGTTGGCCCCGTTTTCCAGCAGACGACGTACTAAGTAGGGCAGTAGATCCTTATGTGCACCGATGGGCGCATAAATACGTACCGATTTGGCGCCAGCTTCCGACAGAATAGTGTCGTACAGCTCTTGTCCCATGCCGTGTAAGCGTTGGAATTCATGGTGACGATCGCCTGCCATATCGGAAATCGCCGCCACAGTTTGCGCATTGTGGCTAGCAAATTGTGGGTAGATAGCGCCGCGAGTTGCATCCGATAGCAAGTAGCGGGCGCAGGCGAGGTAAGACACGTCAGTACCTGCTTTGCGAGTGTAAAGTGGGTAAGCGGCTTCGCCAGCTTGTTGCGCCCATTTCAGTTCGCTATCCCAATAGGCGCCTTTTACCAGACGCAAGGGGATTTCATCACCTTGCTCTTTGGCAAGACGCGTTAACCAAACCAGTACGGGCAGGGCACGCTTAGAGTAAGCCTGCACCACTATGCCGAGTAATCCCCAGCCTTTTGCTGCATCTGAATTAAACAGTTTTTGGAACAGTTTAAGTGATAATTCGAGGCGATCGACTTCTTCAGCATCAATAGAAATACCGATATTCAAGCCGCGAGCCAGTTTTATCAGGCGGATAACTGTGTCGTACAGTTCAGTTAAAACGCGGTCTTCATTGGCCACTTCGTAACGTGGGTGCAATGCCGATAGCTTGATTGAGATCGTTGGGCGCGGTGATTCATTTTCGTTATAGCTTTGAGCACCGAGCTCGGTTATCGCATTGGCGTAATCGGTATAGTATTTTTCGGCATCTTTGCGCGTTAACGCCGCTTCACCCAGCATGTCGTAGGAATGGGTATAGCCTAACTTACGCTTGTCTTCGCTGTTCTTCAGGGCTTCTTTCATGTTGCGGCCCAGTACGAACTGCTTACCCATGATCTTCATCGCGGCCATCATGGCTTGGCGGATCACGGGTTCGCCGAGACGATTAACTAAGCGGCTCAGTAAGTTGCTTGGGGTGCCATCGATTTTTTTATCGAGTTTAACAATCTTACCTGTGAGCATTAAGCCCCAGGTCGATGCGTTAACGAGTACAGAGTCACTCTTACTCATGTGCTCATCCCACTTAGCGCCTGAAAGCTTATCTTCAATCAGTGCATCGGCAGTGGCCGCATCGGGAATACGCAGCAGCGCTTCGGCTAAACACATCAGGATAATGCCTTCCTGTGTTTCTAAGCTGTACTGTTGCAGAAAGGCATCAATGCCGACCATCAACCCTTTTTTATCGAATTGACGAACCTTGTTAACCAGTTCGTGGGCACGACGAGTGACGCGCTCTATGGCTTCATCACTGGAGGGAACTAGTTGGATCAACTCTGACAAGTATTGTTCTTCATCGACAATGTAGTTGTCGCTGATCGCTTTGAACAGTTCGTCGAGATTGGCAGAATCGTAGCGGCCTGCCAGCACTTCACTCGCTTTGAACATAGTTATCGCTTCCATCTTGGCCGTTATTGGGGCGCTATTGTTGAAACAAATTGGGAGGCGCTAAACGCATTTGATATTTTGTATACAATATGAAGGTTTGCGCGCGCCGATTATACAACCAAAATGTGACGGACAACACTATAGCGTGAAAGATTGTGAAGCTTGTTTGATTGGCTTGTTAATAATACCAATCGTATTAAATATCTGTTCATTCAGCGGGAGTTCAACGCGCTTTAGACAAGGCGAAGGCTTGAAGGCATAGTGGTGCTCTGTCGAAAGCCTTAAACGCAGTATAAAGCGCGTTGAAACCCGCCTTTCGGGAGCCTCACAGGCATCCCACTCCCGTGTTGCATTGACTTAAAAGGGAATGACCATTTCTGCGTCAATGCGCCTTGGATTGAGATGCCTGTGAGGCTCTGAACTGATTAGATATTTAAGGTGATTGGTATAAGTCGATGTAACGCTTGATTGACAAAAAGCCAGTGTTTGAGAACACTGGCTTTTGGAAGATAAAATAAGACTTTTTGCAGGTCAGACTTACATCCAACGTTTTTTACTGCGACGTTGTGGTCTAGGTAAATACACTAAAATAATGCCTAGGATTAACCCCATACCTGCAATTAATCCGCCTTGGCGCCATAGTTCAAAACGCTCATCTTGGGCTGAGCGATCAACCGCGACTTTAAGTTCATCACGTTCTTGAGTGGTTTTGGCTAGGTTTGTTTCTAACTCGCTTAGTTTAGCCTTCAGTTCGGTCACTTCGTCGGCGTGGTTATCAGTTGAACTTAATACTTCCGCTAGTTTAGCTTTAGCTTGTGCAAGCTCAGTGGTTAACGCTGGCACTTGTTCACGGAAACTTTGAGTCGAGCTGATTAGGTTAGTTTGCACCCAACCTTCGCGGCCTTTATGGTCGATGATCTTAGAGTAATCACCTTGGGTTTCGTTGAGCAGTGTCACAGGTTGACCGGCTTCAATTGAGCCAAGAATTCGAAACTCAGTACCAGGGCCACCTAAAAGATAAAGAAACACGTTATCCGAGATGTAACGGGATTGGCCTTCGGCCAGCAGGTTGGAAGACAGTAACATCATTCCTACCAGAGTCAGGAGTCTAAACACTTTTGTATTCTCATCAACGAAATAGTCTGCACATGCTAGGGATTTGAGGCCTGTAATGCAAGAGGGAAGTCATAGACTTCCCTCAACTTTACTGCATCCATGCTATGACCATTCCCTTTTCACTCAATCTTTCCTATGACCTTCTAGTCCTAGGCGCTAATGCTACTTAACTTCAGCAACTTATTTAGCGAAACTTCTTAATTAAAGATACCTTTAATCATGTAGAAGAAGATGATTGATAGGCCTGCGCCTGCAGGTAGGGTCACAACCCAAGACACAACGATATTACGCACTACACCGATGTTAATCGCTGCGATACCACGAGCCATACCCACACCTAATACCGCACCCACTAAGGTTTGTGTGGTAGAGATAGGTAAGCCAGTGCCCGATGCGATAACCACTGTCGAAGCCGCTGCTAATTCAGCCGCAAAACCACGACTTGGCGTCAGGTGAGTGATGTTTTTACCTATGGTTTGCATAACGCGCTGACCAAAAATCGCCAGACCCATCACAATACCTATGGCACCTAAAGGTAAAATCCACCAGACTAATGGCGATTTTGATGCAATTTCACCACCGCTGTTAACGACAGAAACAACCGCCGCTAAAGGACCAATCGCGTTGGCAACATCGTTTGAACCATGGGCGAAAGCCATACAACAGGCTGTCAGTACCATCAGGATCGCAAACACTTTTTCAACGTTTTTGAACTGAGTTTGACGGTCAGTTTTGTCGCTCATTTTTAAACGTGAAATCGCCACTTTACCCACTAGACCAACCACAACCGCGATTGCGCCCGCTAACATATAAGCTTCAGCGCCGCTTAAGTGAATACCTACGTGGGATAAGCCCTTAAGGATGGTCACTAAAGACATCATAAAGCCAGCAAATGCCATGTAGAAAGGCACATAACGCTTAGCATTGCTTAATGGATCGTCAGTGTTGAAGATAAGTTTCTGTACGCTTTGGAATATGATAAATGCCATAAAGCCCGAGATTGCAGGGGTAATCACCCAAGAACCTACGATACCGCCCACTTTACCCCATTCAACCGAATCAGTGCCTACACCGACTGCAGCGAAACCAATAATGGCGCCGACAATAGAGTGTGTAGTCGATACTGGCCAACCTAAAGCAGACGCGACGACTAACCAAATACCTGCCGCTAATAGCGAACCTATCATGCCGTAAACCAGCAATTCAGGTGTATTAGTGAAGTAACTGGGGTCAATAATCCCATTACGGATTGTACTGGTGACTTCGCCACCCGCTAAAAACGCGCCCGCAAACTCAAAGATCATCGCGATAATAATCGCTTGTTTGATCGTAATTGCGTTTGAACCTACAGAGGTTCCCATCGCATTGGCAACGTCATTCGCGCCAATACCCCATGCCATGAGAAAACCAAATGCAGCCGCAACGGCAATAAGCCACGGGCCATTGGTGACTAAGACGTTAGCCACCTCAATACCTGCATCAACCATATTGATACCTTGATAACCTTATTTGTTAAACGCGAGCCAGCATAAGCTCAAGACGTGAACCGACGCGTTCGGCGAGATCTGCAAGACCACCGACCCACTCAATCGTTTTGTATAGGAACATCACATCGACAGGATTCAATTCAGATTCCATGGCGAATAACTGACGGCGTAACTGAATTTGTAGATCGTCAGTATCTTCTTCGATGATATCGAGTTCGTTGATCATTTTTGCCACTAAGTCGACTTCACGACCACGGAAACCTGTTTCTAACAGATCTTCGAGTTCATTAATGACTTGTTTTGCTAGTGCTACCGCATCAATACAGCGTTGTAGATAAGCAATAAAAGGGACTTGCATGACCTGAGGGATTAACAGCTGACGGCCGATAACACGACCAGAAATATCTTTTGCTTTGTTGGCAATCTTGTCTTGTTGAGTTAAAAGTTCCAATAAATCTGTACGTTCTACTGGCATAAACAAACCGCTTGGCAGAGTCAGGCGAATTTCACGCTTTAGTGAATCTGCTTGCTTCTCGGCTAAACTAATTTGCTTACGTAATTGAACCGCACTGTCCCAGTTACCTGTGATAGTGGCTTCGAAAAAGGCGACGAGTAACGATGCACAATCGTGTACTTTGTCCATGTGCTCTTGAAGAGGCTTAATTGGCGATTTTGCAAACACGCCCAAAATAGAGTTTACTGGCATTGCCGTTTACCTATTTAGATTGTTCCATTATTGGAAAAAGCGGGCGCATGTTAACCTATGCGTCCGCGTATTGAAACTGTGTTTTTTCAGAAAAAACGACAGGTTTATTCTAACGGGTTATATACCAACTGCAAAACCAAATCCTACGGGATTTTTATGACACATTTGTGACATTATGAACTAAAGATGACGCATCAATGAATGTTTGATGACAAAATGAGCGGTAACGCAATGAATGCTGAGATTGAATTAAAACTGTTTTTCCTGCCGATATATCAAGAATCCCTGATAAATAAGTTAGATAGTCTCGATAATGCCGTACCTCAAGGTAAACGTCGTTTGGCGAATGGTTACTTCGACACCCCTGACTTACAACTGCGTCAGTGGGACATGGGGTTGCGGGTGCGCGGTTACGATGGGCACAGAGAGCAGACCATAAAAACCGCTGGACAAGTCGTGGGCGGGATTCATTCGCGGCCCGAATATAATGTGACTATCCAAGCCGATAGCCCAGATTTAAGTCTATTCCCAACCAGTATTTGGCCAGCCGATGCCGATTTAGCGGCCACTCAAGCCCAGTTGACCTGTATATTTCATACCGATTTTTATCGCCGCGCTTGGCATGTTCAGATTGATAATAGCGTGGTCGAAGTGGCGTTGGACATAGGTGAGATCACCGCCAATGGTCAGCAAGAAGCGCTGTGTGAACTAGAGTTTGAACTCCTCAGTGGCGATACCGAAGCGCTACTTAAACTCGCAATGCAAGTGGCGAGTGTGGTGCCCGTGCGTTTAGGCAAAGCCAGTAAGGCGCAGCGCGGCTATCGATTGGCGGGTAAAGCTAAGCCGCTCGATTTAACCGCGTTAGAATTTCTGCCTCTTGCTGAACCCCGCGATTCTTCTACACAGGATTTAACCGCAAACTGCCAAATCTTGCTTGAAACTGCGCTTGAGCGTTGGCAATTATTAGAAAGCATGATTGCAGAGGAAAGCAAACCCGAAGCTTGTGTGGCGCTGTGGTGGCGGATGCGCGCCTGTATTCGTTTACTGCGGATGACCTTAAGTCAGTTCGAATTATTGAATGTGACACTGTCGAGTCAATTCATGTCTATTGAAAAACAGCTCGATTTTATCGAGCAGGCACAGGCATTGACCGCCTTGCTTGGGAGCCAAAGGGGCTTATTCGCAAAACTTGGCCAACATGCCCAAGTTAAAGCGCGACTCATGGCGCAGCTGAGTGAAATGAATCTAACTGAACGTTTACTCTCCTTGTGGCAGCAAACTGAATATGGTCAATTACAGCTGGCGATTGTCGAGATTTTGCTTAAGGTCAGCGCCGGTGAAGTGGATATCAGCAATCAGCCTAGCTTACGCCTGCATGCCGACCGCGCCCAGCAAGCCTCTTGGATGGCAATCGTGGAGGTAATGCCACTCAATACTGTCATGACTACCTCAAATTACCTGCAAGTGGCTGCAGTGCTTGATGAGAGTATCTTAGTCGGTCACGCCTATGGCAGTTTATATGAGGCGAAATCACGGGATGCATTTCGCGCACCTTGGCAAGATCTGGTACTTGGGATTAAAACCTTAGCCTGTTACCGCGCGGTGCAGGATGCGAGCCGAGCGTTGGATATTGATTTAACTGAATGGCTGGAAGATAAACAGCAAAGTTTGTTATTTGCCATGGAGTCGACACGCCGTAATGCGATGCAACAACAGGCCTATTGGTAGGGTTATGTTTATAACGTTGAACTGATGCTAAGCCGTTGACTGGCGCAGCACTGTTCCTAACTCGGCCCTATAATGCTAAGGGCTCAATCCATATTGGATTGAGCCCTTTCTTTTATTAGCTAAATCAGTTGTTTCTGTTTTCGATAACTTGCTTCAGCTCTGCAATTTTTGCGAGCATTTGCGCTTGGTTCTGTTCCATCTTTTGCTGGTTTTCTTCCATTCTCGCTAAGGCTAATTCGAGTTCTGACTTTATTTCGGCTTTATGGGCCTCTTGGCGCTCCTGTCGCTCAGTTTCATCGGGCGCGACAAATACCGACGCCATATAACCTGAGATCACCCCAAAAAAGCTCACGCCGCTGACAATCACAATACCGCCTATGATATGGCCAGCTGTCGTCACCGGATAATAATCGCCGTAACCGACGGTCGAGATAGTGACTAACGCCCACCAAATCGCTTGTTCTGCGGTTTGGATATTAGCGCCTTCGGTGCCGCTCTCGACGATCAAAATGATCACTGAGGCTAAGGTTAGAATCGTCACCATGGCGACCAGCAAACTGGCTAAGGTCGCTTGTTTACGTTGTTTGATCAGTGGAAGCAGCAGTGAACGACTCATGCGGATCAGGCGGATTACCCGCAGTATTTGGAACAAGCGTGCCATCCGCAGGGCTTCAATTGCCGGAATGCTGGCAATAAAATCAATCCAATGGTGTTTAATGAAAAAGCGTTTATCGCGAGCTCTGAACAACCCAATAAAGAAGTTGATCATGAAAATCATACAAATGCTGGTATCGACGAAAAAGAGTAAGCGATAGGTTTCGCTATCGAGGCGGCCGAAGGTCATGACGAGCACTATGATCACCGACAGCAAGGATAGCAACATCATCGCCATTTCGAATGGAGAAGGGCTGCCAAGGGTGCGAAGTGACCATGGGGTTTTATCTGTCATGCCAAACATGATCCCTGTTAAGTGCGGCGAATGTCTCAACTAAAGTAAAAGACTTTAGGCTGTGAGTAAATTGTCTAAGCCAATAAAATCGAATTTCGTCAATTAATTGCACAGGCTATATATTCAATAGCCTGTGCAATGTTTGTGGGAGTTATTTCTTATCTACAAAGTGAACTAAATCGTCGAGGACTCGGCGTTTAATTTCTAGCTGCGAATCGGCGCTTAAACCATATTTTTCTGCCAGTTGTACATAGTCATCGGCATTGAGTGACACAGTAAGACGTGGACGCGTTGGTCGTTTCGACACGCTTAGGCCCAAAATCGTGCGAATTTGATCCGAAGGGCTCACACCTGCATCTAACGCGGCTTTACGAATTGAGTATTGAAATTTTTCATCGAGATCGAAGGCGACTTGCGTTGCTTTCGCGGCCTGTTGGTTCTTTAACCATTGCTCGGGGAGAGGGTGTTTGGTCTTACTCATGGCGTATTACCTATTGCTATCAACCGTTTCTAGCGCTTATCTGTGAGATTGTATTGGGATTATCGATAAAGTGCGAGCGCGCACTTTATCTTATTTTTGGCTTATTTCGCTGGCCAGTATTCCCGAATATCCGTCAGTGGGCGATATAGGGTCAAGACAACATCTGTATCGCCACCTTCGTAGACTTCCACTTCGACGGCGCGGCTTTCATCGTCATCGAGCAGTAAATAGTACTCGAAGGGCTCACCCGTGGCGCCATTGGCGTCTTGTGGAGGTTTTTGACCGCGGTAATCCTGACGATGGAAATAGCCAAAAGCGGCAAACGTCACTTGGTGATATTGCTTTCCAAGCCATTGTTCCAGTTGTTCCGCTAAGTCGGCCGGTAATATTTGAGTGGTTAACTCGGCATGACCCGGTTCATCGAACAGGGCGCTGAACTGCTCAAGATCGAATAACTGTTCCACTTGGGCGCGGGAAATCTTAATCGAAAAGGCGAGATAGGTTTCGTCGTCTTCTTCGATACTTAAAAAGAGTGTGTCGCTGCCATGACCTTTGAGTAACCATTCGGTTTGCTGTTTACGTTCAGACTCGTAGGTGTGTACGGCTTCGACCCTCAATTGTTGACCACGAAGTTGTGGCGGCAGGGCAAAACTATCATCAATTGAGATCATGTCGCCCACATTGAGCTGGGATGGGTGATTGAGCTCGCGCTGTGGCGCTGCTTTCTTACCAAAAATACTATTGAAAAATCCCATAGTGACTCCTGCTGACTATGCTCGTGTGCGGCTTCAAATCGATTGGCTGCGGATCGTAACGGGCAATAGTGGTCAATTATTTTATGCGGATGAAACAAAAAAATGCCGAGGTCAGTAGGGGGTGATGATCCCACTGAGACTCGGCATTCGGTCAATCATTGCTTAGCTTTTACGTGCTTTGATTCGGTCTAGCACAGCATTTGCATTCGACTTTTGCTCACCAATACCGGCTTCGGCTAGCTTAGATTGCAATGACTTGTCACTGTTTTCATCGGCTAAGGTTTCTGCCGCTTTCAGGCGGTCGTCAAACTGTTGCTGACGAGCCTTGATGCGCTCGAGTGAATCTTTAGCGTTCAGCAGCTTAGAGTTGCTAGACGCGAACGAGTCAGTAATGGTAGCCGTAGCTTTTTGCACGCTTTCAGTGGTTTTAACCATGCTCAGCTGACGTTGATAATCAGACAGTTGGCGCTCGGTTTTCTTCACTAAGTCTTTTAAACGTGCAGCATGGGCGCTAAAGCTATCGTTGGCGCTTTGTTGCTCAGACAGCTCTTGATCTAACTCGGCAATCTTCTCTGCAATTTCAATTGCTAAGGCTTCATTACCTTTGTCCAATGCTTGAGTCGCATAACCTTCGTGTTCGGCAATCGAACGTTTCAGGCGGTCGATTTCACGGCTGGCTTGCATTTCTTTCGCCATGACATCGGTCAGTTCACGTTTAGCATTGGTTAAATGCTTTTCTGCGTCACGGATTTCCTGTTCGAAAATACGGGTTGAGTTTGCGTCAACGATGCCTTGACCCACTTCGGTAGCACCACCACGAAACGCTGTTAAAATTTTATTCAGAATGCCCATTTTGTGGCTCCTTATTTCAGATAATCGACCATTTCATCGATAACTTCTAAACAGTTATCGGATAAAACTGATAATTCTTGCTCGATTTCGAGCATGCTAGATTGTAGTGATAGCGCACCGTAAACTACGTATTTGTCATCAATTTTGGCAAAGGATGACAAAGGCATTGGAATGTTGAGCTCAAGCATGGTTTCAAACATTTCACTGCGACGATCTTGGTTTACTTCGTTCTCGCCCCACAGGTAGCTGATGCAGAGCACTTGGTTGTCCGTCACCGATACAAATACCGGGATTTCTTCACGGCCAACCACATTCACTTGCAACACTTCGACTTCACCATCGATTGGATAACAATCAAATTGAAAGCCAGTTTGGCTGGTGTTGCCAAGACTGTTGAGGTGATTGGCAATGGTATGGATATTCATATTTGTCCTTATTGACATATTATGTCTGTGTTCAAAGATAGCACTGGGACATAATATGTCAAGCACTATCTCATCCTATTAAAAAAGATTCAGTCCTTGATTCTCGGACCAATCTTGTAAATGGTAGTGATACAGCTGCAACGAACCCAATTCATTGGGTTTTATTTTGGCGGCATCTTGATAAAAATTTGCTGGAAACTCAAACGCGCCATCCACTAAACCTAAGGTGAGCCAGTCATCTTTGATGGGCAACTCAGTTAACTTAGCTAATCTGTGTTGTGCATCGAGTCCGCCTGCGGTGGCTATACTCCAGCCCCATTCGCCAAAACTGGGCACATTATGATGGTACTGTTTGACGTCAAATCCTGCCAATGCCAAGGTTTTTGCTACCGAAATAAAGGCCTTAGGGGCATGGTAAGGCGATGTTGACTGTACAGTCAGAGCGCCATCACTGCTCATAAGTTCCTTTAATTTACGGTAGAAATAATCCGAATACAGCTTATTAAGATCGGGATGGCTCGGATCGGGCAAGTCCACGATAATCGCATCGTATTTCACGCCTGTGGCAATCAGTTTATCGACGCCATTAAATGCATCGTCGTTGATCACAGTGACACGGGGATCGTTTAGCGCATTGCCGTTGAGCGTCAACATAGCGCGGCTCAAACGCTCGGGCATATCCGTATCGGGCGACTTAAATAATTGCACTAGGCCGACATCGAGATCGAGCAGCGTCACTTGCTCAGGCTCCCAGCGCAACACTTGCTTAAGACCGAGTCCATCGCCGCCGCCAATGATCAACACCTTGTTATGGCGGGCACTGGCTGCGAGTGTAGGGTGCACAAGAAACGCATGGTAAATGTGTTCGTCTATGCTAGAAAACTGTAAGCGACCATTGATGTATAACGCATAAACGGGCGGCAGACCGTTACCGCGCAGTCGCTCGGTGAAGGTCAACTGCTGGAAGCGTGTCGCCTTGGCGTAAACCACTTTGTCTTTATAGAGCAAATTATTAAATTCTTGTTCCCAGCGTGGGCCGTGGATGGCTAACACGAGTAAAATGCCAGTCACGATAAAATGCCCAGTTAAAAGCAGTTTAGGGCGGCGGATTTTAGGCCAAAAGCGCCAGATAAACACAAAGCCCGCCAACAGGTTAAAGCTGGCAGTTAAGGCGGCGGCAAGTTGGATATCAATGGCAAGCATAAAGCCCACCCAAATGGCGGCACCTATGCCAGCGCCTATGTAATCGGCGCCGTAAATGGTCCCCGCATTGTGCAGCAAATGCTCGTCAGAGAGGGATTGGCGCACTCTGGCGATCAGTGGGATTTCCATACCAATCATCAGGCCCAGTAACACGCCCCAAACATAGGGTAGGTATTCGCTGAGTTTTTGCAGCGAGCCTATCATGCCGCCTTCGGGCAGTTGATCTGGTGGTAAACCTAAGGTGTTGGCAATTATTAAGGGCAGTTGTTGGCCGAAACCAATGACCGCCGCTGTGATTAAAATGGCGAGTGAGCCACAGAGTGCGACTGTGAGTTCTAAGATCACAAAACCAGTAAAGGCATCACGGATCTTACGGGCGGCGAAGGCACCTAGCCCCATGGAGACTATCATCAAGCCAATCATGGTGTAGATGGCGGCTTCTAATGCGCCTAAAATGCGCCCCGCATAGTGGGATAAAAGATATTCGTAAATCAGGCCGCAGCCTGCTAATACGGCCATAATGCCCAATAAGAGGACATCGTCGAACCAACCTAGGCGGCTAGGTTTAGCCGCCGAGGGGGTTAAGCTGGTTTCTTGCATTCGATTAGGCCATCAGTGCCGTGAGGATAAGTGCGATAGCGATACTGATCGCCATTTCAACGGCGGCGATGCCGATATTGTGTTGTCTTTCCACTTCATCGGCTAAATCGATACGGGCTAATACCAGTTTCTTCACCACGAACAGCAGTAAGGAAAGCGCGATCAGCATGATGACTGAGAACACTAACCAACCGATCACGTTAGTCACATAAGCCGTTGGATTAAATATAATAAAGTGGCTGGCAGCGTTAAAGCTCAGCGCCATTGCTATCATATAACCCGCATGACGCAGTGCTAATGCCGTATGACCTTGTACTAAGGCTTGCTGCATTGACGAGTCTTGATTGCGGCTCGCAAAACGGTTTTCACGCCAGCGCGTCAGTAGCACTAACATCAACTGCGAAATCGCAAAGGCGCTGAAGATAGCGATAAAGGTATCTAGGGTTAAGTCTTCTGCCCATAACAACACGGCGCGGATGATAATCGCAGTGGCGATGGCAGCACTGGCATCGACAATCGCGACAGACACATTACCTTTGATGATCTGCTCGTTCTTATCGAACTCGTTTAACGCAATCTTATCGTGGAGGAAACGACCCAGTTTAATCAGCACTAAGCCGAATAAACCGTAGGCGCTCATGCCAATGGCTTCATTAAGATAAGAGTGCGCAGCAGCACCAGTGATAGCGCCCGTTAGCACTATACCCAGTGCGGCAACGGCGCCCGCGGTACTGATACCGAAGGCAAAGTTATCACGCTCCGCCAGTTCTTTACTGCTGTTAACTTTAACGCTCCAACCTTGCAAATAACGCATCAGCGTTAGCAAAATCACGGCTATGGTGAGATCGATAGCCAGAATTATGGCTAGCTCTGGTGTGATACCGAAGTCCTGAAATAGTGTCATTGGAAATCCTTAGTTACTTGCCCCGGCGCACACTGCGGGTCGTGCGATTACTGGAATTACGGAAACTGCTGTCTTTAGCATAGTTAGAGCGGAACTTACTACTCGAACTCTTGCTTGTGCTCGTGGTGTTGCTGGCCTTGGGCGTGCTGGTACTTTCACGGGATAACGCCGTGCCACCGGTACGCGGTTTGGCATAAGGGCTGTCGAAGCGCTTACCTTGAGAATCGAAACGTTTTTTCGTTTGTTCGAAGGTCTTATTTTGCGCATCCGCTTGTTTGGGTGAGGTATAGCGATAACGACCTACGTCATTGTAATAGCTATAACCTCGGTTACCCGACCAACGATCGTAGGAAATAGGGCGATTGAAGACATTCGAAAACATCGAATACATGCCATACCAAGCCCAAAACGACGTGCCGCTCGAGTCGGTTTGCCAGTTACCGTAAGACGGATTACCAACTAGCTGACTGCCTGGACCAAAATCTTCGCCGCCATTGGCTAATGTTGCGGCCTCACGGCTAATCGCATTCACGCGGGCCAGTTTGCCGTCGGACATATCGGCGACCACGTTGACAGGGTCTGACAACATATCGTTAAACAGGCTTGGATCTGCGGCTTGATAAAGATTTTCTGCTTCGGCCAGCTGTTGATCGAGATCGGCAAAGTTACTCGCCACTTTCGACTCATCTAATCGACGTTTCAGCGAGGTATACATGGGACCTTGGGTGCCAGAATCCTTTGCTAATTCATCAAGTAATGGGACTAAATCAGGTTTCTGCTGTTTTAACAGTGTGGTGTATTGTTTTAAGAGGTTAGCGTTACGCAACTGCCCGTCATCGATCATCGTCGTGAGCGTTGCGAGACGTTGCTGCGTGAGTTGTTGATACTTCGTGATTTTATCCGGTCTCTCATCGCCACAACCCGTCAGCGACAGCATAACGGCTAAAAAGAGGATCGATGTGAGAACACGGGTTAGCATTCCTGCCATGTTTTCTCCAAATGGTAATGAAATAAATCTCAAATACTTGCAGGCAATAATAATCTGCTTGCCCAATATGCCTGCTGCGCAGGTTATAGTACCCTTAAATGCCACAGATAAAAGGGGATACCTTTATTTGTGTGCTACATCAGGTAGCTGCAAGTCTCGTCGAACATAACATGATGTGGCGTCAATCTATATCATTTACGACATAATATGTCGATAGCTAAATTTGTTAGGGATTATTATGACCATGCAAAAAGACAGTAATAAGTCATTGTCTATTCTCGTTAATCAAACCGCTGAGCACAATTGGCTGCGGTTAGAGGAAGTATGGTCCGAAGGACTCGCGCAATTAACACCTGCCCAGCAGCAAGAACTCAAAACGGTTCTAGGGCTCAGTGATTACGTGGCGGCCCAGTTATGCCGACATCCCGAGTGGATTAACAGGCTGTTTGCCGGCGAGTTAAGCTTGATTGAGCGTAAAAACTTTGATCTTGAGTTACACGAAGTGCTGAGTAGCGCCACAACCGAAGAGATGGCAAAAGCCAGCCTGCGACGGTTTCGTAACTACCAAATGGTGCGCTTAGCTTGGCGTGACTTTTTAGACTACGCCAGTTTAGAAGCATCCCTGCTCGATCTGTCGGCGCTTGCCGAAGCGTTAGTGATTTGCGCCCGCGATTGGCTCTATAAAGATATGTGCGCCCAATACGGCACGCCGATGGACAAAGAAGGCAATGCACAGCCATTGCTGATTTTAGGCATGGGTAAGTTAGGCGGCCGCGAGCTCAATTTCTCCTCCGATATCGACTTGATTTTCACTTTCCCTGAACATGGTGAAACCGTCGGTGGGCGTCGCAGTTTAGACAATCAACAATTTTTTATCCGCATGGGACAAAGGTTAGTGAACTTGCTAGACCAAGTTACCGTCGATGGTTTCGTGTTCCGCGTGGATATGCGTTTGCGCCCCTACGGAGAAAGTGGGCCGCTGGTGGTGAGTTTTAGTGGCCTTGAGGATTATTACCAAGAACAGGGCCGAGATTGGGAACGCTATGCCATGGTCAAGGCGCGTGCGCTCGGACCTTGGAGCCATTTCTCCGATGAATTACACAGCCTGCTTAGACCTTTTGTGTATCGCCGCTATATCGACTTTTCAGCGATTGAATCCCTGCGAAAAATGAAGCAGCTCATTGCGCAAGAAGTGCGTCGCCGTCATTTGACCGACAATATTAAACTCGGCGCGGGCGGTATCCGTGAGGTCGAGTTCGTGGTGCAGAGTTTCCAATTAATTCGTGGTGGCCGCGAGCCTGCGCTACGTCAGCAGAGTTTATTCGGCGCTATCGATACGCTCTACAGCTTAGGGCAGTTTGAATATTTGGCGGTCGATGAGCTTAAACACAGCTATTTACTACTGCGCCGAGTGGAGAATTTACTGCAAGCCATAGACGATAAACAAACCCAAACCTTGCCGAATAATCCACTCGATTGGGCGCGATTGTGCCATGTGCTCGATATGGCCAACGAGGTCGATTTACGCACCCATATTGAAGCTGCAATGAGCAAAATCCATCGTCATTTTAAAGCGACTGTGGGCGGTGAAGAAGGCGAAGAAAAGGCCGAACACTGGACAGCGCAACTGTGGCATATGCAAGATGTTGATGATGCCATCGCGTTATTGGCCGAACAGCAAATCGATGATGATAAGCTCAGTCCTATGCTCAGCAGTTGGCGCGAAACAGTGACTAAGCGTTCCATTGGTCCACGCGGGCGGGAAACCTTAGATAAATTAATGCCAAGACTATTGGAAGAGTTGATTAATCAGCAGAGTCCGTCGTCGGCCTTTGAACCCGTGTCTAAGGTGCTGGAGCAGATTTTAACTCGCACCACTTACCTTGAGCTTTTGTGTGAAAACCCAGGCGCACGGCAACAGTTAGTGAGCCTGTGCTGTGCCAGCCCTTGGATTGCGGCGCAGTTGGCTAAGTTTCCCATGCTGCTCGATGAGCTTATCGATCCGTCGCAGCTTTATGACACAACCTCCATCGATGATTATCCGAGCGAGCTGCGCCAGTACATGTTGCGCGTGCCAGAGGACGATATGGAGCAGCAGATGGAAGCGCTGCGACAATTTAAGCTGTCACAACAACTTAAAATCGCCGCCGCCGATGTCACGGGTGTTTTACCTGTGATGCAAGTGAGCGATCACTTAACTTTTTTAGCCGAAGCTATTATCGAACAAGTGGTGATGCAGGCGTGGCAACAGGTTTCAGTGCGCCACGGCGTGCCCGCTCACCTTGAGGGCAATGACACAGGTTTTGCCGTTGTTGGTTATGGCAAGCTCGGCGGGATAGAGTTGGGTTACGGCTCAGATCTCGATTTAGTTTTCTTGTGTGAAAACAAAGCAGATAACAGCCAGACCAATGGTGAACGGCCGATTGAAGTCGGCCATTTCTACCTCAAACTCGCCCAGCGTATTCTGCATTTGTTCTCTACTCGTACCACTTCGGGTGAGTTGTACGAAGTGGATATGCGTTTGCGTCCTTCTGGCGCCTCGGGTTTGATGGTCAGTGAGATTGAACGCTTTGGCGAATACCAAGCTAACGAGGCGTGGACGTGGGAACATCAAGCCTTAGTGCGCTCGCGTTTTGTTTTCGGCGACAATAGTTTAGCGGTCAAATTTAGCCGAATTCGCGCCTCGATATTAGAAGAACCACGGGATAAAGTTGAGCTGCAAAAAGCAGTACGTGAGATGCGTCAGAAGATGCGTGATCACTTGCTCAAAGCCAGCGATGGCATGTTTGATCTAAAACAGAGTCCCGGCGGTATTGCTGATATCGAGTTTATTGCCCAGTACTTAGTGCTGGCTAATGCCCATGAGTATCCAGAACTAACGATTTGGTCTGACAATGTGCGAATTTTTGGGGTGTTAGCTGAGCTTGAACTTT
This sequence comes from Shewanella sp. 1180_01, assembly GCF_052850535.1. Taxonomy (NCBI): domain Bacteria; kingdom Pseudomonadati; phylum Pseudomonadota; class Gammaproteobacteria; order Alteromonadales; family Shewanellaceae; genus Shewanella; species Shewanella sp. 1180_01. The sequence goes on from NZ_VXCT01000054.1 coordinate 29,990, forward strand.
TGCCTATAATGAGTGCCCAGCATTTAACCCAAACCTATTGCTTGCTCAGGGATGAAAATCATCGCCTGACTCTGCAACAAAAGGCGGGGCAGTTACCTGTGTTAGAGGTTGAGGAACATGCCGAGCGAGTGCTCAATATCTATCGCGCTGTGCTGGAATAGTACAGTCATCTAAAGGGAGTAAGGCTGGAACGAATATCGGCCTTAACTCCGCAAGAATAAGCAATTTAGGCTAGAGTTTAATGAGAGCAGTTAGCAGAGAGCACCATGCAATTACCTACTATCCCTGAAAACGAGCTGCAACGTTTGGCCACGTTACGCGCACTCAATGTGCTCGACACCGATGCCGAGGAACGTTTCGATCGTATCACTCGGCTTACGCGCAGAATTTTCTCCTTGCCGACTTGTGTTGTGACCTTAGTGGATGCCGAGCGGCAGTGGTTTAAATCTCGTCAAGGACTAGAGGTGACTGAAACACCAAGGGAAATTTCATTTTGTGGCCATGCGATCAATCAAGGCGATATTTTTATCGTGAACGACGCCATCAAAGATCCGCGCTTTAGTGACAATCCTCTGGTGACTGAGCAGCCGCATATTCGCTTCTACGCTGGCTATCCCTTAACCATTCACGGGCAATATCGGGTAGGGACCTTGTGTTTAATCGGCACTGAACCGCGAGAGTTTACGGCTGAAGATATTGAAACCTTAACGGATTTAGGTGAAATGGTTGAGGCGGAATTACTCTCTATCGCGCAAAATACTTTAGATCCTTTGACCACTATTTCGAATCGGCGTGGATTTGAGTTACTGGCCCATCAGGCGCTGGCGAGTTGTCGGCGTACCGAATCTGAGGCGGCCTTACTCTTCTTCGATCTCGATTTTTTTAAGGAAGTGAATGACAACTTTGGTCACCTCAAGGGCGACCAAGTGTTATACGATTTTGCCCATATCCTGATGACCGCTTTTAGGGAGTCGGATGTGATTGCAAGGCTTGGCGGCGATGAGTTTGTGGTGCTATTAAGTTTTGTGGATAGAGATACAGTCGATCGCGTGATTGAGCGTTTTAAGCAGTTACTTGAGCAATATAATCAACAGCATCCTAAGCAACATAGCTTAGCGACCAGTATTGGTATCGCCCATTGGACGCCAGATTCTGAGATGAGCTTAGAGGATCTGTTAGATTCCGCCGATAAGGCCATGTATCAGGATAAAGCCGAGCACCACAGTGATGCACCTTAATTGATGTGTGCTTAAGCAAGATGAAAAGGGAGACAATTATGTCTCCCTTTTCATTGATTTTTATTCGGCGAAGAAGTACTAAGCTACGCCATTAAGCCGTAATGAGCATCACCCAGTGTTGGTATAAAGGTAAGCCAATTAATACGTTAATTGGAAACGTTATCCCGAGTGAGGCCAGCATAGCCAGTCCAATATTAGCTTCGGGTATTGCGGCTCGAATGGCCGCAGGCGCTGCGATATAAGATGCACTGGCACTTAATGCCGCTAGCACTAAAATGCTGCCAGAAGGTAAGTCGAGCCATAATCCTACGGCGATACCGCACCAAGCCAATACAAAGGGCGTTACGGCGGCGAATACCAATAAGCGCCATTGTTTTAGTGGTAGCGGCAAACACACTTTGGCCGTTACTAAGCCCATTTCCAGTAAAAATAATGCCAGTAAAGTTTTGAATCCGCCTAGTAGCACAGGTGTGAGCGGCGCAAGCCCCGTTGGGCCGTAAAGCCAACCTATCACTACGCCGCCAACGAGTAAGACAACGCCGCGGCTGGTTAATGCTTCGTGCAATACGCTCGATTGAGTTTCATTCTTGGGTGATGTTTCAATTGCTTTTTTGGCGCTTAAGTACCTGTGTAGCCAGAGCATCACGACGATCGCCGGCAGTTCTAGCAGCACGAGATACAGGGTGGTTTCGGGTCTTAATATCAACCCTGATTTTTCCACCATAGCCATCACCACCGCAAAGGTTCCCGCGCTAACGGAGCCGTAATGTGCGGCAATGCTAATAGCATCTGTGTGACCAATGCGAACCAGCCGAGTTAACACTGGGTATAGGGCCAAGGGGATAATAAAGCCTAAAGCAACAACCGCTAACAGCTCAGTGATCACTAAGTTTTGGGTGTGACCGTGGAGCGCCATTCCGCCCTTTAAGCCCAAAGTGAGCATTAACAGTATGGATAGGGTTTCGTAGATTGCGGGGGGGACTTTAAGATCTGACTTCACTAGGCCAGCTAACAAGCCTAAGGCGAAAAAGGCAATGACAATATCGGGCATAAGTATCTCATTAATTTTGATTTTTAAGCCGTGCAGAACAGGCTTAAATGTCGGGTGATCCTGATGGCTGGTGATTTTGGACCTAATTGGTTATATTGAAAAATAAATTGTTTACCACTTAGGTATAGATAGTTGTCTATGGATAAGCGTACGTCATCGACTCAGCTTAAATTGAGGCACTTGAGTTTCCGTTTGCTGCAGGTGTATGTGCAAGTGGTGCGGTTAGGCAATATTTCCGCAGCGGCGAGGGCTTTGCATTTAACCCAACCCACAGTGTCATTACAGCTTAAAAAGCTGGCCGATGTATTGGGTGAGCCGTTACTCGAGAGTCGTGATGGCCGCATGCTACCGACCTTGATTGGCAATGAACTCTACCGCGCAGCCTGCGATACCTTGAGTCGTTTTGAGGATTTCGATGCCTTTATGCAGCAGGCTAAAGGTGGCAGCGTTGGGCATGTCAATATTGGTATCGTCACTACCGCCAAATACGTGTTACCACGGATTTTAGGGGCTTTTTATCGGCAGTTTCCGCAGGTTAAAGTGACCTTAAATATAGGTAACCGTGCCCATGTATTAGGCCGATTTGAGCACCAAGAAGATGATTTATATTTGTTTAGTCATCCACCTAGTGGCGATAACGTGCTATCTGCGCGGATCATTAAAAACCCGCTGCAATTGATTGCGCCAAAAGATCATTGGGCGGTGGGCCGTGAACAAGTAAGTTTTAACGATCTCAAAAATGAGCGTTTTATCGTGCGCGAGCCAGGTTCAGCCACCCGCTTGATGTTCGAGTCTTGGTGCAGCGGTCAAGGCATCACGCTCGGTGACACTATGCAAATCGAGAGCAATGAGGCGATACGCCTAAGCGTCGCGTCTGGCTTAGGCTTGTCGGTGATTTCGGCGCATACGCTGCAAGAGGGCCGTGAAAAACCGGCTATTTTGCCGGTAACGGGTTTTCCGCTTGAAAGTAACTGGTATCTAGTTGGCCGCAAAGATCGCCGCTTGCCCTATGCTGCCATGCAGCTGGTGGACTTTATGGCGGCGCATTTGGCCGAGTGTATCGAGCCAGAATGGGTTGCTGCCGATATCAGTGAACTGGCTATGCACTTTAATCAGGCGCCGCAAACTCGGTCTTAACTGAGTGTATGTTTTGATACTGAATAGTTTTATTAAGTTAGAGATGTGGTTATAGATTGAGGGTAACGTCTTTTCGCACACCTTGTGCAGTTACCCTCTGGTTCCCTTGTAAAACGAGATTTGGCCTTAAATCTGACGACTGTACGAGGCGACTTTACACCTTAAAGCGCGTCAGTAGGTTGTTCAGTTCTACCGCTAACCTGGATAATTCATGCGCCGAGGCACTAGTCTGCTGCGCTCCCGCGGCGCTTTGGCTGGCGAGATCGCTAATGTTCACAATGTTTTTATCGACTTCACGGGCGACTTTCGCTTGTTCTTCTGCGGCGCTTGCGATGACCATATTGCTATTGTTCATCGTACTGATTTGAGTGTTGATCGTGTTTAATGCATCCCCAGCGAGCCTTGCGACAGCGAGTGCTTGCTCTGCCTTTTGACCACTGTGCTGCATCGATAGCACAGCGGTTTCAGTGCCGTGCTGGATCTTGTTGATCATGTCTTCAATCTCGCGGGTCGACGACTGAGTGCGGTGGGCTAGCGCGCGCACTTCATCGGCAACGACCGCAAAACCACGGCCAGTATCGCCTGCTCGCGCCGCTTCAATGGCTGCGTTGAGGGCCAGTAAATTCGTTTGTTCTGCAATCGCGCGGATCACATCTAAAACTTTACCAATATCGATAGCTTGCATGACTAAGGTTTGGACAATTTGTGAACTTTGCGTCACATCCTGATTCATGTCGATAATGGCTGCGACGGTTTGATCTACCTGTTTTTTGCCTAATTCGGTATTGCGGGCGGTTTCTTCTGAGGCCTCTGAAGCGAGTGCTGCGGTATTGGCAACTTCATCCACCGCCGAACTCATCTCGGTAATTGCGGTTGCAGCCTGTTGTATTTCATCATTTTGTTGCTGTATGCCGCGGGACGCATCTTCAGTTACTGAATTGAGTTCTTCGGCGGCGGAGGCTAGCTGGTTAGAGGAGTTTGCTATATGGGATAAGGTATCTCGCAGGTTCTGCTGCATCCCTGCTAATGACTGCATCAGCTGACTGGTTTCATCATTGCCATCTGTACGGATTTTCTGCGTTAAATCACCACTTGCGACCGTCACTGAAATATCTACTGCTTCTTTCATCGGCTGCACAATACTGCGGGTTAAGAGTGTGGCTACGACAAATGCGGCAATCAAGGAGGCTATTATCACTACGCTGTTGAGTAGCTTACTGTCTTCGTAGGCTTGTGCTGTGATCTCGCCCTGTTTGCCTGCATATTCGGTATTTAAGTCGCCAATGCTGATAAGCGTTTTAGTTATTTTATCAGCTTGTAACGTCATCACTTCATCCATTATCCGTTTGGCTTCATTCGTGTCATTGGCCTGCAGCTTACTGATCATTTGATCTTGATTCTGTAAATACAACTCTAAATTATGACTAAAATCCTGATAGAGGGCTTGCTCACCAGGCAAACTAATTAAAGGCTCGTAGGCCTTTTGATCCGTTTTAATGTTCTCGCGAATTTGCCTTAAGGTTTCGAGCCCTTTGTCACGCTCAGCCGCCGAATCGGCGAGTAATAGACGAAATGTAAAGACTCTAGCGCGCATCACGTTAAGATTGATGCTCGACAGCGTGACGAGCGTTGGTAGGGTATTTTTTTCAATTTCTTCTGAGGAGACTCGCATGGATGACATAGTTTGCAGCGACATCAGTCCCTGAAGTAACAAGACTAGACCGAGTAAGCCAAAGGCAGTAATGAGCCGTGAGCCAATCTTAATTTGTCGTAACCACATAAGCGAATCGTCCCTGTATTTAAATGAGTTCCGTCTAAGGTCGTTCTTACTGTTTTTTAGTTAATACTTTCGAATTACTAATATCGAGCCATGAAGTTAGAGTAAATAAAGTCGAACTTATGCTTCTTAACTTTAAAACTAAGCGTTATAACGCAGAGTCGGAACTATGGGTCTTTGGTTTAATACACTATAGATTATATTCTCTAACTTTTTCGTTTTGGATTGTAAATTTAGCCGATTAAAAGCGACTGGCTGTAAATTAGTAAGGCTTAAACTAAGTTGTACCGTACCTTAAATATTGGCGTTAGCAAACTGTATTGCCCAATTGAGTGTGATGATGTCTGTGGTTTTATTTCGACTATCGATTAGAGTCAGGTCAGTTTTAATAAAGGTATGAACGTGATTACTATTTTAATTTTAGATAGT
>NZ_VXCT01000055.1:0-35468 GCF_052850535.1 Shewanella sp. 1180_01
GACTTTAATGATCCGAGCAATGGAATGCCGAGTAGGGATCCCGTTATCAAAATCTGAATGTTTACGTAGCCAAGATAGGTTTTCTTTGCCGAATTCTTCGATAGCTTGCCAGCCATCACACCTGAAGTGATTGCCGCTAAAACAAGAACGATAATATCAGCTAAATCATGGTTTAGGTTGATGTGAGTGCGAGGGTCTTCGATGAGTTTCAAGTGTTCAAACAGTGACATTTGGAATAGGTCGTTAGCATAACATGCTTGCTCTGCTCCTGTTTAAGCCTAAAAGTTTCTGTTAGTTAACAAAGTATGATCCCGCCCTGATAACGTGATGGTAAATTACTTTCCATTAAACCTATTATACTATGATGAAGCCCAGTAGTGAATTCACAAAGAAGCAACTTAAAAATACTCAAGTAGAGTGGAACGATACTTGAGTAACTTATAGAAATATATTAAGTATTGCTAATACTGGGTAATAATCACATATTGCAGAAGTAGTTACTGCACCTGTGGTGATACTACATTAGTTTGGTAGAACATAGCAGTGAGTTGTTTGCTTGAAATCGGAACTATTAACATAAGGTTAATTTAATACTCGACGATTCATCACCATATTTAGCCTTCAGGACCAAATTTATTAAATAAACAGAATCCGACACCATTTTCCCTACCAGATGTGTACACTACCAAAATATTATTATCTGTCGTCCATGATGCTAAAACAACTGATATTATTGCTGCATACTCCTGTTTAATTAATACTCACCTATAAGTGGTGTCTTTATCATTATCGGATACACCACTACCCATTATCATCAGTATTCCACTAGCATCTGCAGTAAGATTGATAATTTTTCCACTTGATAATCCAGTCCTGCATTTACAACTAATGGGAACATAAATAGTATCCCACAATTTGTTATAACTATTTATCTGAAACAACATATTGAATTTTACAAGAACCACTCTCAGTCGTTCTTATAGCTATAGGGTGCCCAGTTGAATGGGCCATTAGAATTAGAGAATAAGTAGCATTATAATTTTTTTGCTCTACAGCCATAGAGAGGTATCCACTAGTACCTGCATCGCAAGAAAGTTTAGATTCATCTCCAGAGGTACTAATAATAGTATCACCACTAGGGCTAATGTACATTCGCGTAATCTTCACATTTGAACATTGGTGGCCAGCACATTCAGCAAACAATCCAGTTGAAAATATGGATAATAATATTAAAAATACGATCTTTTTCATTTTTAGTCCTCAGTTATAACGTCTTATTAGTGCGCATATGTGTTTGCCTCATTAGAGCAGTAAAATACGCCCCCTTAACTACCTGTATTAACTATAATTTATCAGATTCCTACAAAATACACTATCAAGAAAAAAACGCATGCTCGTTTTCCAAACTTTAGTGGCTAAGTAAAATTGACCAGCTTGATAGAAGTGATGCTAATTAGACATCACATTTCTGATTTGTAAAAAACTGCACTTTAATAACTGTTAAAGTGCAGTTTTCGTGAGTTATAGCGCTTAATCTATGTGCTTTGCACATTATCATGACAAACTTGTCTCAAACTCAGTTTATGTAACAGAATGTGCATAAATAGTCACATATATATCAGTCTTTAATGTTTCACTCATAGTCAGCTAAGACATAATTCTGACTGAGCTTAGAACAAAGTGTCACTTAAAAACTCTGAGTCCGTAGGATTCCTAAATTGCTATGAGTAGACTCATACACTTCTAATTAGATGCTTAAGCTACTGTACCACTACAATCATCAAGTAATCCTCAATAAAGTTTCCTTAATAAAATAACTGGGACAGATGTCTACCGTCCCTGAGTAAAAGAGCTAAATTAATGAACTCGCAAGTTTTCATGCAATTATAATAAATGTGGATTAAGTGCCCTCGTTGCTAATAAGTTACTTTGAGCGTTCCTTCCATCAGAGTTGTCGAGAGTAAGCCAATAGCTACCTAGTTGTTCATAATATGGCTTCCACCAACTCAACTGGGACTTCTTCACAGCCATTCTATATTGGGTACTCGCTCTTAATTTATTCCACTCTCCAACTTTCAAAAAATTAGACAAAATAAGATCTATAGCCAAAAAAGCGTCTAACGGATGATGCATCAGCCTAGGACTCTTTAAAATAACCATATCACCATAGGAATCAAGCTCTTTTACTTTGTGACCACCGTGATGAACGTGATAATGAGGATGAATATATCTATATTCCTCTTCTTTTCCTGTACCATCCATATCTACATGATAATCAAAATGCCATGCTCCTTTACATAATCGGCTATCATTTACATGTAAGGTCTCATACTCCAAATTAATAATTATCTTATCAACATCATAGAAACAGAACTTATCTTTAACTAATATATCAATCGTGATAATAACATCGAGAACAGAATCCCACTCTCTACCACGAATATAATCGCCCTCCACAGATTCAAGCTCTAACCCTTTAATGTAACAGCGTTTGCCACCATTTCTTTTTAATGCACTACAGGCATCAATGATAGGAGTAGCTGATTTTATGACCTTTTTTGATTGCAATAATTCCCCTAATTGCATCAAATCGTCCGATAATTGCTCAGTCGTTAACATCAGGTTTGAGCCTCTCCAGTAAGTGCTTTACCTTTTTCTTATCATCAGCATGTATTACATACTTACTACTTTCACCATTTAGAAATGCAAGTAAATCAAGATACTTAGGTTGCTCCCAAATTTTTGCATCAGGATCTCTTACTCTTAAGGCATCGTATGGATCTAATGGCAATCCAGATGCTACGCAATTAACCCAAAGATACATACTTTGATCCCCATTAGGGTATCTAGTTCTAATGGCATTTAAATTCGAAATGTTAAAGTGTCGAGATAAAATCGAAACTCGCTCTTCACAGGTTAAAGACTGCAATACATTTTCTTCGTGAAAACTAAACCACCAATTTTCAATACCTGCAAACCACCAACGTTCTTTTAAACTTTTAAACGGCCCTGAGTACATATAGGGTTTAAACTCGTTCTTAAGAACTTGCCACCCCTCAGAATCATCACTAATACCTAGTTTTGTTTTGAGCATATTCTCTGTTACAAGCATTCCTGCAGACTGAATTAATGTTGAGTATACAGCCCCTACAAGCGCATGGGGATCACTTGGTTTTGAAGATAAAAAATCAACAAATCTAGAATCAACAAATTTAAAAATATCTGGGTTACAGCCTAATAACCTCTGTATTTCATCTTTATCTAAATCGATCCCTAGTGGCTTACGAAACTCTCTAGCCAAATTGTAAGCTTCAACTAATGCAATAAGCATTTTTGAAACTCTTGACTTTATTTCAGGTACTGCAATCTCCATTTTTTTAATCACAAAATCAAATAAGTTTTTAGATGAGTCATCAGGCAAAAATGACTCAACAATTACTTCTTCATTCGAAAGCAAAATTATTGGGATAGAATCAAGGTTAGGAATTGCCATTTCTGTTCGTAATTGTTGTGCTAAAGCCGTTCCAAAATAGTCAGCTTTGTGCCCTTCATCACTTGCAGCTTTTAAGTCTTGGTCAATAATCAATCCCTGATATTTCCCTTTATTAGCTTGAATATAACTAACCAACGCTTTCATGGATTCCATAACTTGCGTATGTTGTATTTTTATCTCATTTCCTGACTCGATTTCCATGCTTTCTATTAGCAGTTGTAGAGTCTCTTTTTTTTCGTCATCTATATAAAGGTAATTAATAGGCATCTTCTGGCAACTCTGACTCGTCGGCTATTGGTAAAGTAATTTTTAAACACGTACTATATCCTTCTGAAGGCTCCGATACTGCAATTTCACCTTTCATTTCAGTAATAATCTCTTCAGTAATAGATAACCCTAATCCCATACCCCTTTTATAGTTATCCTCTGACTGAAATGCTTTGGCTGGCATAGAAGTAGTATAAAGAGGTGTGAAAACTTCTGCCCATTTATTAGCAGGAATACCATCACCGTTATCCTCAAAGCGAATCGTCATATGATTTGCACCTTTTGATATACTAATTAATAACTTTCCATTTTTTTCACCAAATCTATCAATAGCTTTACATGCGTTTGTAAACAAATTTATAAATATCGACATGATTTCTGAAATATGAACTTTTTTCGTCCAGATACCCCAAGAATCAAAATGGGTTTTAAACTCATAGCCTCTACGTTTAGTTGTTGGCTCCATTGCTGCAACAAACTTCTTAACTAAGGTTCTAATATCATAATAATTTTTTTCTCGATTCGAATTACTTCTCATCGAACTATCAAAAAAATCAGTGTATGCATTCAACATGCTCAAATTTTCTTCAAGTTGATCGCTGATTTTACTCACTTGTGGATCTAAACCAGACATAGTCTTTAATACTTGGCTATTTAGATTCAAATTTGTTAGGCACATTTGTATTTCATGTGTAAATTCAGATATAGCTAGACCTGTTGAAGACAAAACCCTATACATTAACTGCTCGTCAATATATTCGTCTAAAGTTTCCTTGACTTTCTCAAGGTCATCAATGAAATCTACGGCATTAAAACCATAATATCCAGAGCCAGAAGACTCATCATTAGAAGTATCTGAAGTGGAGTAGTCAGAAGTAGAACTTACGGACTCTTCAGTTACTCTTTTAGCTTCTAATTTCCTCTTCATGTCTTCTATTTGTTCTTTAAGCTTGTCTTCTCTTTTTTGACGATCACTTTTAAAACCTGGTTGAGATGAAGTTACCTTTTTATTTCTGATTGATGCAACATGAGATGCTATTTTTATTGCTACTTTATATGTAGTATCAGTCAGTACCGAAAAAGCATCATTTTCTATTAGACCTTCCCTAGAAGAAGTTTCCTCAAATAATGTACCAATCGGATCTGTAACGGAAACTTTACCAATAAAGTTCGTGTTTGAATGGGGAGGAAGAATTACACGTTTCTGATATGAATCATCCAAACCTAACCAATCGTTGCTACGAGTTCCATATGGCGCAACATTAAATCCGTTTCTAAATAACTTGATGCCACCATTGTTCTGTAAATACTGACGCAACTGTCTAGTATCGGATGAACCTTTTTCTCTTGAATAATATAAAAGCTCAAAGACATAATCACTTTTTATTAAAAGTTCGCTAAATCCATCAATTGATTCAATCGTTTCAGTAAACCGCTCATCTGAATAACCTTCAATTTGAATTACTAGCTTCCCACTGCTATCCATTTTAGCAATAGCCTTTAAGTCTGCATTGTCATGGAATTCGGTATCTTCATTTATCTCAAATAAAACTTGATGATTATTTTCAGAATCAAAGTATTTAAATTCAACGCTAAATCCAGAGTTACTATTGTTCTTATTTGATATATTAAGTATGCTAGAAATATAATTATAGGTAGTTTTTATATTACTATCAGACCAAGCCTCTCTTACATCAGAAATTTCTAATACCGTTCCCTCAGAAAAAGAATAGTCGGATTCGTATGAGACCCTATTGGAGATAGAGTTTAAGTAAGCACCTGATTCAAAAGCATTCCAATCAACACTCAAACAAAGATACCGATCCGCATCTTCTTTTTTAGTAATCAGTTTTAATTTCTTACCAATTTTTTGAGCTGAAAAACGACCAATTCCTTTTTTACCCGCTCGCGTCCTTAAATATCTCTTTGATGTGGGATTTTGAATCTTGTCAGAAGTACTGATTGTCATAAACCCATTAACTAACTCATCAAAATCCATCCCTAGTCCGTTATCAGTTATTCTTATCATTCCATCTGGATATACTGTATCTATAAATTCAACTGAAACTGTCCTTGCATCAGCATCATATGCATTTTTTATTAATTCACTTAACGCTGTAGTTTTTTTAGCTACTAATTGTTCACCTAACCTTTCCACTATTTTTGCATCTACAGAAAAGCGAACATTTTCTTTATCATATTTTGAGATCGCAGACGAAAGCTCTAATAATCTGCCATAATCAATTTTATCTTTCAGTGAAACACCCTCTGTTTCACTGGCTGATTCTGATATTAACTGAAGTAATTCTTTTTTTAACTCTTCTTCATTACTCATTGAATTCCCTAACTCCTTTATAACGTTCACGGCGAAGAGTACCAACTGCAGAAGCTAGATGCTGACATTGTTCTATTGTTATCAGCCCATGTTTGATGAGAATAGCATCTACTAAGCTAGCGACTCTATTTGTGTTTCCTTTTTGAAGTTCCCTTTCAATTTCAGGTTTTAGTGATACTAAATCTTCAACACAATCAGGTTTAAAAAGAACTTTTATGTTTTTACCTGCTGTTGGTTCAATTTTTAGCACGCCAGAACTATATGCTCTACCTTCTATCTCCGCAGAAAACTGTGAATATGTAGATAGTAAAGTTGTTGCAAAAGCTTGTTTAACTCTTGATGAAGTTTTTTCTCGAAAAAGTACTTTATGAATAGAGTTTGTGCAATTCAGTTTAGCCAGATTAACAACCATTCTAGGTCCTAGATGGATCATGTAAGATAAAAAACAATCTGCAACAATGCCATCGATACCGTATCCAGGAGCAAACCAATGAGGGCGCTTAGCAAACGTTTTATTCGCCTCTCTTTCTTGCAGTGTTATTTGGTTTAAATAGCTTGATACTGTATTATCTGGGTCCTGCATATGATCTTCAGTAGGGCACACTAGATAAGCCCTATACCCGTCACGCTGAAGCTTCTTATGCTTCCTCATATCATGAGTGATCCCTGAAAACAAAGAGAACTTTCCTATCGCAGGTTGTAGTACATTTTCAGGTAAGCCAAACTTCTCAACTGTTTTCTTGTCAAGAATAAAATACTTATTTGCACCAGTTACCATGCCAATCTTAATATCGGCGAAATGACCCAGTGGTTTAGCAGCCTCAGAGTCTGTTAATTCAAAGTATGCCTCTTTCGCCTCTTTACTTATTAAGTCTAATTTATAACCATTTACACCGAATTCTGTTGCTTGTAATTCACTTTCTATTGCAAGCTTGAGCTCAACGACGTTGTCTACCGAAGCGACTGAAAAAAGAGTATCTTCTATTGGTTCTGCACTAAAACCTTCAGCGATTAAAATAACAGACGTCTCTTTTGCACCTTCTTCTTTAAAAAATCGCTCTGCAAGCTTTAGAACCTTTGTATTTTGAAAATGACGGCAATGAATTTCCAATAATTTTTTGGCGTAGTCAGCATGTAATAGGCTACTTGGCAGAACCCAAGCAACTCGACCACCCTGTTTAATAAAGCTTAAAGAGTGGAGAAGGAAAAAAGCCCATAGACTTGCGTTGCTCCCTATAGTAGGACCAGAGAAGGGAGAATCACGTAAAACCAATTCACATGTATCTCTCTGTTTCTTTGTCATATTATGCATAGAGACGTATGGCGGGTTACCCAGTACTACATCAAACTGGCTAACTAAAAAGTCACTTGATTGAACAGCAATAAAGTCCTTCTGAATGAATCGTTTAGACGTATCTATCATGTGTCCAAACTTTTCACTTAGAATGCTAAATGCGTGTTTGTCGATATCTACTCCATGCAATTGCTTTTCCGGTGAATTGCAACCAAGGCGTCTTAACGTTTTGATGCTGCTGTCAAAAAAACCACAACCACCAAAACTTGGTTCTAAAATTTCTTCATCGGAATGCATAATAGCCCAGTCTGTTAAAACTTGGCTTAATTCAGGTGGTGTGTAATAAGCACCCAACTCTCTTTTTTTACTTAAAGAATGTGGGTTTAGCATCAGTTCATGTACTCGTTCATTTAAGGAGTCTACTTATGAGATTTCTTGGATAAGATATTAACCTAATGGTGCACCAAATGAATAGATTTATCTTGCTTTCATCGAGAACACAACAATAGTAACCAATTTAAAATCAAATAGATACAGTAAGCGCTATTCATGGTTGCTGATAAACACCACTTGAAAACTAATATTGATTTACAAACTTTCAATCAGATGTACTTTTGATACGACCACTATACCCATCTTGGGAATAACCTCGTTAGCATTTGATGCGCGGTACACTTCGCCACTTAGTCGTGTATTGGGGCGTCAACAAATCCCTCCGCATTGCCCATTTATGCTCTATGCCTTGAGCAGCGATAAACAGGGTATCACTACCATAGCGTTGGTTAATGTGATCGAGTGTAAGCATTAGTGCTGGCTTTGCGGTGGGAGGATTGAACAAGTCTAATTGGCTATGTTTCTCGCTCGTTAAGTCAATCAAACCTACGCCTATCTTGTAATAGCGTACACCTTCACGAAATAGCTTAGGTGCGGCTTCACATATGGCCTTAGTCAGCTCGACCGTACAGTTAGTTGGACAAGGAAAGTGCACCACTGTTTTATAGTTTACAGGGCGCTCATCATGGGGAGAGTGTACTGGTCAACCCAAATTGGACACTTTTAGTTGAGAATTTTCAAATTCTACAGGTGACAGATCACCATTAGCAGAATGAAGTCGCTCCAAGTTGTAATATTTCATGTAAGCAGTCACATCTTGCTTCATAAACTCCCTTGTTGGTTGAGCAACTTTAAAAATCCAATCGTGTTTCAAACTACCAAAGAAACGTTCAACGACGGCATTATCCCAACACGCACCCACATCCCCCATACTGGCTCGGATACCATAGCTCGATAGCAGCTTACCGAATTGCTTGCTGGTATACTGTGAGCCTCGGTCACTGTGAAATACCAGCCCTCTGGCCGGTTGACGCAGGTTGTAGGCTTTCATTAATGCCTTAGATATCAAATCCGTGGTCATACGCTTGTCTATGTGCCATCCAACAATCCGGCGTGAATATAAATCCATTACCACTGCCAAGTACATCCAGCCTTCACCTGTCTTTAAATAGGTCACGTCACCTGCCCAAACCTGATTTGCGGATACTGGGTTAAAGTTCATGTTTAACAGATTATCAGCCACTGCATCAGAGTGTTTTCGCTGTGTCGTCACCTTGTAAGCTCGTCGCTGGGTAGCTTTGAGTCGAAGGCGGTGCATAATTTTACGAACGAGATAGCGACCAACCTGGTAGCCTTCCTTGCGCAATTTCTTCACCATTTCACGATTCCCTAAGCTGCCTCGACTTTGCTTAAATAGCTGTCGAACAAGGCGATAAAGCTTCAATGTTTCAAGGCTTATCACATTTGTAGGGCGTTTATGCCAATCGTAATAGCCTGACTTACTGACACTCATTACTCGACATAACAGCGCTATAGGGAACAGGTTTGATTGCTGTTTGATGAAGCGAAATTTTACTTCATTTCTCTCGCAAAGAAGGCACTTGCCTTTTTTAAAATTTCTTTCTCCATGCGTAATTCTTTGTTTTCTCTACGCAATCTTTTTAACTCATCACGTTCCGATTCTTCTAAGGCGATACCTTGTTGTAGGGCTTGGTGTTTTTCCTTCCAGTTGTAAAGCAGACTAGTGCTAACCCCAAGAGACTTTGCTGCATCAGCAACACTATAACCTTGCTCTAGCACCATCAAGACGGCTTCATCTTTATATGCTTGAGGATAACTCTTATGTGATTTTTTTAGACTCATATAGACCTCTTAATTTATTGACCATACTGTCTCAAAATTAAGTGTCCGATGGAATTAGACCAGAACAGAGTTAGTGGCAAATAACAGCATAGTCTTGCAGACTGAGCCTTGCTTACGCGCTTTAGCTGCCGCAATACCAACATGCTTACTCAATGCTTGCAGTAATGACTCAAAATCTGTGATTCGCTCACCCATGCTTCTTGTCGAGAAAATCTGCTTCTTATCAGCCCTCGCTTCATCCCACACCTTGCATACTTGGCCGTTAAGCTCGCGTACTGTGCGCTCGACTTCAATGCTGAACTGTTTACGGGCTAATCCTGCTGGCATGTTAGCGAGGTCAAACGCAGTACGGATATTCATCAGTTCGAGCTTCGTACTAAGCCTGCGTCCAATCCCCCAAACATCACCCACTGCAAGCTGTTTTAAAATAGCGATTCGGTCTTGGTCATTGTCGATAACACAGACACCTTTATAGCCCTCTATCTTCTTAGCAGCATGGTTAGCTAGTTTCGCCAGCGTCAGGGTTTCCGCAATCCCCACACAAACAGGTAAACGGGCTTCTTTCCATACAGCTCGCCTTATCAATTGCCCTTGGGTATGCAGGCACTTTATCGCAGGAAAGCAGTTCTTAAAGGACAGGAAGGTTTCATCGATACTGTAGACATGCTGCTCAGGTGCAAAGCGGCCAATGATGTCCATCATCTTGCTAGACAAATCAGCATACAGTTCATAGTTAGACGAACAGGTAATAACACCACGCTCTGCACAGAGTGATTTGACTTGAAAGTAAGGCACAAACTTCTGAATACCCGCTTCTTTGGCCTGTCTATTGGCAGCAACAATCATCCCATCGTTATTACTGAGTACAACAACAGGCTTACCACGCCAATCAGGCCGGAACACCTGTTCCGCGCTACAGTAGAAGCTGTTGGCATCGACTAGCGCAAACATCTACTTTTCACTCAATAAGGGACTTTTACGGTGGCAACGGATAGAACGAGTAATAACCCCTTCAATACTAAATTCATCGTATTCGTGAATGATGACAGGCTGGTGTTGTGGATTGGAGGAAAGCAGTAAACGGCGGGGTATATCAATGATTTTGCAAATAAACTCCCTATTTAAACTGGCAACAATCACATCGCCATTACGCGCTGTTTCATGGCGGTCAATAATGAGTATATCTCCATCAAATATACCTTTACCTTGCATCGAATCCCCTTCTGCAAAGGCGAGAAAAGTCGAGCTTGGATGGTTAATCAATAACTCATCCAAACTTAGACCTAGTTGAGTGTATTCAGCAGCAGGTGACTCAAAACCAGTAATACCTGCACGGGCAGGAATAGGGATAACACGCATAGCAATAAACCACTGTGATTACATACAGTGATTATAGTCGTAGAATAGCAGCTAGCAAGAATTATTCAGCGACCTCAATGTAACACCATTGGTTCTTCTCTTTATCAAAGGTCACGTTAATGTTCATTGGGTCGGTATAGCCTTGTTCAGCTCGGAGGGATGCAATCTCGCTTATCTCTGCTAAGTCATCAATACACTGTGGCTGCATTAACGTGTATACAAACATGGCTATAAAACCGAACAAGGTTAACAGGATTGAAGTGACTAGAACCCGTATAGGTCGGAAAATCATGAATTAGCCATCCTTAGCCAGAGAATTGAAATACCTTTATTAATATGACAATAGTATAGTTTTATCTGAGTTCAAGTAGGACAGGTATTGAGTGGAACCCCTGTTGATATATCCTTAACAATAATTGAATGCACAGGTAGGTTAGCTACAGCACAAGGATCTCCCATGTAAGGCAATCATCCGCCAATATCAACCTAGTCCGATATTATCTGGCTAGAGTGAGTTCAGCGTCTGTATTGCCTTCCCATGACATTCTTTCTCTGTATTTTGTTAGTCTACGAATTCTAGCAGTTCTTCCGGTAGGTCAAGAAATATGCTCTTACCTGCTCGCTTTCCCTGTTTATTATCTAGTCCGTAGACTGACGAACCACTGTTACAGGCCAGAATGGTAAGCGATTCCTTCGCGCGAGTCAGAGCGACATAGGCATTGCATAGCTCTTCCTTATAGCTAGATAACTTGCTTTTGCTGAACTGCGGATCAAGCACATAGCAATGCTCAGCTTCCAGCCCTTTCCCCTTATGGTATGTATACACTTGAATCGCCTTTTTCTTTCCATGCAAAATTCTAGCTTCATCTAGTGCCTCCTCTACGCGCTTGCACTGATTCTTGTAGCGGCACAGGATCAAATGGCTTGTAGTGGTATGACTTTCCTGAAGGTCATTAATAAGCCAACTAACGGCCTCTTTAAGATAATCACAACTTTTAATCCTAGGTCTGCAAGCAGTCTCTGAATCCTTAACTGGAAACGAAATACTGTAGTTACGGTTGATCTTTTCCCGAATAACGTTAGCCAACTCAACCAACGGCTCCGTTGAACGATGGTTATCAGTCAACTTAAAGCATTTGCTATTAGCAAATAGTCCTGAAAATTTATCGAGGTATCCGCTTTTAGCGCCACGGAAACCATACATTGACTGAGCAGGATCACCCACACAGAAGAAGTTGATCCCTTTGCGATATAACCCTTTAATGATGTTCCATTGGACAATGTTAGTATCTTGGATTTCATCAATAATCAGGTGCTTGGTTTTCTTTAAAATGCTGCTACAAAATTCCTCTTCTGCAATACGTGTCCTTAGCATTGACAGCATGTCATTGAAGTCGCGGAACTTACCCTTTTTATGTACTATGTAAGCCTTATGAAGCGCCAAAATATCATTTTGATAGCAAACTAAATCTGGTGCCACCTTCTTAATACAGTTATTCAGAATTGGGGTGTCGTAGTTCGCCATATAGCTAAATACATCAAAGCAGCGACGAGCAATATCATCCAACGCAAAGGCTTTGGCCATCTTACAGTCTTTATCAATGACCGATTGCAATTCATCTAGCGCAGCATCCCTATTAAGAACATCAAGCTTTTGAGTTGCATCAAGTAGCTGATTACACCAACCACTAAAAGTGCCAACAAACATCCTAGTATCGTAGAGCCCTTTTTCCTTCAGCCGCCGTTTAAATTCAGCCGCAGCCTCATTAGTAAAGGCAAGCACACTGATTTGACTCGCCTCTACGCCTTGTGACAACAGGTAACGAACTCGCTTAACGATCAGTCGGGTTTTACCAGAGCCCGGACAACCTTCTATGTAAATAGCTCGCTTTTTGGAGCGAACTATTTTGTTAACAGGATCGCCTTCATTACGGCTAGCTTTAATCATAGGCTTAATGATCTTGCGGACAGTGGATGCAAGAGCTTGGTCGTTAACTGATGGGTACTCATCTAGCCCTTTCTCAGGCTCGCGAATAGCACCTAGCAACAGACTAAGGCGACGTTTGATTGCGCTATCAAGCAGCTTGGTATCGAAGGATAAATATAGATATTTTCCATTGGTTCTCAGGAACAATTGGTCACAGATATCAGATAGAGGGTTGAGCGATTTGTCATTAATAAGCCGTTTAAGCTCAGTATCAGACAACTCCTGCAAATAACATGGCTTAAGTAACTTAATATCTCTTAGCCCAGACTTAACAGAGCACATGTCAGTAAGCTTCTTGAACTTCTTGTAGAATCGACGTTTAGACTCCAATCGATAACTACAGACCTGCTCGGTAAATAGCTGCCTAATTCCAGATAACGCCTTAGCAACGGGTTCAAGTGTAGATCCCCAACCTTTTAACGCACGTTCAAAAAACTTCTTAGTCTCTTTAAGTGTCTTATCATAGCCATAAGAATGATCGCTAGAAAGCTTTCCAGCATAAGTAGACTCGGCGGCGAGTTCAGGTTCTTCTGGGTAACAATAACCATTTTTAACTTTGTTGTTGTCTGTTAGTAGGAAAGCAAACAACTGAGATACGCCATACATGACAGTGCCTGTGTGCAACTCTAGTAGCTTGGCGTTACTGATAAGCTGCTCATAACGGCGCGTGTAGCGCGGCGCGAATTATGATCACACATCGCGCCAAACTTGATCACACTAGTTTACCGATTTCAGTAGGCATTTGCCTACTATGTTTAAATGCTTGTCAGTGGTCATGTAAACCTCGTTTAAACACCCTTTATACATCCCCATCCCATACCACAATTTCACTATCCCGCACGGTTTTTCAACTCGTAGTTCGAAAGAAAAGCTGTGTGCATTTCTGTGGTTTAATTTTCTCAAACAATTTACTGGCTCAGGCGGGCATAAATTTGCGTGATTTTGAATCTGTTTTATTGTTTGTAAAAACTAGCATACTTATAAGAAGGAGATTTTATGCACACTGCTACCGCAGATTCGTTTCAAAGCTTAGAAAACAAAGTGAATTTGCTCATAGACTGCTTAGAGGGGAAACGTGTTGAGTTAGGTAAATCTAGCCATTTAGCTTGGTATGAACACCTAAATGGGATCTTAGTAGATGTTCAGCTATTGAAGTCTCATTATAACAGTTAACAACTAAGCCCCTCGATGAGGGGCTTTTTTATATCTCTAATTCAACATACGTCAGGTCGGCGGCTTGGCCTTGGATCTGACCATCAACGATATACACTTTCCCACTGGTGACTGAGTCACCCAAAACGGTCTGATAACTGCCATCGGCGTGCTGTACTGTCGTGGTGCCATTCGTCACGTTAATCACAGTGGCAACACTTCGCTGGGGCCTAGGGTTTAAGTTCGCTAAGCGTTGATAGATGTTGCTCATGCTGCCACCTCATTTCGCAACAGCGTCACGGTCTGATTCACAGTAACCATCCCCGTTGACTCATTAACGCTGCCGCTTATGCTGAAGCTTTCACACACTGACTTAAACACCTCGGCACCTTTGCGAACTCCAATTAACATGCCTGGGCGCATGGGTGGCAAATCCGCCATGACCTTAGCGCGAATACTGTTTTGCACCTTATTACCTGCGTTGGCTAACTCGGCCGTTGCACGCATTCTCGCGGCTTGATTATCAGTGATTAACTTATCCACTATATCAGCAGCAAAGTTGTCTCCAGCGGTCCCGAAACGTTTCACTTTCGCCGCCACGCCTTGTTGTTCACCACGTACAAACACCGCATTAGCATCGGGACGAATATCGAGACGCTCGTTAAATTCGAGGATCACTCCATCGTGCAAAATCACATCGGGAATAGCGCTTGCGGTATTCCAAGGCACGACTGGCCACTGCGGGATCACCGTTATAGTCTGAGTTTCATCGTTCACATCGAGCATGGCCCCAATGCTGTTGGCCATCATGTTAATCGCTTCGGCGGGTGTTTTAGCGGCATAGCTAAAGGCGTTTGCGGGCACAGAATAATCGGTAATTTGGCTGGCGACAGTCCACCCAGTATTGGCCACAATATCAGCCATCAAACCAATAAAGCTGCGGGCTACCACGTTCACATAGTTGATGGCCTTTCGGTTCGGGCTGGCGAGTGTGGCTAAGCGGCCTCGACCTGTCGCGCTATAACTGGTTTTGCCGAAGGCTTTAGATTCGCTAGGAGACTCACAAAGCAGGTAAAAGTCATAGCCGTTAATGCTTATTTTCAGTAATTCATTTGCGGCACGCTCAGCATCAATGCGGGATGAAAACGCTAAGCTTCCGCTACTGGCCCATTGCGAACGGGACTGGGAAATGGATACTGATTTGAGCACCACAGCTACGCCGTCACTCACACGAACACAACTGATTTGAGGCTGCATGAGGTAACTCCTTCTGATTTGCGGTTCGATGGGGATCTTAAAATCAATGGTAGGTAACGGTGGGTTAGCATCAATGAGGCCGCCGCCATCGTCCCAGTAGCAATAGTTCGGTGAGGCCGTGAACCGTAAAACAATTAGGTTTGGTTGTGTAGATAATGGCTCATTGAATCGAAGCGTGACCTTGCCAACGGGAGGGCGGTACTTGGTAGAGCAAACCCAGCGTGGTTCGTGAAAACCCCATTTAATCGACTTTTCATCATCGACGACAATGCCACGGTACTGAATAATCAACGGGCTTTCTTGGTCCTGACCGTTTATCCATGCGACTGCAGTGTGCAACTGGTGCGCGGCAATATCCAGCCAGTTAATTGAGGATTGTATTTGATGCTCATCGGGCACAACCCAGTTAACGCTTAATGTGATTTGGTGATCAATTGGCAGCGACCAATTAACGCTAGTGTCGGAACGAACTGACTCATAAACCCGCCAAGATATTGATTTTGTAATACCAATTGAATTGGCATATACCCACGCCGCATCTACAAATATTTCATTAGAATGATTATCTAACCAATGTAGGTCAGTATAAAAACTAACATCGTTAGCCGCCTCAGTGATTGCAATTTCATTTTGTAATTCAGTCGGTTTAAGCCAAACAATACCGCATTCAATACCAATCGTATTATCAACGGGTATAGGCGGGTCTATATCACCCTCAAACCGCAATATCAAAGGGGATGCAGCATTAAGCCACAACTCATCAAATCTTAGGGTGACACCCGCAAATACTGACTCATCAATGAAACGTAGTTCAATGGGTGAAACTGCGTTCGGCCACGGTTTGTTAAAACGCAATTCCATAGCCATTCCTATTGATTCATGTTGACATCATTCAAGTCAACTAGCTCACAACGCACACCATCTGCAAACTTTGCATTGTAAACTCTATCGACATCAAATATTCCCACAACTAATTCATCAGAGGATGCGTAATCAACAGGTAATATGAATTTGCAAATACCTGTTGATGGACGAGTAGAACCGCCTAGTAAATCAAAATTATTACGGTCTAAGACGGCACAATATTCAGACAGCGGGTCTGTATCAATCTGCAATAATGCAACATAGAGCGGTTCCACAGATACATGATTGACACCATATATTTTATCACTCATACCAATTGCCTACCTTGATCCAATTTATACTACTGCCGTAGCCTCTGATCAGCAAAAATTCAACACCAGATATAGTGAGTAAGAACGGGTATAGTTGATCGCTATAAGCACTAACGTTTGAACGATACAGACCTGTTACAAAGCCACGGAACAAATTGCGAGTTTCACTGATTGTGAGTTTTTTACCATAAAAATCGGTCTCATCTGCTGGGTTAACAATACCAACTTGATGAAACTGTTTAGATACAACAGGTGTACCTGTTGTGAACGGTATGGGCGAATTAATCAAACATGCCAATTTATATGGTGTAGTTGGAAATTTAAGGTTGCCATTTGCGTCATACATTTTGAAAGGTTGAGCACTTGCAATCTCAGTTAAACTAAGGTTGTAACTGAAATACGTTGTCCAGTTGGGTTCCGATGTATTGTTGGTGTGAGCAATCTGCAAGTTTTGAATCATTACAAACTGACCGGTATCGTTTGGTAATGTGGTTTCTAAATCACCAACAAACCATGCTGGTTCCTCATAACTGCTGATATCACATGTCGGTACTACATTGTTAGATAATATCACCCAGAAAGCTCGGTCACAGCCTACAATTATCCAATTTAATGTTTCGGCTCGACAGGAAAATGCTTGTTGATTTCCCGGTTGCACAAACCCATCAAGCGCAGTCATTCCTTTACCAACTTTATGGTACATTTTCATATTGTTAGTATCTGAACCGTTGCTCGACCACACTTGGTAGTAACCACCAGAACCACCATTATCGGTAGCATTCCTAAATGCAATTTTGCGGGCCCCAACATTCTCAAAGGCAACTGTCCACCCTAACGGGTCTTTGGTGCCATAACCCTCGACGAGCACTTTTTTTAGTACGTTTATAATCTCAGTTGGCTTACCATTTACACTTAACTGTGGGGCCCCCACATCATCCCAACGATAAATAGAAACTGGTGATGGCATATTTATATCCTTATTAAGATTCGTTGCCACGGAACGCGAGCACGGCGCGGTCGGTGGTGATTTGACTGTGACCGCTTTGCACTGTGCGCAATAGCATCACGGGTTTACTCGCGGCATAACTCATAAAACGAATGGCCTCGCCTGCTTGCCAGCCGCCACCAAATGCGCCAGAACGAATAATGAAGTACGGCTGCAGGGTTAGCGGGTTAACAGGTGCAAAGTCATTAAGCGTGTCGCCAGTCGCAATTTGACCTAGGCGACGACCAACACAGCGGAATGCGGTTGCTGAGGTGAAGATCAACACCCAGTCCTCATTTACTGCAGTGTCGTTACGGACCTCGATGGGGAAATCAACGGTATTCATGTTGCCAGTGGCGGGTGCGCCATCGAGGTCCCAATTGTTAGCCCATGCCGTCATATCTCGTACCGTGCCGATACGGGCCTGTAAGTCTCCCAAATTTTGCACACTCGATACATTGGCACCGATTGGATAAGTTTGGCTTAATGGCTTTGCAAGTATTAATGCCTGTGCTTGTACATCTATCACTAGCGCAATTTCGCCAATGGTATCGGTGAGAATGAATGGCGCAGTGAAGCCCGTAAAATCGCTGTTGATAGTGACAACACCTGTCGCTTTAACCCATGTGTAATGGGTATTAGCCAGCGTCCAAAGTGATTTACCCTCAGCATCAGTAATATCAACAAAGCGCGCATTGGCGCGAGCGTTGTAAGTTTGGGCTGGTGCTGGACTGCTCAACACTTGTATTTCAGTCTGTTGCACAGAAATCGTGTTCCATGCGGTGAATGCATTTACCACACCGCCGTTCTTAATCCGCAATGGATTAAGGCCGTATAGTTCGGGTGGCGGTGATAGTGTGACAGTCTCACTTATGTCATAGCGCAGCGTGGTTAAATCGACGGCTTGACTAAAGGTGAGCTGCACATTTGCATCCGTGATATTGCCACTAATTCCTAAGCCGGTGATCACGCCTGCGCTGTCACTTGAGCCTGATAGCAGGGTGTCACCTGCAGCGTTGCTAATGGTGACATAAAAGGTGTCATAAATTGGGCTGTCGGTGGCTAACGCAAAGCTGACGGTATTGGCTGAGGAAGTCGATTCCTCAATCAAACAGTCATAATGCACAGTGAAATCACCACGGGCATCAAGGAACTTAGTGACTGCGCCAGTATGGTAATCAAGCTGTGCCAAACGCACACCACCGCTGACAAAGTTGCCGCTAGATGTTTCTGTCATGCTGACACTACCATGGGCAGTATTTAAAAATGTCAGCACCATTTTAGTGGTACCGAGTGATATCTTTTTAAAATCAGGGAATGCGGCGGCGCTGCTATACAAGCCATATTTTGCGGCGGAGATGTATTCAATTGTCAGCGTATCGACACCTGGTAAGCTAGAAGTGGTATTGGCTGTGATAGTTGTGCCTGTGACGCTTAAATTCCAATAGGAAAAATTTGAGGCCGTCATACGCGGCTTAAAACCCAGAACCTCATTAACAAAGTCATTATCTAAAATATCTGGCACATCAAAAATGAAAGTGTACTGACCATAAATATAAGGCTGAGAAACGTTATTTTTGATAACGGTACTGGGTACATCGCTACTGCCGCCCTCGACAATACTTTTACCTGTCAGTGGATTAACCGTTTTTACTTTTGGTAGCAATTCAGTTTGCGTTGATTCAACAGCCAAAGTGTTGGTTGTTGAGGCCGCAGTAAGTTTGGTTACGCCATGATATTTAATGCCATCGTTATCACTGGTGTAGCGTAACTTAGTGCAGCCCGACTCACCGTTGATTGTTATATCGTAATTAGGAGTGATAAACGGAATGGCAGGTTTAAACTTCACTATGCCTGTAGGGCCGCCAGTGACCGTTTCTTGAATTTGGCAGAAATGCTCAAACCGTGGATAAAGTGCGTTTTCGGCGCCAGGGTACTCAACAGAAATAACAACGGTTTGCCCCTGCAGTAATGTGACGTTCGACCAATACTCAGTCCCATTAAATAGATAACTAGATTGCAGATACGATTTAGGAAAGGAGTCTTGCCCTTCCAAAAAGCCAATTAAGCGATTGCGGATCAACTGGCCAGCACGAACGGATGATTCCAGAATCTCAACCATATCGGTCATGCGGTCAGCATCGTCTAATGTGGCGGCCTCTGCGATCAATAAACTGACTAGATTATCGGTTGGCTTTTGGCTCATGAACACATGACCATCGAGCAAAATTGATGTGTCAGGGGTATCGAGTGCAGGATAACACTTCACAATATCAACCGCTGATTGCGCGTGATCTATGTCTGAAATGGCGCGAAACAGTTCGTTAAGCTTGCCAGACTCAACCGCCAGCTTGGTACGTTGTCCACCCGCATCATCGCTTGAGCCCAATTGCTCGGGTTTAAATACTTTTAAATCTAAACGGGAAATAGTCATAGCACTCTCACAATAGATAAATGGCCTTTAAACGGTGATTAACTTCAAGGTGATTGCCTCGATTTCGTCGGGGTCGGTATCGCTGTAATTGATCGCTGGCGTGCCGCTAATGGGCTGTTCGCTGTAGTCCCACATCACGGTTAATGCTGTACCATTGATATCCAGGTTAAAGCTGGTCGCGCCCTTTGAATTCGCGTGGGCCTCAAGGGCATTGAATACCGCCAATGTTTCTGCATCGCTGAATAACACCACTGGGCGGCCCGCTTGTTTGGCGGCGACTTCAACATGCTGCGAGCCATCGAGCGCAAACTCAGTGCTACTCACAAAGGGCGTATAACCAAAACGGTTAAGCCAAATAAAATGCGGTAATTGAAGCGTGTCTAAGGTGATCATGAGGTGGCCTTAATCTGTTCTAGTTCGCGCAAAAACAGCTGCTTAAACTCATCAAGCAAATCGGCTTTCACCACATTGCCCGACGGCATTGCCAGCTCTAATCGATAAATTTGTACGCTACCACCTGTGCTCTGATTGCTCACCGATGCCGAAGCGGTTTGGTTTGCACTGCTGCGGGTGGAATTTGTCGCGGGGCTTGCACTGCTTGATGCACGCTCGATCGCCTGCGCGTTACGTTCTACCGCCTCTGCTTCGATTTGTTTTAGTTTAGTGGCGTAGATTTGCTGACTCAGTTGCAGTGCTTCTTGGGCACTGGCAATGGACTCTTTATCCTGAGCCGTGCGGGCAGCATCGAGCTGCGCCTTAAGCTCAGCCTGTTGCTGTTCATAGCGGCGCTTCTCGATAGCGGCTTGGTTATTATTAAGCTGATCCATCTCATCTTTGAGACTGCCCAAGGTCGCGTTGATATCGTCACGCAGGCCGAGAATACGATCACGGGTAGCATCAATGGCCGCTTGCAGTGGTTTAAGTTCTTCGTCGCCTAACTCGCGTATATTCCACTTTGCCTCGCGACTAATTTGATTGACGCGATCGAGGCTAATGCTGGAACTTTCAAGTTCTTCAGTCCATTTACGGGTCAGTAAGGTTTCATTGATGATCTGCTTTTCGCGGATAAATGCTTGGTTACTGAGCTGCGCCAGCACACCCCAAAAGCCGGTATTCACCCGCATATTGTTCATGATGCTGTTAGTCAGCTGATCGACGCGGGCGTTGAGTTTTTCGGTGCTATCCTCGTTAAAATTGAACTGTTTGTTTAAGTGGGCATAGGCACCTGCGAATAGGTTGACATACTCAGTGGCGCGGCCAGTGCTCTTCTCTAATTCCTCCAGTTCTTCGCGTTGCTCCATTAACGTTTTTGTCGTTCTGCCCGCCTCAATGCCAGCGTCTTTCTCGCTATCAGTTAAGTCGTCCATGCCATCTGGAACATCGCCCATAAGGTCGCGTAGTATATTTAGGACTTCAACTAAGCGATCTTTCTGACGCTGATAATCTTCAACAGACAAAGCTCCATCTTTATAGCTTTTGTCTAAGATCCGCATCTCTTCATTGACTGCCGCGTATTTACCTTTTAGCTCTTGATAGTTAGCAATCTCAAGCGCCTTAACTTCATTAAGCTTCTCCTGCTGCTCTTTAAGTTTTTCGGTATTTATTTTTAGATCTGCAACCGCTGCACTGTTACCTTTATTCGCATCGGTACTATTGTTTATCGCGGCACGATTCTTCGCTAATGTTGCAGTGGTTTCTTCAATATCTTTGGTTAATTTCTTGTGGGCAGGGGTGATGCCATCTTCCAGTCCATCGCTATAACGCTTCGACCTCTCTGTTAGCTTTTGATATTCGTCGCTTAACTGCAGGGCAGCGGCTTGCGCTTTTAGCCCTTCAGGGACTGTCTTGCCAGATGCTTCCGCCGCAACAATCGCCGCCTTAGCCCAGTTAATAAAAGCATCACGGACTTGATCAATAGGCTCTTTGTTGTCGCGGATAAGCTCAAACGCTGCTTTAGATTTATCAGCAGTATCCTGTAATGACTTGGTACTGGTCAGCCCTAAGTCCTTATAGGCTTGCTCTAGTGCCTCTGTACCTTTAGCCGTGGCATCAAGGTACTTTTGTTGCTCTTCGTACTTAGCTTTAAGGAGTTTAAGTGCTTCTACATGGCCCGCATACTCTTTACCTGCAGCTTGAAAAGTAACAATGGCGGAGTCCAGATGGCGAATAAAACCACCCATACCACCTTTAAGATTATCTAACGATGTTGCTTGTTCAGTTAGCTGCTGAGTCAGTTTGATGGCTTGGTCGATCGTTAACTTTATAGGTTCAACAGCAGCTTGGTTGGCACGGCTTAACGCTGCGGCGGCTTCGGCTTGCTCTTTAGTCGCTTTGGCACTGGCTTTGGCGGCGGACTCTTGGGCCAGCACTTGCGCATTTTGAATCGCTAATTCTGCGCTGAATGCTTTGTATGATTTGGCCTTCAAATCATAAATAATCAGCCCATCTTTTTCGGCTTTTAGCACATCAGCCATGCTGCGGAACTGCATGCCCGTAGCTTCATTCAACGCCTTAAGCTGAGTGATTTTTTCTTTGTCAGTTTGTGCGGCAAATTTACGGCTTTCACTCAGGGCATTCTCCGACTTAATAAGCCCCCAAATCGCTTCGCCCAGAGCATATATTTCAGTAACACCCCACGCAGCAGCGCCTGCTAAACCGAGTTTACCTAACAGTTTTGCGGTATTTTTAAGGCCACCATCCAGCACGACTCCCGCAGCAGATGCAGCTTTCTGAGTAGCTTCGAATTTAACTAACCACTCGATAGCCTCCTTAGTCCCTTTGGCCATGTCGATAAAATAACTACCAACTTTAAAGGCTGCCCAAGCGCCTGCTACTGTTGCAATGGTATCGCGATATTCATACAGGAATTGAGCCGTACTCTTAACGCCTTCACCGATGCTAATAATGGCATTACTGATTTCGGTCGCCCATTTCTTTAAGCGGCCATCAGCGGCCATAGTGGCGAACTCAGTGTTAAGCACTGTTAATTGGCCCTTTAGCCAATCCATAGCACCAGCATTAGCTA
Organism: Shewanella sp. 1180_01; assembly: GCF_052850535.1. Lineage (NCBI taxonomy): Bacteria > Pseudomonadati > Pseudomonadota > Gammaproteobacteria > Alteromonadales > Shewanellaceae > Shewanella > Shewanella sp. 1180_01. The sequence goes on from NZ_VXCT01000055.1 coordinate 22,960, forward strand.
CCTCAGCATAGAACGCGCTTAAATTATCTTTGGCGTTAGATATCAAACCGGACAACAAAGCCATGTTGGCAGCGGCAGAACCAGCCGCGCCCTTTGCCATTTCATCCATTAAGGCTTTAATGACATCGCGGCCAAGCTTGCCTTGTTCGCTAAGTTTTTGTAGTTCAGCTGTGTTTTTACCTGTAGCCTTTTCAAGCAGTTCCCAGACGGGTACACCGCGCTCAATCAATTGCAGGATTTCCTCTCCCTGCAATTTCTGCTTTGCCCAGGCTTGCCCTAAAGCAAGTGAGATGCCTTCGACTTCTTGGAATGAACCACCTAACTTAAAGGCTTGATCTACAATGGCCTGCATAGAGCCATTCATAGGATCAAGACCAAACGCTTTAAGTTTTACAAAAACCTGACTGACTTCATCAAGCTGCAACGGGGTATTTTTAGCAAAGTCCTTCACCCATGCCGTCGCTTGCTCTCCTCCTGCGATAGATCCCATCAAGGCATTAAATTGCACACCTAAGCGCTCAAACTTATCGCCCGTGGCAAAAATATCTTTCACCGCTTGGGCCACGCGGTCAAAGCCTAAATAGGCACCAGCTAAGGCAGTCACTTGGCCGATCACACCACGCAAAGAACTGGCATGGTCGCGGGCGCTGTTATTGCCCTTATCTAATTGATTAGCAAACTTATCAACATTGCGGCCAGTACCGTCAAATTCGGCACTTAACTTGCGCTGCGCTGTGGTCAGGTTGTTGTAATCAATGCCCGATTTCGACAGGGCATTTTGCAGCTTAGTGTGGCTGGATGATTGCTGCGCTAACTCGCGCTGCATTTGCTCCAGCTCTTTTTCTGCCACATCAATAGAGCGTGCCAGTTGCACAAAGGGCGCATCTGTTTGGCTAGCACGTTGCTTTAAGTCCTGCAGTGCTAAGGCGGCAGCAGTGACAGCAAGCTCTTGTTGTTCAAGCTCATTACGTGACCGCTTAAAGGTGTTGATAAGCTCTTGCTGATTGGTTAACTCATCGAGCTTATTGGCTAAGGTATTGGCTTTTTGGCTGGTCGATTGGCTGCTATCACCAACATCATCAAGCCCTGTTGCTAAAGGCTTGAGGTCATTAGTGAGCTGCTCTGTTTGGTTGCTGGTATTACGGCCGCTTTGGGCCACTTGATCTAGCTGGTCGCTTAACGGATCAAGGCTATTTTTGAGTTCATCAACTTGATTCGCACCCGCTTTGCTGGCATCACTCACACCATCGAGTTCATCAGCGAGCGCCTGCGTCTTAGGATTCGCCGCATCCGACTCGGTGCCGATGCGCTTAAGCTCATCGACTAAAGCCGCAATGTGTTGCTTGCCCGTGGCTTCTGCCACGATCCGCAGGGCGAGTTCTAAGGTTTTATCAGCCATGGCTATCTCGTTAATGCTCTCGTTAGTATCTAAATAATCGGTGTTTAAACGGCGGTTAAATGGGGATTAAAGGGCATGGCAATTGAGTACGGCCATGCCCTTGGGTTAAGCAAAACCGCTTACGCATCCAGCTCTAGGTACTCGAACGGATGATCCTTACCCGCGACTAACTGGGCTTTACCCGCAAGGGTGGCGCTCACAAACTCGCTGGCGGCAAAATCGATCGCAGCCGTAGGCGATAAGCTGGCGTCGAAAACATCGAGCTTAATCGGCTTGCCTGTTTCTAAGTTGGTACCTTCTCCGAAGATCCGCGCACGGGTTTGGGCGTTAATGCCACCGCGAATGAGGGTACCGCTAATGGCGTTATGTTGGCCTGTCACCGTCACCGCGCCGCCCGCTTCTATGTCGCCGCCTTTTACGGCGCGCACTAGCCCTAGGGCATAGTTCACCTCATAGTCAGTGCCCAGCACTAAGGTGGCAGCGTCTTTCTTCACCACAAAACCGTTGGCGGCAAAGTTACTTTCAGGTAGCTGTATCCAACGCTGATTATCAGGCAAGGTCACGGCCTCATCAGTTAAGGTGCCGCTGCCCGTGTTCAGCACTTGAGTATCACCCAACAGTGCCATAGCAATCAGTTCGGCGGGTTGATCGTCGAAGGACCATTCCACCTCAACAGGCTTAGAAATTTTCACCACGCTTAAGGCTTGGCCATAGCTTTCCTTCTTTTTACTGCCACGTACCTTTTCTTCGGCATCGGTTTTGATCGCGAGCTTAGTGGTGTTAATGGGGCCAATGATCCCCGTTGATTGCCCTTGGGCATTTAAGCGGTCAACAAAGAAGTTGCCTGCGACTAATAATCCATTCATAGGATTTTCCTCATATTAAGTTGTTGGGTTAGCTGGGTTTGAATCTCAGTTGCACACTCACGGCCACGGGGTAATAACCGTGGCTTTTAGTGAAACGGGGTTTAACGGGACTGTTAACGCGCACAAAGGGGCCAAGCATCTGACCATCCACCGCAATGGACTTACCCACAATCGCGTTTAACAGGCTGACTAATAGCTCACCAGCTTGGCCTTCGTGAATAGATAAACGGTAAGCTAATACCACAAGCCAAGTCTGCTTAATTTGGCTGGTGTTGCCGCCTTGTGCGGTATCCGCCAGCGTATCGCCCAGATACAACACATGGGCGGCGGGGGTGATTTGGCTGCGCTCATCCACTTCACTTAGCTCATTAGCTTGATAGACCTTTTTCAGCTTCTGAATCGTCACTAATGGCTCAAGCAGTTGAGTCAACGCATCACCTGCAGCAAGGTAGTTATCTTTAATCTCAAACATCAGATAAACCCCTTAGACGATGCACGGCCAAACACGCTGCCTGCACTTTCGATACTGACTACTAACTCACTTTGGCTAGCGACTTCACCCGTATCAGCTAGCCCCAAACTGATATCGCCTTTGCTCACTGCGGTTAAATACTTCACCACAGCGGTATAGCGTTTCTCGACTTGTTCAGGGGCTTTATCGCCATACAGGAAGTAACGGGCGATATCGCAGCAGTTACGCTCCAATACGGCGGGAACAGTGGTTAACGGCAAGGTGTAACGGCCCACGATATAGCCATCAATCTCGGCAGACGCATCGCGCAATGCTTGCTCAAGCAAGGCGAAATTGATTTCCCCTGGCACGCTGCCTTCGCGCTCGGTAAGCAGCATTAAGTCCTGTGCACCAAAGCGACTCAGCATGTTGTCAGGGGTGGCGTACATCAATTGGGCCATGGCTATTCACCTGCTGTGTTAGTTGCGGTGCCCGATTTATCAGTGTTTTCCGTTTCAGTGCTAGGCATTTCAGCGCTTGGATTAGCCGTTTCGTTTTCACTTGGCACAGTGACTTTTACGGCCTGAATCGCACTGACTAAGTCAGTTTTATTCATCGAGTTAACACCCGTGATCGCCAAGTCTTTTGCCAGTTCTTTCAGCTCTTTTGCTGTCAGTTCACCCAAGGCTTTCTCTTCACCATTGGGCTCTTTCACACCAACGAGCGTGCCTGTGGTATCAGAGCCTAATGTCTGATCACCGTCTGGAATGTCCACACTCCCCGACGCTGGTGCCATATCACGCACGGATACCTTAAGGCGCTGGTCAGCTTCAAACGCTGCGACTTGCTCATCCGACAACTCGGCCAGCGGTATAAGGTTTTCGCCTTTGGTAAGCGCCATGCCCGCACGGCGATAGCCAGTGTGCGCAAGACAGATAACCAACAGGACTTGAATGTTCTTAGAAGGATTCGCCATTTCATTGTTACCTCACTCGATGTTGGGGTGCAGGCGCATCCTTGTGCCTGCGATTCGCTGCTCAGAACGGGTTACTTTTTAACGCGCGGGCTGATCAACACCTCAATCATGTCTTGCAGTTCGTTAGAGACTGTCGTGCCGCCTTCGTCGATGTTTTCACGGTTTTTCAGCTGTAGTGCTTTGCGCTTATTACCATTGCCCACCACCAGTAAGGTGCCATTCAGCTCCATAGGCTCACCGCCATCAAAGGTGAAGTCGCCCATCATCTCCATCGCCGCCCACACGTTTTCAAGTGTCAGTTCTGCTTTCACCCCAACGGCCATTTGCCAAAAACCAAAGCCCGCGTTACAGCGCAAATCCGCACCGAAACTGAAGTTGTTACTGACATAAACGCTTTCATCGTTGGGATTAAATTTGGTGATGAGCGAAAGCTTGCGGCGCTCCTGATAGATAAGCGGCTTAAGCACTTGCGATACATCAAGCAGATACCAAGGCTCGCCTGTATAAGCGGGATCGATGATGACGTTAGGCACAGAGCTATCAGCACCACTGCCATCATGTGTCGCATTGACGGGATGGTCGGTGTCAAAATAGTTTTGGCCGTCATAACAAAGCGTTGTCCAACCCGCATTGAGTAGGTCGAACACCTGCTTATCGGGGAACTTAACGCCTTTCTCGCCCATCATTTTGACCATAGGGTCATAGACGCCAAGGTTGTCGTCCTCGATATCGTCGCGCTTAACAATCACCGAGGCTTCAAAGGTCTTGTTCTCGATGCTGTAGCTGTGCTCTTGTAGGTCTTTAAACTGACGATCACCTACCCATTCGCGGAACTCTGGCATTTGACCGAGCCAGCCATAAGTATTCGACTTGGTGGTCGATGGCACCACAGTGGCAATCTGTTGGTACTGGGTTTCAACGCTCGACACAGCACCTTGAAACTTGAGGCTCATGGAGGTGCGCAGCGCGTTTAACGTAGCGGAATTAACAATACCCATTGGGATACTCCTAACTAATTAATGTGAATGACTCAGCTGGTTAATGGAGTGGCACACCGCTAAGCGGTGGCCTTTTTACCTGCAGCCATTTGTTCTGGGGTTAAGCCCATTTGCTTGGCTACGCTTAAGTCCTCTGCGGTAAGTGCCGCCAGTTTGGTGTCCTTATCCTTGTTAGGGGCAGGAACTGTGGAGGTTTGCTTGGCACCTAGTGCAGCAATAGGCACTCGTGCATCGATGTTGGCAGTGAGTGCTGCCATGTTTTGATTGCCCAATTGGGTAAGGTAATCACGTTCACACTCAAAGGCTTTGTGGTCATCAATCGCCGCCTTAACCGCTTGCTCAACAGTGAGCACGCCATTCTCAGCGGTTAGCGCGACCAATTGCTCACGCAATGCATTCACAGTGGCAATGGGGACGAACTTGGTTAGGTCAATGGTTGGCGACTTGGCGCTTAACGCAGCCACTTCTTGCTTAAGGCCATCGACACTGCCCGCCGCTTTAACCAGATCGTCAATGCGCTTTAACGCATCGTTAAGCTGTGCTTCGGTTGGCTCGCTACCTTCGGCAATTTCAATACCTAGGGCGGCTAAGAGTTTTAGTATTAGTGGGTTCACATGGAGTCCCTCCGATGGGGTGGATTGAAGATCGTTTGCATTGAGAGTGGCCAGTGCGGCCAGCGATGCGAGTGGCAACATGCCATCGACACCAGGGCGGTTAGTTAACGCTGCAGAATGGATAAACTGGGGGCGGCCTGTGGCCTTGTCGTATCCAAAAACCAAAGAGAAATAGCGATACTCTTTGGCGTTTAGGTGGGCGATAGCGTTATCGGTAAAGCGCGGCTTAATAAATAAACCTTGCCCTTGGCGATACTGCACGTCATCGATATTGAACCAGCCAGAAGCGGGAGCGGGCTGGCCGTTCTGCTCTTTGTTGAGGGTTTGGTGTTCGTAGTCAATGACCAGATCACCAGCTTGATGCGGGGTATTTGCCTTAAGCGCAGCAAAGGCAGCTTCATCCATCAACCACTTGCCACCCGCTACATCATCAGGGCGACCATCTACAGCAGCAAAGTGGCCATCAGGCAATGCCTGAATGTAGCCATCTTCACCGAGTTGGAAACCTGTGCTGGTACTGGTATTAACCACTAGCGCACTGCTTAATGCCGCAACGCCTAGGGCTATGCTAGCAGCTAAATGAGCTGGGCTTTGGTTGGTGGATTTAGCTTTTGACACAATGGCACTCTCAATAACATTGGAGTGCCCATCATGATCGAGTGGGACTAACTAGCGGATTGGAAAGGTTTCGGGATTATTTGTGGCCACCTTTTAGCCTTGCATGCAAATCATTAACGGCGTCAACAAATCGCTCAAACTGTTGCCAATCATGAAAGTTCGCATATAAACCATCATAAGCCTCACCAACTGGACCAATGACAATTTCAGGGATCAAGTGGTTATCCACCACTGCAACTTGTTGAGGCTTACACTTAACTCCTGGATACTCATTTAACTCAACCGTTTCATCAAAAAAAAATAAACAACCCATTCCTTGTCTCCTTGCTTATTATTAAGTTCACTTTACAAGGCGAGCATAACCTAGTTTAAAACCCGTTTAAATCCTTGTTAAAGCGTTTAAGTGGGTTTTAGATGAGCCGTTATACCAAGTTGAAAGCTTAGGCGCTTAAATCGTGTCTGAGGGCGTTAGCAGACAAATCCATTCAACCCACTTTTTACAACACATTCTTACAGCAAATAGCTTCCCAAGAAGCCTAACATAGACTGTTCGCTCTCATGGCTTACACCGAAGTATCGACGCGCTGGTATACCCGCAGGGCCAGCAGGCATATCGTCGGTGCCGCCGAAATAGTGAATAGCGGCATAGATTTTATTGCTGCCAATCTCCGCCCAAAAGTCGCCGCTGTCGGCAGTCACGCTGGCAGCTAGCCCGCCAGCACTGGCTTGTAATATCTTACCGCCCTGGCGTTTAGGGTTGGCCTTAAGGTAGGCATCACTTAAAGATGCCCAGGCTTGACCTGTAACTGGATCGGCCTCGGCCTCAAAGGCACCCTCTGTAGCGGACTCCAGAACGGCAGCAATATCGTTCATCGGTTCGCTTAAGTCATCGAGCTTATCCAGCAAACTCCCCAACACTTGCAGCACTGGGGAGTCACTTAAGACGATCTCTACCTTGTTCATTTTTTATCCTTAGCACTGTCAACGTGGAGGAATGGTGATATGCTTGAACACAGGGTGGCGTGTACTCTTAACTGGTAAAGCAGACTCTGATCATTCAGGGTGTATGTGGGTTCGACTCCCACCACGCCACCACACTTCACTTATACCAAACTCACTTACAGACGACCTTCAATCACTTCATATTCTGGTTGCAGCAGGTTCGCTCGATCCGTCTTATAAACGTTGATCACCGCATCCATTGCCTGCTGGCGTTTCATCTTCCACGCGCTATTAATGATCACTTTAACCTTACGGCCATCATCCTCAGTGGCATAGACATACAACAGATTCTGGTTCTTGCTATCCCAAAGCACGGCCTCGGGTTCTGCCAACATCTGCGGTAATTGCTGATACTCATCACGACTTAACGCAACACCCTCAGCAATGTGCCTTGCACTATCTGCATGCACTAATTGCTTTTCTCCTATGGCCAGTAAGGCCGTAGGTTCTCGCCCTAAACGCGCTGTCACTGCGGTTTGAATCGAGGGCGTCATAAAACCTAAAGCCTGAATGCCTAAGCCTGGTCGTCGCTTTTGTCCTGGATTGGCGGCAAGGACTTCATCCGTCCATTGGGCAAACTGGGCGTGGCGCAGCGGGCTATTATTGAGAGCCTGAATAAACTGCGCGCGGGTGTCTAACGATTGAATAGTGCCCAGCTTTTTGGCGACGGCCACATCGGTACCAAAGGCGGCTTCGCCTGGACTATAGGCCCAGCCTAAATCGGGGCTCATGCTGCTGCCATCGGGCAGATCAATCCGCGCATGGGGCACGGTTAACACTTCACCCGTTCCGCGCGCGACTGTCTCAGTGTCAAAGCGCTGGATATAACCTTCGCCATTTTCCACAGTGATCCCCATCGCCTTCACTTGCGCCTCGGTGAGCGCCCGAACGCGGCAACGACAGCCCCATCCATTGGGCGGATAGATGATGTCCCATATTGGATCGTCAAAGCGGAACACTTTACCCCTAAGCCGCGCATGGGCTGGCCGTGTTTGGCCGTCATCTATCGCCACATACTGCCAATAGGGGTGGGTTTTGGTGCGCGATAACATGCGCCGATAGCGCCCAGCCATGTAAGCGGTTTGCAGGTTTTGACGATAGATAGTGTTTAAGCGGTAGGGACTCCCCAGCTGTACCTCGCGGCCATCGACTTCCTTTTTCCCCCACCATCCGAGCTTTTCGAGTTGAGGTTTAAGGTTTGCCTGAAACTGTTTAGCGGTTAACCCTTGGCTTAGGGCTGCATCCACTTCATTACGGATCGCCGTGAGCACATCCATCTGTGCCGCCTTGGCCACCGTAAAGGCACGAGCGTGGGCGCGGGTCCATACATCTTGCCAATCGTCACTGATGGCAAAGCCTTTAGCACGGAAATAGGCCACCGCATCGGCGGGGGCTTGGTTAATGGCAATGCTTAAATCAACGGCTTTAGGCACTCTTGGTTTAGGCATTGGCGATGCCCCATAGTTCAGCCACAAACATTAACCGCGCGAGCGTTTCGGTAAGCTGCGCGGTATCCATGGCGGGATAGTCCTTTTCCAGTTGCACCCGCAGCTGCTCCGGCTCGCTCTGCAGTTGTGCCAGTAATGGCTCTACCATCGCCATATAGGCGTCGCTCATTTGCCCTTGAGTGAGTGCATCCAAGGCTTTATCTAAGGCGGTTTGGCTCGGTTCACTCAACGGGGCATCTGACTGCTTCGCGGCTAAAGCCGCCAATGCCGTCTGCTGATTGTCATTACCGCCTGCAGCGCTGGCATTGGGGTCTTCTTGCTGGATCACCAGCACGGCTTCGCCATTAGCTGGCTTAGGGATACGGGTCTTTTCATGCAGCCAGTTTTGTGGGATCTGCATGCCCATGCTGACGAACGCACGCAGCGGATACGCTAAGGCCCGTAAGTCTTCGGCTTCTGTGGTATCAAAGACTAAACGTGGATGACGACGGTGGCTTTGATAACTCTTGCAGTTGAGCGCATATAAAGGGGCCACTAAGTCGCGGGTTAAGGTTTCGGCAATCAGGGTAAGGTCAGCATCACGCAGTTCTTGGCGCACTTCGTTATGCACTTTACCGAGCGCATTAGTTGAGCTTTTACCATCGGCTTGGCTGGTCAAGGTGCCGCCTAAAATCACCTTGCTCATGGTCTTTTCAGCCCAGCTAATCATCAAATCAAAGGGATCGGCTTGACCTGTGGCGGCACTCTCAAAATCCATCACCATGCCCTTGGGCATAATGCCACCCGCGTTATGGCCAATGCTCATCACTGCATTTAACAGGGCGCGCTTTTCCTCATCGCTGGCACCCGCTGGATACTGACCAATACGCAGCGGCAAACCGTAGATCTCAAGGAACTCGGCTAAGTCGCGCACACTGTAGTTTTTAAAAATAAAGGGCCAGATTAACTGACGCACTAAACCACTGCGGCTGACATAGCCCGACTTGGCTGGATGAATATGTTTGATCCAACCAAAGGGCCACAGGTCAGCGCCATTGACAGTGGTATCACGCAGGCGCAGTTCGTTACGCCGCTCAGGGTGAGTCATAAACCAAGATGGATCGCGATACTCTGGCACTTCAATAAACCATTCACCCAGCTCTCGCGTCCAGGCTAACTCGTGCATGCTAAAGCCCTTGAGAATGGCATCACTCATTGACTTAATGAGCGTCTTTATCCAGTTACCTTCTTCGAGCATTTCTTGCAGATATTCAGTGTCGGCCTTTTCCTGTGGCGTCGGGTTACGGGGCGGTATTAAATAGTAATCCACACCGATCAGCGCCCGTTTGCGCTTGTCTAACTCGGCATATAGGTGGCCGTCTTTCTCTTCGATATCTTCGGCCAGTTCACATTGAGCAATGAGATCGCCTTGCTCGGCGGCCTGTAAAATATTGGCTGCACTGGCGGGCGTCAAGCCGCTACTTGGGTGCTGGCTAAAGGTACGTTGCAAGCCAATTAAACGCACATCGTCGGTCTGCAGTGCTTTGGCTTCACGCTGCTTAAACGGCCGACCACTGGCGTCCAAAATACGTGATTCAGTTGTTTTTTCTTGCATTACCAGCAACCTCGCTGCGTTTGATGATCATCATCCTCATGGGCACTTGCATGGGCATTCGGATTACGGTGATCACTCCTAGGAATGGGGGTGAACTCTATGGGGGCACCGTCTAAGGTGGAGGCGTATACCATCAAGAACAGGCTGATCGCGGCATCACCATGGCGTTCTTTTTCTTGGCCTGTGCGTACATCGCCAAGGCATGGCGTACCTCGACGGTTAATGCTCAAGGCCCGCAAGTCTGTGCTGGTGTCGTCATCCCTTGGGATAGTGATCAGCCCATCTTCAAAGTGACTTTTAAAGCGTGGCATTTGCTCGCGGTAAAAGGACTCAGATAGCATCACACAGGCGATCACTTCACTGCCGTACTTATCCTGGGCGTATTCTGCTAAGGCTTGGCCATTACCGCGCGCATCCATCGCGCCGCCCCTCAACCGTGGTAAGCGGTCCACAATGTAAAACAGGATCTGCTCTTGTTGGCGAAAGGGAATGTTTTTAAGCTCGACCTGTAACTTGGTTTTGATGTGGAGATCTTGGGCGATTTCCCCCACGTCAATCACAGTTAAGTCACCACTACGGGCAAAGTCTTCACCAAAGCAATGGGGGCGTGCAGGGTCTAAGCTATCGAGAACCGGCTTTAGTTCATCCTCACACCACTTAAGGATCTCCGCCGCCCGTAAACCCTCTGGCCATTGTCCAAAAGCATCGTCTTTTTTAAGGCGAATAACGGGGCCGCTATCTGTCACGCTGGCCATGCGGGCTTCGATTAACGCGCGGTTAAGATAGGCACCACCGCCCGATTTAGGCACGCAGAAGTATTCTTCTAATGCGTCCTCTTCGGTAGCTGTGGCTTTGAGTAATTTTGCTTTCCAGTCATCCTCGGCCGCTTGGCTCCATTCGATGCCGCGCACTTGGCAAATACGCTTATACAGCCCCTCATTACAGGCATCATCTAAGGTGACACGGTGAATGGAGTAATCTTTTTTACCCGCACGGGAATCATTAATCAGCTCATTGAACTGGTTATCAATGCCATTATGGGTGGAGATCAAGCGTACCTTCGCGCCCCACATGGTTAGCGCCAATGCCGCTTTTAGCACTTCGGCCAAGCGCTCGTGGAACGCGGCCTCATCAATGGTCACATTGCCTTGCATACCGCGTAGGTTCGAGGGATTACTCGATAGCGCCTGCACCTTAAAACCTGAGGCAAAGTAAATGGCAAAGGTCAGGATCTCTTTACCGTCTTGGCCTTCATCAACAAACACTTCTTCTTGGATTTCGCCTGCGGCTTTATCAAATACTTTGGCCCACATGGCCGCAGCGTCGATAAATTCCCGTGCCATCTCCTTGTTACTGCCCACATAAAAATGGTTAGTACCGCCTTGGCCACGGGCAGCGCCTGCAGTTAAAGAAGCATCGGCAGCTTCGGCCCAAGTGAGTCCAGTTCGGCGCGACTTTTCGGCAATTTTCAGCGGTGACTCGTCGGCTATCCAGCGTTTCTGATAACCGAGCAGCACCTCTTTAGGATCAAAGCGACTTAGGCAACTTGCCTCATACGTGGGATCAAAGCTGCTTGCCGTTGGCGTGATGGCTAGCGCTACCGCAGTCGCGGCCGCTAACACCTTTTTTTTAATGGTCATCAGGCAATCCCCAGTATTTCGCGCTTAAGCAAGGCCACGGCATCACTGGTTAAGCCTGCGGTTTTCGCGACCTTCTCGGCGGCATTAGCCGCTTCGGCCGCGAACGCGGTGCGGATCTCTTTCTCGCGCTTATGGCTGGCCATGGCAGCAGACTCCAAACGCTGCACCGCTAACATGGCATCTTTAATCATGCCAACGTCGGCACCTTCGCCCGTTTCATCTTGGTTTAAAAGGGCTTTAAATAGCTGTGAACGGGCCATTTCAAGGATCAGCTTTGTGACTTCTCCCGTCGGTTTATCGCCCAGTTCTGCCGTCCACACTTGGGTGATCTCACGCATTTCACGTAGGGATTTACCCACGGCCTCCATCTTGGTGGCATAGCGGTTGATGCCTGCGCGGGAAAGCTGCTGTTCTTCTGGTAGCCCTGCGGCTTTAATCAGCGCATTGATTTCATCGAGCAAATCAATCTGCTGAATCGAGCCATTACGCAGCCCCGCATCGAGCTTTTTGCGGATAGGATCGGGCAGTAAATCCACCTTAGAGCGGCGGCCTCGGGTTTCACTCGCCATCGTCTAACCCCTCCAATTCTCGTAGCCACTGCGCACGAACTAAGTGGATCTGCTTCTGTAGTTCGGCTTCTGCCGCGAATACCTTGGGAACCGCCTTTTTAAGGCGCTGGTCTAGCGCTTTGATGTGCGGCTTAACGTGCTCGTTTTTAGCAAGCACGTTCTTTTCTAGTTCGCGGATCACAAACAAATCCGCCACTAAGCGGATGCCTGCAAGCTCGCCACGATTTAGGATTGCTCTTGCCATGGCTACTCTCCCGCCCGTGGACGTTTAACCCCTGGCACAACCGCGCGGCCTGTCGCCACATCTTGGCCGCGACCTGTTAGCGTGGCCGTA
>NZ_VXCT01000056.1:0-33974 GCF_052850535.1 Shewanella sp. 1180_01
GTCATTAATCGCTCAAAGATAAAGCGTTAGCGTGTCTGTAACGCTAACCAAGGCATAAATATCTGCAAAAACTCCTGTTGATGGGAAATAAACGGCGCATGTGAGGCTTTGGCTAGCATCACATCTTCAATTTGCGGCGTGATCGGCATCTTAGGTTGTACGCGTTTGGGGACGAGTCCATCGAGTCGTCCCCAAATTCTAAGCCAAGGTTGCTGTAACTCTGTCAGTTGCGGCCTTAAGTCGATGTCGGTCAGCATAGTCAGACCTTGAGTTAAGGCTCTGGCATCGGGTAACGGACGCGCAAGCACAAGATCGCGCAGCCGTTTGATATCTTCTTTAGCGGTTGCGCTGCCCATGGCCTGAATCGCTAGAAATCTCTCAATGGTTTTAGGTAAATTTTGCCCAAGTTGTTCACTAAATTGACTAAGCACTAGGGGTGGAATGCCTGGCCATGCTTCATCCTCTCTCGCCATAAAGCAGGGTGATGAGGCGATAGTGATCAAGCCTTTGATTTTATGTGGATAACTCAGTGCTGCCTGAGTCGCCACGAGTCCACCGAGTGACCAGCCGGCCCAAATAGAGTGTTCTGGTAATGCGGCGACTAAGGCATCGACCCAAGCTAATAGATCACCTTCCACCATCTGACTATGGCCGAAGCCCGGCAAGTCGACATAGTGCACCCTATACTGAGACAGTGACTCATGTAATGGTGTAAACACAGCGCTATTGACTCCCCAACCGTGAAGCATCACCAGATCTGGCCCTTGGCCTCTGATTTCAATATGCAAATTTGCGTGGTTTGTGGATATCACTTGGCTCACTTGAGTGCCTCAAAAATGGATTAGGTGAATGTATGCCGCACTTTGTCAAAAGGATTTGGCCGCAATCTGCTTTGCGGATAATGCGTTTAGGCTGTCAAGTCGGCACAAGCTGGTTGGCGAGCAGTTTACCTAACCGTTGTCTGCTGTGCCACCAATCCATATCACTTCCCGAGACAGGCATTTGTGCCGTTTGTCTTCAATCTGGCTTATATCATGGGCCTATTTGCTTAGGTTGCGGTAAGTCGATGCAAATAGAAGTCGATTATTGCGGTGAATGCCAAAAGCGCCAGCCACGTAAAGTCATTGCACCTTGTAGTTATCATCAAGGTTTGGGGGCTTGGGTTGGTGCGATTAAATATCAAGGTCAACTTGCCGCTTTGCCCGTGCTGTGTCGCGCCTTAGTGGCGCGAATTAAGCTATTAGAACAGCAAGGATTAATCTCGCTGCCTCAAGCGATAGTGCCAGTTCCATTGCATCCAAAACGTTTGCAACAACGGGGATTTAATCAGGCTTGGTTAATTGCCCATGAGTTATCGCAGATCTTGCAACTGCCATTAGTGAGCGAGGGCTTAACGCGCCAGCAAGACACTCGGCCGCAGGCCGGACTTTCAGGTGCACAGCGACGACGCAACTTACACGATGCCTTTATGTTAGCGGATGATTTTGCGTTCCAGCGTATTGCACTGGTGGATGATGTGGTCACGACAGGCACCACAGTCTCTGAAATAGCCCGCTTATTCGAAGCGCGATACGTGCATGTGCAAGTATGGTGTTTGGCAAGGGCAGAGGCGCCAGGCTTGTTGGATGATGTTGGCGCTGTTTAAAACATGCGGTCACATCATTATATCTATGTGTATGTCAAAATTATGTCAAAAATACTGAGTGAAAATGAATAAGTTTTAATTCTGAGACAAGGTGTAAGTATCTGTATCAATAAGTTTTATTTATTAATTTTATTGATGTACCTTCCTATGTTATTTCGTTTGGAGGGTATTTATGGACGCTAAACAGGCGCTATCAAATGCAAATGCGGCATCTACGCTGAAAGATGTTATTCAGGCGATAAGCTATTCTTTGAAGCTGCATGGTATCTGTGGTTTCTGGTTTCAGGGAGTTCCACTTTGTGCGTATGAAAATTACCACTTTCCAAAAGATACCAATCTGTTCTCTCCTACGGCGTTACGAAAACCTATCGCCAGTATAGCTTCTTCCCCTGTTGTCGCTGAATTACAGCGTTATTATTTAAATCAGGTTGCAGCCAATGATTTCAATTTTGGATTTTCATTAGATACTTCAATATCTTATATGTATAGATTCACGAGTGAAAGAAATGATAAGACCAGCCTACTGTTTAGTAAGCATAATATTCAAAGTGTTTTGAGCTGGCCCATCTCATGCCACACTAATCGTCATTGGGCAGGCCGCTTCATACTACTCAGCCATCTTAGCGACTCAGAGATAGCATTAGAGGGATTGGCTGATACTTTAAAGGAAGCCCAAAACAAGCTGTTTGAATGTAATAAACAATTGTTCAATCCATTTCTACAAAGCTCGCTACTTAAAGATAATGCGAGAGATATCCTGCTCATGGTCGCAAACGGCCTTCAGAATGACGAAATTTCAACTCAGCTCCCGATAAGTGTCAGAGGAGTTGAATATCATATGGAAGCTATGCGCAAGAAATTTGGGGCTACAAATAGAGCAAACTTAATCCATTTAGCCCATCAATATGAGTTGATCTAAATATGTTGATATTACTGGTTGAAGATAATCGACTTCTCTCTAACAACATCATTCAATATCTTGAATTGAGTGGCATAGAGTGCGATTACGCTTTCAACCTAGCTCAGGCTGATATGCTAATTAGCCAGCAGCAATTTGACGCTATTATTCTCGACCTAAATTTACCAGATGGTGATGGGATTGAAGCATGTGAACGCTGGAAAGCACAGTGCATTACTTCGCCCATAATAATGTTAACCGCACGTAGCAGTCTGAATGAGCGCTTGAATGGGTTTGCTGTTGGCGCGGATGATTATTTAGTAAAACCATTTGCAATGGAGGAGCTCGTCGCGCGATTGAAGGTGGTTGCTCAGCGTCGTCCGGCGCCTCAAAGGCTAGTCATTGGTGAGCTAGAAATTGATTTTGGAAACCATAGGGTATATCGCCAAGGACAGCTTCTTGCTTTACCTAAAACAGGCTGGCAGATCCTTGTTTTATTAGCTCGGCGTAGCCCAGAAACTGTGAGTAGAGAAGAGATTGAGCGAACGATTTGGCCCAATAGTGCACCTGATAGTGATAGTTTACGCAGCCATATCCATCTGTTACGAAGGGTGATAGATCGACCCTTTGAACGACAAATATTGCATACGATTCGTGGAGTCGGTCTAAGCCTTAGGGATGACATCAATGCAAGCTCCTAAGCTTAGCCTCAAGCGGAGCTACCAAGTATGGGGTGTTATTTTTCTATTAATAACATTAGGTATTAATAGCTTTATACCACTGTGCATGATGTGTGCAGGTATGATTTCTATGCATGAGGTCACCATACATAATGCAGGGCAAGCTGCTGAGTCATTACTGACTATGGCGGAACATGCTCAACCGCAAAAACAATTACTTAATCAGCCGATTCTAAAAACTGATAACTTAACCGTCTATCTTAATTGGTCAGATATCCCTCCGCTGATTCGACAATTAAGTAATGATGAAGTCTTAACTGATGCGAATACAATTCTGTATGAGCATGCAGAAGGTCCCTTTGTTGATGCTTTAAGTGTGTACTACACACAGAGTGGCCAGCCACTCTATGTTTGGCTGCAGTACAGCGTTACCCATGACTTGCAATTTGCACCTAAAAACATGACTGCAATCTTGCTTCTCGTATTGATAACCTTCTGTGCAAGCGCAAGCCTTGCGTTTTATATGCAAAGTAAAGTGATTACACCTGTCCATCAAATTAGCCATGCGATTAAGCAGCATGATTGGGAGGGAGGAGGGAAACTTAGCTTACCGAAACAAGAATATGCTGAATTAAAGGCTATTGTTGATGCTTTAGATAACTCAATTTTACAACTTCAAGAGGCTCAGCAGCGGGAGCTAAATTTTCTGCGATTTGCTAGCCATGAATTACGTACGCCTGTTGCAATATGCCAGTCTTCATTCGAAATCCTCGCTTTACAACAAGGTGAACTCACTGGAGCGACTTTGTATGCTTCTCAAGCGACTGGACAAATGAAGTCTCTTATTGAAACACTGCTATGGTTAACAAATAAAGAGTGTTCCACCCTAGAAAAAGAAAGCGTAGCTCTGTCACCTTTACTTCTCAGTATTATCGAGGAGCAGCAACAAGTACATGGTCATGAGCAAAAAATACAGTTATTAGCTGATGATACTTGTTTGCTAGTTCAGCTCCAGCCTTTAAAAATAATAATAAGTAATTTATTGAGGAATAGTATTGAACATGGTGGAGTCGATATTAATATTACTCAAGAAGGTCATTGTGTTGAAATTATTAACTCCTACAATAGTAACGGTCATAATGGATTCGGTTTAGGATTACTGTTGGTTAAACGGCTGGCAGATCAACTCGATTGGTTTTTTACAACATCATCAAAAAATGGCATGTTTATAGCAAAATTAATTATAACTAAATGACTTAAATATATTTCATCGATGTTTACTACATTTAACCACACACTTTTTAAATCTAACAGCGCCTTTGGGTCTAGATCACATAGCCTTCATGTTAGCTATAGTAAATTAATCCAATAAAGTTTATCAGGCATGGATAGTATTCTTTTTTTAAAAGAACATTGTCTCAAATAATATATGGATATGTGAGAGGTTTTATGTGTAACAAGAGTGTTATAACAGCTTTGTTTGGCGCGATTTTTGTCAGTGGTTCAGTATATGCTAATGTGAATAAGACTAGCGTAGATTTAGGTTATAAATTCTACACAAACGACACGAAAAATGATAACCCAGGCGTTTTTAATCAACCTTTTGTTAAGTTAAATCATCTGGGAATTGCAGACTGGGGATCCTATTTTGCTAATGTTAAGTTAGAAAATCCTGCCGAACTCGCTGAAAATCAAAAAAACATAGATGGCAAAACTACAATTAAGTCGTTAATGATAATAGAAAATAGACTAGGAGACTCTCAGTTTAATTTTTGGACGCAAAACTTTGTCTCAGCGAGTGAAACTTTAGTTGAGGATAATCTTTATTTTGGTCTTACCCATAATGCTAAATTCAAAGATTTATCATTAAATTATGGTGTTGGTTTGAACTATACATTTGGAAATTTTTCACCTGCATCAGCGAAGTTTAACGATTTATCAGGCTACGCTGTCGTACTGAATGCAAAGTATCCATTTGACTTTTTGGGTTTTAACCACAGTTTAAGCTTAAATTATGAGGCTCAAATCGATAGGGATGAAGTACATCAAGAGCTTTTTTCATACAACAGTTATGGCCACCAAATCATAACAACTATACAAACAAAACTAACAGATTCAATATATTCTAAGTTGCATCTAACTCATTATGATAGTTGGGGTTCGCAATATAACGATGGGCTTGAGTATGGTATATCGATTGGTTATCAATTTTAACTATTAATCAGAGGGTCTGATGTTTTTCAAATATACGGCCTCATCTCTATTAGTGATCATTTCAAATATTCAATCTCTTTATAAAATTTGATAAGGGAAGCAATAATGCATTATAAAAAATCCATGATAGGTCTTACTGTAACTGCGATAGCTATTATTGCTGGCTGCCAAGTTACGCATCAAATAATAAAAAGCCAAGGTACTGCTCAAGGTAAGCATGGCGAAGTGCAGGTCGAAACAACATTCAAAGACGGGCATATTGTTGCGATTGATGTACTTAAGCAAAAGGAAAATAAAGTCCTTGCAGGTGCCGTATTTAAAAATGTGAAACAGGCAATTATTGATAACAACTCTATCGAGGTTGATGGTATCACTGGTGCAACAGTGACGTCTAAAGCGCTAAAAGAAGCCGTGGGCAAGAGTATTGAAGCCGCAGGGGTAACACTAGTTGCTGTCGTTTCAGCTAAAAAAAGTGAAGCATTAACTCCTGCAGAATATACCTATGATGTCGTGGTCATTGGCTCTGGTGGTGCAGGCTTTAGTGCAGGCTTAGAAGCAATGGCCGCAGGCCGAACTGCCGTTATTATTGAAAAAATGCCAATTATTGGTGGTAACTCATTGATCTCGGGTGCTGAGATGAATGTTGCTGGTAGTTGGGTACAGAAAAATATGGGTGTGACTGATAGCAAAGACCTGTTTATTAGCGATACGTTAAAAGGTGGCGATTTTAAAGGTGATCCTGAAATGGTTAAGACCATGGTCGATAATGCTGTAGGGGCTGCAGAGTGGTTAAGGGATTACGTCAAAGTAGAATTTTATCCCGATCAGTTATTTCAGTTTGGTGGACATAGTGTTAAACGGGCCTTAATCCCTAAAGGTCACACTGGCGCTGAGGTGATTAGTAAGTTTTCTATTAAAGCTGAAGAAGTGGGCTTACCGATCCATACTAATACTAAGGCTGAAAAGTTAATCCAAGATCAAACGGGTCGAATTGTTGGTGTAGAAGCGACTCATAATGGAAAAACTATTACATACCATGCTAAACGCGGTGTTGTGATTGCTACGGGTGGATTCTCATCTAACATGAAAATGCGCAAAAAATACAACCCAGAGTTAGATGAACGTTATGGTAGCACTGGTCATTCAGGTGGCACTGGTGACGGTATTGTGATGGCAGAAAAAATACATGCAGCAGCTAAAAATATGGGATATATCCAGTCATACCCTATTTGTAGCCCAACCTCTGGTGCTATTGCCTTGATTGCAGACTCTCGCTTCTTTGGTGCGGTGTTAATCAACCAGAAGGGTGAGCGCTTTGTTGAGGAATTAGAGCGCCGCGATGTTATCTCACAAGCCATTTTAGCCCAACCTGGCCGTTATACTTATGTGTTATGGAACCAAGCTATTGAAGATGTTGCCCATACCGTTGCTATGCACCAAGGAGAGCTAAAAGAGTTCACTAAAGATGGTCTGATGTATAAAGTTGATACATTGGAAGAAGCGGCGAAGGTTTTCGATATTCCAGTGGAAAAACTAGCATCGACTATCAAAGATGTTAATCATTATGTTGCTACTGGTAAGGATGAGGCTTTTAATCATCGCTCAGGATTGGTTGATTTAAGTAAAGGACCTTATTGGATTTTAAAGGCTACACCTTCTGTGCACCATACAATGGGTGGACTTGTGGTTGATACTCATACTCGTGTGTTGGATGAGCAAGGAAATGCTATTCCCGGCTTATTTGCCGCAGGTGAAGTGACAGGCCTAACACATGGTACTAATCGTCTTGGTGGCAATGCCTACACTGATATTATTGTTTTTGGTCGTATAGCAGGACAAGAAGCGGCTAAATAAGTTGTGTTTTATGTCTAGCTTAAGCGACCCAATTGGGTCGCTTTTTTTGTAAAGAATGCTTGTTTATTCGTGCATAATACGGTGTTTATAGCCTTATTTATGATGAGTAAATCGTGATCGCTATGGCAAAAATCCACAAACTTGCTACCCAAGGGACTACAAAGCGAAGGTGAGTCGGAGTATCATACGGCTAATTCTTACTAAAACACTCAGGTATCCCCTGACGGAGCAGGTTTTCATGATTACCATTTCCGATGCGGCTCAAGCCCATTTTGTTAAGTTGTTAGCAGATCAACCTGAAGGCACTCATATTCGCGTATTTGTGATCAGTCCAGGAACCTCGCAAGCCGAGTGTGGTGTGTCTTATTGTCCACCGGATGCAGTAGAAAGTGATGATATTGAAATCGAGTTCACTGGCTTCAATGCTATGGTCGATGAGAAGAGTGCACCTTTCCTTGAAGATGCCACTATCGATTTTGTGACTGACCAATTAGGTTCACAACTCACGCTCAAAGCTCCTAACGCAAAAATGCGTAAAGTGTCTGGCGATGCACCTTTAGTCGAGCGTATCGAATACGTGATCCAATCTGAAATCAACCCTCAGTTAGCCGGCCATGGTGGTAATATCATGCTGGTTGAAATCACTAAAGAAGGCTTAGCTGTACTGCAGTTCGGCGGTGGTTGTAACGGTTGTTCTCAAGTTGATATCACCCTGAAGGATGGTATCGAGAAACAACTGTTAGACATGTTCCCAGGTGAGTTGACTGGCGTACGTGACGTGACAGATCACCAACACGGTGAGCATTCTTACGCTTAATCTTGTTTGTTGAGCTGAATAAAAAACGCGACCTTAGAGTCGCGTTTTTAGTTTTTACCCAAATAAAAATCTAAGGTTAATCAGCTGCTAGTTATCAATCTGACTTCAAAAAGTCTTTGCTGAAATAATAGTGCCCAGCAAGCGTTAGGCTTCTGGCGACCATAAAGGCACTCATAGCGGCCCAGAGAGCGTGGTTACCTTGCTCTGGTAATAATAGTTGCTGCAGTAAATACCATGTCGGGAAAAATGCGCCGAAGGTGGCGAGTATCATGCTATTGCGCATCACTTTTCCTTTAGCGGCACCTATGTAAACCCCGTCGAATAAATACGAGCTAAAAGACCATAAAGGCAAAAATATCAGCCAGATAAGATAGGTTTGCGCTGTTGCTCTGACCTCATTAATGCTGGTCAGTAACGCGATAATATTACTGCCAAAAAGACTGAATACAGCGCAGAACCCTAACGCAGTAATGGCCGACCAGCTCCAGGCTAAGATCACTGCTTCCCGTAATTGCTCCGCCTGTTTTTGGCCATAGGCTCGGCCGACTTCTGCCTCGGCATAATAGGCAATGCCATCGAGTGCATAGGAGATTAACAGCAGTAAATTCAGTAACACGGCATTGGCGGCAACGGTATTATCACCCAGACCCGCACCATGAAAAGTCATAAAGGCAAAGGCCGCTTGCAGGCAGAGGCTGCGGATAAAAATATCTGTGTTGAGCCTCAGTAATTTGCCGTACCCCGTTAGGGTGACATGGGGTAATAGCTGGGATAAGTGAAAATCGGCTTCGCGCTTGAGTTGCTGTAACACCATAGTGAGTGCGACTGAGAAAGCGGTGATATCGGCAAAGACTGAGGCGAGGGCGGCGCCTTTAACGCCCCAGCCTAAGCCGAGGACAAACACCACATCGAGAATAATATTGGCAAGGTTGGCTAATATCAACTGCCACATGGCGGCTTTAGGTTGCTGACGTCCCAATAGCCAGCCAAGCATTACGAGGTTGAGTAGAGCGAAGGGCGTTGACCAAATTCGTACCTGAAAATACTCGCGGCAATAGCGCTCGACTTCGCTACTCGCTTCGGATAATCCTAGCGCTAAATTTAATATCGGGACTTGCAGCGCGATAACGCCAGCGCCCAATAACACAGCTAGCATAGCGCCTTGGACTAAGAGTTTATGCTGGGCGTGAAGATCATTTGCACCATAGGCCTGCGCGACTAAACCTGTGGTCGCCATACGCAAAAATCCCAATAACCAAATGATTAATGTGATAATCGTTGACCCGACAGCGACTCCCCCTAAATAATAGGCTTCACTCAGATGACCTATGACAGCCGTATCGACTAAGCCCAAAAGTGGGATAGTGATATTGGAGAGTATCATCGGCAGGGCAAGCGCCAGTAATTGACGATTTTTCGCGCCGTTAAGCATTAGGTCGAGCCAAGTTGATTTAGCAGTATTCATTAATTTCAGAGGTGTTCACATTATGGTTAAACGTGTGCTGTTGGCACTTATAGGGCTAATGACGTTTTCTGCCCATGCCGTGGTCATTCTGCAATATCACCATGTGTCAGAAACCACTCCGGCGGCCACAAGCGTGACGCCCGCGCAATTTCGTGAGCAAATGCAGTTTCTAGCCGATGATGGCTTTAAGGTGATCCCGCTTTCTCAGGTGGTTGAAGCGATAAAGCAAAAACAAGATTTACCGGCGAAAACAGTCGCAATTACCTTCGACGATGGTTATCGCAGCATAGCCACTACGGCGCATCCTATCCTAAAGGAATTTGGATTTCCCTACACCTTGTTTGTGGCAATTGAGCCGATTAAACAAAAGTTTATCGAGATGATGACTTGGGATGAGCTGATAACGCTATCCAAGGAAGGCGCCGATATTGCTAACCACAGTTGGGCGCACGAACATTTGATCCGCGCCTTAGAAAATGAATCACAGGCGCAGTGGCTAGCGCGGATAAAAGCCAATATCTTAGATACAGAAAAGGCGATTGTAGATGCCACTGGGCACAATTTAAAAATGCTGGCTTATCCCTACGGTGAGTACAATCAAGCTTTGCAGGATATGTTAACCGAGAACGGCTTTGTCGCCTTGGGGCAGCAATCGGGAGCCGCTGGGCCCTATTCGCCGTTAACGGCGCTGCCGCGTTTCCCTGTTGCAGGACAATATGCTGATTTAAAAAGCCTTAAGGCCAAACTATACAGTTTAAATATGCCTGTGATTGCACAGAGTCCTAGTGATCCTGAGTTAAAGGGCGGCCACTGGCGCCCAGAGCTTAAAGTCACCCTAGATATGAGTGATATCTCGGCTAAGCAAGTGATGTGTTATATCCAAGGTCAAGGTTCAAAACAGCCGACTTGGTTGAGTGAGAACGAGTTTAGTGTTCAAGCGGATTTAGCCTTACCTGCGGGGCGTTCGCGTTACAACTGCACTGCGCCGAGTAAGGCGCGCAACGGTTACTATTGGTTTTCTCAGCCTTGGGTGAGGCCAAAGGACGATGGCTCTTGGGTCAAAGAGTGATCAACGGCTAGGTTTGTATTGCGCCACTATTTTTCTAAAATCGCTAATCATTTCATCATTTAACACCTGCGGCGGTTTGCCTAATGCGGCCGTAGGTTTAAACACTGCGACTCGCGTTCCCTGCGGCGACACCAGTACATAACCCGCACTATGGTCGACTTGGTAGTTTTCCCCTTCACCGACCATGGCATAGGTCAGTCCTAAGCTGCGGGTGAGCGGGAAGATTTGTGTCTGCTCGCCCGTGACCGCTTTAAATTCTGGATTGAAAAAATTAACATAGGTCAGGAGTTTATCCGGTGTATCCCGTTTGGGGTCGACGGATAGAAACACCACCTGCAATGGCGCGATCTTGTTTAGATCGGGATAAGCCGCCGCGAGTTTATTTAAGGTCGTAGGACAAACGTCGGGGCAAAAGGTAAAACCGATAAAGAATAAGCTCCATTTCCCCTGCAAGCTGGCGTTGGTAAAAACCTGCTGATGTTGATCAACCAATTCAAAGGGCGCTAATTCATAGGCCTGCGGAAACAAAAAACCACTCTTTAGCTCGATAGGTTTCGGGGGATTAAATTTCACCGCAAATAGGCCGCCAAGGCCGATCAATAATATGGCGATGACTAAAATTCTTTTCTGCATTATTGGCTCCATAACGACAGGTTAGCGCGACAAACGAGTTGCATACACTAGTTCAACAAATAGTGGTCGAGCAGTAATGCCATGAATAACAACATCAAATGATAGATAGAGAAGCGGAACACTTGCATCGCTAAGCCATCATGATCCCGATATTTAAGTTGCCATGCTTTATAGATAAATCCGCTACTGAGCAAACTAGAGCAGACAAAATACACGGGCCCACACATGCCAACCAGCACAGGTAATAGGCAAGCAATCGCCAGCAATACTGTGTAAAGCAGAATACAGGTTTTAGTAAACTCGACACCGTGGGTAACCGGCAGCATGGGAATATCCACTTTGGCATATTCGGCGCGTCTGTGAATGGCCAGAGCCCAAAAATGTGGCGGCGTCCACGTAAAAATGATGATCACTAACAACAGCGCATGACCATGAAATTCGTTCGTCACTGCCGTCCATCCCAGCAAGGGTGGCATGGCTCCCGCAAGGCCGCCGATCACAATATTTTGTGATGTCGCGCGTTTCAAATAGGCAGTATAAACCAAGGCATAACCAATCAAGCTGGCAAAGGTGAGCCAAGCCGTGAGTGGATTCACTAAGGAATATAAGACGATAAAGCCAAGGCTACCTAAGCTAGCGGCGAAAATTAACGCGCGGGTTGCCGAAATACGTCCCTTAGGCAACGGGCGATTGTAGGTGCGCGCCATTAAGCCATCGATACGGCGATCGATCAGATGATTTAACGCCGCCGCCGAGCCTGCCATCATGGCAATGCCAAGCATACCAGCGAGTAAAGGTTGAACGGGCACAGCATTGGGCACGGCCAAACACATGCCGACTAAGACAGTGAGCAGCATAAGTACGACCACTTTAGGTTTGGTCATTTCAAAATAGGCGCGCCATGTCACGCTGATAGTGGGTAGGCTACTGGTGATTGAGAGTGGTTTTGCCATCTTGGATCCCTCGCTTATGCTTTGCGCCATAAAAAATAGTTGATTGCGACTAAGGTCAGCAGCAGTAATGCCGCCCCGCCATTGTGAGACACGGCAATGCCGAGTGGTAAATGCATCACTACGTTAGAAATACCTAAGCTCACTTGCAGGATCACTAACCCTACCAATAAGAGGCTTAAGGCCCTCATCCCAGCCGCGCCAACAAATAGTCGATAGGCGAGTACGAGTAATAAACTCGCGGTAACAATAGCGCCTATTCTGTGGGCGATGTGGATAGTCATACGGGCTGGGTAATCGAGCACTCCAAATTCGAAACTGTGGTGTTGGCCTTGGAATGGCGAAAAAGCTTCCGCTATTGCCAAGTTATCCACCCAGTTACCTTCGCAAATGGGTAAAGCGGTGCAGGCGAGCGCCGCATAGTTAGATGATGTCCAAGCGCCCAGCATAA
This sequence comes from Shewanella sp. 1180_01, assembly GCF_052850535.1. Taxonomy (NCBI): domain Bacteria; kingdom Pseudomonadati; phylum Pseudomonadota; class Gammaproteobacteria; order Alteromonadales; family Shewanellaceae; genus Shewanella; species Shewanella sp. 1180_01. The sequence continues at coordinate 12,677 of NZ_VXCT01000056.1, forward strand.
TCTGACCTACAAGAACGAATAGGCTCACCAGTGCCAGCGGTGCCAGATTGCGGGCATGGGTTTCGCTATTAAAGATCCGCCGCGGTCGGGTTCGCAGATAGAGGAGTAACAGCAGTGAAATCAGGCTGAAGCCACCAATAAGATGCGACATCACCACTATGGGCATGAGTTTCATCGTCACTGTCCACATGCCGAGTGCCGCTTGAAAGAGGATCAATAGCACTATGATGAGCGGCAATTTTTTCGGCGCTTCCGGCGTTTTCAAACACAGCACTAAGATGAATAACACCAGTAAGCCAAGTCCGCCGGCGATATATCTGTGGATCATCTCCAGCCAAGCTTTTTCTGGGTGGATATCATGATCGGGGAAGATGGTTTGTGCATGGGCGATTTCATGGTCTTGGGTGGGCACCTTGATATGGCCGTAGCAACCCGGCCAATCTGGGCAGCCGAGCCCCGCGTCCGATAGGCGAGTGTAAGCGCCCATTAAGATCACCAACAAGGTAAAGACTAAGGTTAAGCGTAGGACCCAAGTTAGCTGCATCAATCTACCCTCGACAGTTTTAACAACTTACGCAGATCCGCAACCAAGGCCTTGCCTTGAGCTAAATGGGCTTCTCTGCCCTGCACTTGGGGATAGCGCAGCACTAAGCTGCCTAAGGGATCGACTATGATCAGCTGCTGTTCATCTAGCCAATGGTTTAAGCCAGCATTGGCGGGACGTGTGTTGAAGTGAAAGGCGCTTAAAGCATTGAGATCGCTGTCGGGATGGGTGAGGATCAGCGGTTCGACTCGTGCCTGATCTGGCCCTAAAGCAGTGTGGCTTTGGCGTAAAATATACAGGCGTTCGCGGCAAGCATCGTCGCATTGGGCGGGTAGTAAATATAGCAGTTGCCATTCTTTTGGATTGGGATTCTCAACCCCAAGGCTGGCATAACTGGTCTCAGGATTGATCAGCTCGCCATGATTAGTGGCGCCGCCGTGGTATAAATTCAGGCTCAGCACTAGCTTGGCTATCACCACGGGCGCGATAAACGCCAGCAACAACAAGCCCAATGCCTTGTGTTTCGATTTATTCTGGGAGTTCATGCTTGCTCCTCTCATTCAAATTATCCCTAATTTATTGTTTTATATTTATTTAGTTTTTATTTGTGTCTTGCTAAGTATGGTACGAATTTCCCTATTCGCTCCTTGAGTTTGCGATTGTTTCGGCACTATGGCGTTTTACATACTTAATCCCTTGCCACAGCATGAGCCCAGCAAACACGGCTGCCATCGAAAACCACTGCAGCGCATAACCCCAATGTTTTTGTGCAGACAGTGGGAAGGGTTGCCAAGGATGCGGCAAGGCGAGGGCGGGTAGCTCATCCGGTTGCAGCACTGCATCGAGCAAAGGGTGGCCTAACAGCTGCGCCATTTCCGGTATATTCAAATTCTGAAAGCGAATACTTGTCCCCGTTTCTGCCATTAAAGCCTGGCTCAAGGGATTGATTTGCTTTTGATAAAGCCGACCTTCGATATTCAATTCACCGCTAAGTGGGCTGATGTGGGGCAACTCATCACGGTGGGAACTGGCAGCGACAAAACCTAATTCAACCAGTAACCAAGGTTGACCCGCTGCCACTTGCAGGGGCTGAAAGGCTAAATAGCCCACTTGGCCCTGATAGATTTGATTATCCAGTAGCCATATTTGCGAGCTCGCGGGTATGGCGTGCACATGCAGTCGATAACCTGTCACCCCTTCCTTATCGATTTTGAGTTGGAGCTGCTCAAAACTTAATGGCAGCAAGGATTGTCTTGCCTCCATTTGGGCTAACAGCATGGTTTTTTCTTCGCCGCGGGCTAATTGCCATAGACCCAACTTGACCAACATCACGAATACAGCCACAGTCAATATCAGTAAAAAAACCGTTAATTTATTCAGCAGAACATAAGGATATTGCATGAATACCCTATTCATTTTTAAATTGGTCTTAGTTCTGCTGTTGCTGTTCATCATTTTTAATCTAGGTAGAGCCTTGTTTATTATGGTAAGAGGTGACAACCAAGTGCCTATGAGCCGTTATCTTGGTCGCCGGGTGATTTTCTCGGTACTCGTTATTCTGTTGCTGCTGGTGGCCTTAGGGACTGGGTTAATCAGCCCCAATCCCACGCCTTACTAAAGCCTTAAAGTACGTAGACGAAAATAAACAAACACAGCCAGACCACATCGACAAAGTGCCAATACCAACTCCCCGCTTGGAAAGCAAAATGCTTATCCGCGCTAAAGTGACCCTTCAACACTCTGAAAAACAACACTAATAAAAACAGAGTGCCGAGCGTGACATGCATGCCGTGAAAGCCAGTTAAGAGGAAGAAGGTGTTGCCATAAACCCCAGAGGTCAGGGTGAGCCCCATTTCATGGTAGGCATGCATATATTCTTCGGCCTGCAAGGCAAGGAAACCCATACCCAAAAGTATGGTGATCCCGAGCCACAGTGTGATGGCCGAGCGCTTGCCTTTCTCTAGGCTGACATGGGCAAAATGTAAGGTGACTGAGGAGGTCAGCAGCACGATAGTGTTGATTAACGGCAGGCCATTCCACGGCATAGCTTCTGTTTTGGTGCCATCTGGCGTAGTGAGCAAAGGCCAAACGGCTTCGAATTGTGGCCAGAGTACTTCATGTGTCATGGCATTATTGGAGGCGCCACCGAGCCAAGGCACTGCGACCATGCGAGCATAAAATAACGCTCCAAAAAATGCGCCGAAGAACATCACTTCTGAAAAAATAAACCAGCTCATGCCTTGGCGAAAGGATCTATCCATTTGGTGCGAATAAAGCCCAGTCATAGATTCGTTGATCACGGTTCTAAACCAGCCAACCAGCATAAAGAGGATCACGGCGATACCCGCGAGTAGGATATAACCGCCACCCGATGCGCCTGATTTTAGTTGATGGACAAAGTGCCCAGCACCCAAGGCGATTAGAAACAATCCTATAGCGCCAATGATGGGCCAAGCACTTTGGGCGGGTACATAGTAATTTTCATGTTTTGTGGTCATTTTGCAGCTCCTTGCTCTATGGCAGACGCTAACTGCTTGTCGGTAATGTCGTAGAGGGTGTAAGAGAGGGTCAGAGTGTGGATGGATTCAGGTAACTGAGGATCCACAAAGAAAATGAGCGGCAACTCAGCGCTGGTCGAAGCCGCTAAGTGCTGTTGGTTGAAGCAAAAACATTCCGTTTTATTAAAATATGCCGCGCCTTGGCCGGGTGATATCGAAGGTATCGCCTGACCGACCGTGGCTCTGTCGGACACATTGCGTGCCAAAAATGCTGTGTGTATCAGCTCGCCGGGGTGGACTTCGAGCCGCTTGGTTTGCGGCTCAAATTTCCACGGCATACCCGTTTGCACTTGGGAGATAAATTCCACTGTGACAACACGACTAGTATCTATGGTTATCGCTTGATAACTACTGGCGGTATTGGAGGTTTTACCGTTAATCCCTAGCTTCTCACACAGCATATCGTATAGCGGCACCAGCGCGAACCCAAAACCAAACATACCAATACAGCCAATGACGAGCATGCTGATAAGCTTTCGATTTGACTTAGGTTTTTCTGGCTGGCTATGGTTGGTCATTTCATTTCACCTCAGGTGGTGTCGTGAAGGAGTGGTAAGGCGCTGGGCTTGGCAATGTCCACTCTAAACCCTCGCTGCCTTCCCAAGGTTTAGCGGGGGCTTTCTCGCCGCCACGGATGCACTTGATGACTAACACTAAGAAAATCAATTGCGATAAGCCAAAGGCGAAGCCACCAATCGAGACTATTTGATTAACATCGGCAAATTGAATCGAGTAATCGGGGATACGCCTTGGCATACCCGCGAGCCCAAGGAAATGCATCGGGAAAAACAGTACGTTGACCGAAATCACCGAACACCAGAAATGCCATTGCCCCAGTCGCTCGTTGTACATGTGCCCCGTCCATTTAGGGAGCCAGTAATAGGCCGCCGCCATGATGGAGAAAATCGCCCCAGTCACGAGCACATAATGGAAATGCGCCACCACAAAGTAGGTGTCGTGGTATTGGAAGTCGGCTGGCGTAATGGCGAGCATTAACCCCGAAAACCCGCCAATGGTGAAGAGTATGATAAAGGCCACGGCGAACAACATAGGGGTTTCGAAGCTGAGTGAACCGCGCCACATAGTCGCGACCCAGTTAAACACTTTCACCCCCGTTGGCACCGCAATCAACATAGTGCAATACATGAAGAACAGCTCGGCAAACACTGGCATGCCTGTAGTGAACATATGGTGCGCCCATACGAGGAACGATAGAATTGCAATACTGGCAGTGGCATAAACCATTGATGCATAGCCGAATAATGGTTTACGGCTGAAAGCGGGTACTATGGCGGAGATGATGCCAAAGGACGGCAAAATCATGATGTAGACCTCAGGGTGGCCGAAGAACCAGAAAATATGCTGGAACATCACAGGATCGCCACCGCCAGCCGCTTCGAAGAAGCTAGTGCCGAAAAACTTATCGGTCAGCACCATAGTCACAGCGCCCGCAAGTACGGGCATCACAGCGATCAGCAGGAATGCTGTGATAAGCCAAGTCCACACAAACAGCGGCAACTTCATCCATGTCATACCGGGCGCACGTAAATTCACTATGGTTACAATCACGTTGATTGCACCCATGATCGAACTTATCCCCATGATATGAATAGAGAACACGAAGAGTGCCGTACTGTCAGGACTATAAGTGGTAGACAGTGGCGCGTAGAAGGTCCAACCAAAGTTAGGTCCGCCACCTTCCATAAACAGCGAGCTGAGTAGGATGGTAAAGGCGAAGGGTAAGATCCAAAAACTCCAGTTATTCATCCGTGGCAGCGCCATATCTGGCGCACCAATCATCATAGGGATCAGCCAGTTTGCTAGCCCAGTAAAGGCGGGCATTACCGCGCCGAATACCATGATCAGCCCATGGACTGTGGTCATTTGGTTAAAGAAGTTGGGCTCGACCAATTGTAATCCGGGCTGAAACAGTTCAGCGCGGATCACCATGGCCATAGCGCCACCGGTTAAAAACATAATGAAGCTGAACCATAAATACAAAGTGCCTATGTCTTTATGGTTGGTTGTTAGCACCCAGCGCATGATGCCCTTTGGCGCACCATGATGATGGTCATCATGGGCTGCGGTTTGATCTTGAGTCATTGTGCTCATCATAATCCCCTACTGTCCATGGCTTGCGATATCAGCAGGTTGCACTGTATCGCCGGTATTGTTGCCCCAAGCATTACGTTCATAGGTAATGACGGCCGCGAGTTGCTGTGGGCTGAGTTGTTTGCCAAATGCCTGCATAGCCGTGCCCGTTTTGCCGTGCATCACAATATCGAGATGATTAGCAACGGTTCCTGTGGCGATAGCACTGCCAGCGAGTGCGGGGAAGGCTGGTGGTATGCCTGCTCCCGTTAACTGATGGCAGGCCGCACAAGTGGTGGCGTAAACAGTCTCACCTTCGGCCATCAAGGCGTCGTGGGTGAGAGTAGGGAGACTCGCTGGATCGACTATGGTTGTGGAGTCGACAACGGCTGCTGGCTCTGTTGCAGGTGCGGGTGTTGGGGTCGTGTTGACTGGTGCGGTAGCAGGTGCCTGTGTGCCAGTACTGCCGTTCATATGCTCATTAACATCTTTGGCCTGCACAGCATCGCCAGTATTATTACCCCACGCATTACGCTCATAGGTAATCACAGCGGCAATTTCTTGTGCAGTCAATTGCTTACCAAAGGCTTGCATGGCCGTACCCGTTTTACCGTTGAGCACGATTTCAAGGTGGCCGCTGAGCGGTCCCGTTGCTATCGGACTGCCTTTGAGGTGTGGGAATACGCCTTGTAACCCCTCGCCATTAGGCTGGTGGCAGGCTGCGCAGTGACCGAGGTAAACTTGCTCACCTTGGGTCATTAGCTCCTCTGTGCTAAGGGTCTGTGACAATGCAGCTTGAGCAGCTTCTGCCGCCGCGCCTGCAGCTTGTTTTTGCTCCGCTACCCAAGCTTCAAACTCGGCTTCGGGTAAGGCTTGCACTACAATCGGCATAAAACCATGGTCTTTACCGCAGAGTTCCGCGCACTGACCACGGTAAATGCCGGGTTTGTCTATGCGAGTCCAGGCCTCATTGATAAACCCAGGATTAGCATCTTTCTTCACGGCAAAAGCAGGTACCCACCATGAATGAATGACGTCTTCTGAGGTCATTAAAAAGCGGATTTTGCGGTTTATCGGTAGCACTAGCGGCTTATCGACCTCCAAAAGGTAATTTTCCCCTTTGGTTTCGGTACCGTCGATTTGTGTTCTTGGGGTTGCGAGTATGCTGTAAAAATCAATGTCTTGATCGAAATAGCTGTAGTGCCATTTCCATTGGGAACCTGTGACTTTAACGGTGAGATCGGCATTGCTGGGATCTTCCATCGCAATTAAGGTCTTTGTCGCTGGAATCGCCATTAAGATCAAAATGATAAATGGCAGAATCGTCCAAGCGATTTCAACTTTAGTGCTTTCGTGAAAGTGCGACGCGACAGCGCCTTTGGATTTTCTGTGATTGATCATGGCGTAAATCATCACGCCAAAGACCACAAGGCCAATGGCGCAGCAGATATACAAGATGGTCATGTGCAAGTGATAAACCTTGCCACTGATCTCGGTTACGCCAGGGGTCATGTTGAACCGCATGTCCGCGGCGGCCAACGGTGGTGCGAATAACACCACGAGTAAACAATACAACAATTGCTTCACAAGACTTCTCCTCTGCCAATTGCGAATAGCAACTACAAAGAAGAGCAACACAGTAAGTCTCAACTCTATGCAAACTCTTCAGTTCCCAAAAAAGCGTTTTTGACTTCAACGTGCGTTGGCGGCTGTTACTTTTAATTAAGTATTGTTACTGCTGGTATTAGCCACGCTGGCACATACGACTGAAATAAATCTGTTCTCTATTTTTAGTGGCATTTTGAACTCGATTACGGCTCGATTTATTTGCCACGGGCGGCGATATATCATCGCCGACTAAATCAACCATACTTGCTGTTTAAATATTGATCAAGATCACTTATTTATCTAATTGTCTGAAAAATTGCCAAAAAAAAGCCTCACATTCATAGGCGAGGCGGCTTTCAAGGTAAAAAATTAAATGAATATTTAATGTACAGCACTAAAAAAAGATTGTTGGCCGAAGAGGCTACCTTGCTCAATGCGTACGTCGCCATGTAAGTGACTGTTTACGTCTTCTAGCACTATGCCCATGGCGCGGGCACTTTTAGCGACAATTTGCAGGCGACGATTATCGCGTGCATCTAATGATTGGGTCCAAGTAATAACCGCACTGGACGTACCACTTGTTAAGGCTTTTTCCATCGCCCACAGGGTTTCCACTTCATCTTTCGCGTGCACCAGCAAGACTCTATCCATACGCACGCCAGCGTTGGCGAGCATTTGTTTGTAGCCAATACTCGGTGGGTTGATGAGCACTAACCAACGGCCCTGTTGGCTTAACTGGGCGAGTTGCGCGCTCAGATGGATTAATTCTTGGCGACCTTGAGTCTTAGTTGGCATGCAGGCGATAGGTGCATGGTGCCAGTCATAGTCGGCATCACGTACTTCATCGAGCCACAAGCCCGGGTGGCGGGGTGCATTGCCAAGTAGTTTGTTCATAGCCAATCTCCATTACGGATCACACCGACGGCGAGTCCTTCAATTGTTAAACTTTGATAGCCTAAATCCACTTTAATCGGGGAATAGTCTTCATTTTCGGCGTGTAGATAGACCACATTACCTTTTTTTTCGAAACGTTTAACAGTGACATCGTCGTCGACTCTAGCGACAACCACTTGACCATTTCTGGCTTGTTGTACTTTATGAACTGCCAGCAAATCTCCTTCGAGAATGCCGATATTCTTCATGCTGTCGCCTTTAACCCGCAGTAAAAAATTGGCGGCGGGATGGAACATGCTTGGGTCGACTTGGTAGTACTGTTCAACATGTTCTTGGGCGAGAATAGGTTCGCCAGCGGCTACTTGACCGATAAGCGGTAAACCTGTTTCAGTTACTTCTTCGACTTCCGCAGTCAGACGAATGCCCCGCGATGTGCCTGGCATGATCTCAATGCAGCCCTTTTTCGCCAACGCTTTAAGATGCTCTTCAGCCGCATTGGCGCTCTTAAAACCTAAACGGGTCGCGATTTCTGCCCGAGTGGGTGGCATGCCAGTATCGGCAATATTTCGTTTAATTAGCTCTAAAATTTCAGCTTGGCGTGGCGTCAAAGGTCTCATGGTGTTTCCTGTTTTTCTATACAGTTACTGTTAGTATATACAGTATTATTTGCAGCGCAAGTATTAACCACTTTTTAGCTATGTTGGAGAGAATTAGCGAATATTACCCATAGTCTGGTATTCTACCGGGCTAGTAAACGTACTTAATTGCATAAGAATAATGCCTAAACACGACTCTCTTTGGTTGAAATCATTACGCTGGATCCAAAAACACTTAGTGCACACTATTGTTGTGCCTCAGGATCCCTTTGCCGATCTGAATCTGGATGCCTCCAGACCCCTTGCTTATGTGATGAAAACGGAATCGCTGAGTGACATCGCTGCCCTGAGTGAAATAACGGCTAAGTTAGGACTACCGAGCCCCTATGAGCCTTTAGTGGCAAATGGTGTGATTGCGCCTCGGGTTGTCTGCCTTCAAGGGCGTAAGCCGCTGTTTGGTGAGCGTGCCGGTAACGAGCCTTTCCTCGAATGCTTTATGCGTTTGTTGGCCGTGCATAAGGAACGCCCTGAATTAGACATTCAACTAGTGCCCGTGAGCCTGTATTGGGGCCGCACGCCAGGGAAAGAAGACGACACTATGAAGGCGGCTGTGTTTGAGCGGGAAAACCCGACTTGGCTGCGCAAATGCTTGATGATTTTATTCTTAGGTCGACATAACTTCGTACAGTTTTCAAATGCGGTATCTCTGCGATACATGGCCGACGAACACGGCACTGACATGGGGATTGCCCATAAATTAGCGCGGGTCGCGCGGGTGCATTTCCGCCGTCAACGTAAGGTGATGACAGGGCCTGTGCTGCCAAATCGCCAAGCACTGTTTCATTCGCTGCTCAAATCCGAGTCCTTGCGTAAAGCGATTCAAGAAGAAGCGGCCAACAAAAAGATTTCTGAGACCCAAGCGCGCGAGACGGCTATTGAGTATCTCGATGAAATCGCAGCAGATTACTCAGATAGTTTAGTGCGTATTGCCGAGCGTTTTTTAACTTGGTTGTGGAACAAGCTTTACAGCGGGATCAACATTAAAGGCGCCGAGCAAGTTCGCCAGTTGCACCATGATGGCCACGAGATTGTCTATGTGCCTTGTCATCGCAGCCACATGGATTACCTGCTGTTATCGTATATTTTGTATTATCAAGGCATGGTTCCGCCGCACATTGCTGCCGGTATTAACCTCAATTTCTGGCCCGCTGGACCTATGTTCCGTCGCGGTGGTGCCTTCTTTATCCGCCGTAGTTTTAATGGCAACAAGCTGTATACCGCAGTATTCCGTGAATATTTAGATCAACTGTTTGCTAAAGGTTATTCGGTGGAATATTTCTCCGAAGGCGGCCGCTCACGTACCGGTCGGCTATTGGCGCCAAAAACCGGCATGATCGCTATGACGATGAACAGCGTGCTGCGCGGTATCGAGCGTCCAGTCACGCTAGTGCCTGTGTATTTAGGCTATGACCATGTGATGGAAGTGGCGACGTACCATAAAGAGTTAAGTGGTAAGAAAAAGAAAAAAGAATCTGTGTGGCAGGTGTTTGGTGCGATTCGCAAACTGGGTAATTTCGGCCAAGGGTATGTGAACTTTGGCGAGCCGATTACTCTGCAAAACTTCTTAAATGAGCGCGCGCCAAACTGGCGTACTGAGTTGGCCGATGATCCTGAGCAAAAACCAAGCTGGTTAACGCCAGCGGTAAACGTGCTGGCGAATCGAGTGATGACGAATATCAACGATGCGGCGGCGGCGAGTTCGGTGACCTTGACGAGTTTAGTGTTGCTGGCCACAGATCAAAATGCCTTAGAGCGCAGTCTGCTGGAACGTCAGCTTGATCTGTATCTGACTCTACTCAAAAAAGTGCCTTACACTACTTATACTTCGGTTGCCGAAGGTGATGGTAAGCATTTAGTGCAGCAAGGTTTAGAGCTGAACAAGTTTGTTGTTTGCGCCGATCCTTTAGGTGAAATCGTGTCTATCGAGGCGAGTCAGGCAGTGTCTATGACTTACTATCGTAACAATATCATCCACTTATTTATTGTGCCGTCATTAATTGCGAGCTGCTTAACGCATAATGAGCAGATCCCGCGTCAGCAAGTTGTGTCAATCGTTGCCGATTTTTATCCACTGCTGAAAGCCGAACTCTTCATGGGCATTAAGGATGTACCTGCCTATGTCAGTCAAGTGCTGGATTTCTTCATTGAACAAGGGTTAGTGGTTGAGACTGATACCTTAACTGTCGTGCCTGAACACACTAGCCAACTATTATTGTTAGCCAGTTCAGTGAGCGAGACTCTGCAACGCTATGCCATAATTTTCAATCTGTTAGCGAACAGACCTAAGATGGAGCGCTCAGAACTTGAGTCTGAGAGTCATCTACTCGCCCAGCGTTTAGGCGCTTTACATGGCATTACCGCGCCTGAGTTCTATGATAAAAAACTTTACGGCACCTTGAGCGTTAAGCTCAAAGAATTGGGATATCTAGCGGATAACCAAGATAAGTCCAATATCAATCGCATACGAGATCAAGCCAATAGCTTATTACGTCCGTCAGTGAAACAAACGATAGTGGCGAGTGTCACCGCGGAGCACACAGTTTAATGGCAAATCATATGAATGCGGCTAAGCATAAGCCCGCAGGTAAGTCCTTGCTCGGCGGCGCCATGATTATTGCTGGCACGACCGTAGGTGCAGGGATGTTTTCTCTGCCCGTGGTCGGTGCAGGTATGTGGTTTGGCTATTCGATTTTAATGTTATTGGGCATTTGGTTTTGCATGTTGATGTCGGGCTTATTGCTACTCGAAACCAATTTGCATTTCGAACCCGGTGCTAGTTTTGACACCTTAAGCAAGCAAACCTTAGGGCAGTTTTGGCGGATAGTTAACGGTGTTTCTATCGCTTTCGTGCTGTATATTTTGACTTATGCCTATATCAGCGGCGGTGGTTCGATTGTAAACCACAGCTTGCAGGGCATGGGAATTGAGTTACCGCAAAGTGTTGCTGGGCTGGTGTTTGCCATAGTGTTGGCGAGTATTGTATTGATCAGCACTAAGGCCGTGGATCGCATTACCACGATTATGCTCGGCGGTATGATCATTACCTTCTTCCTTGCTATTGGCAATTTACTGATCGAAATCGATGTGACTAAGTTGCTCGAACCCGATGGTAATAATAGCTTTTCACCTTATCTGTGGGCGGCGCTACCCTTTGGTCTTGCCAGCTTTGGCTACCATGGTAACGTCCCCAGCTTAGTGAAGTATTACGGCAAAGATTCTTCCACCATTATCAAGGCGATTTTCGTCGGCACCTTTATCGCGCTGGTGATTTATGCCTGTTGGTTAGTGGCGACTATGGGCAATATTCCCCGCAGCCAGTTTATCGACATTATTGCCCAAGGCGGCAATATGGGTGTCTTGGTGGGCGCTTTGTCTGAAGTGATGGCAAGTAGCTGGTTGAACAGTATGTTGACCCTGTTTGCTAACTTGGCCGTGGCTTCATCTTTCTTAGGGGTAACCTTAGGTTTGTTCGATTATCTCGCCGACTTGTTTGGTTTTGACGATTCGCGCTCGGGCCGGATGAAAACTGCGTTAGTGACCTTTGTGCCGCCGACGATTTTAGGATTACTGTTCCCCGACGGCTTTTTAGTGGCGATTGGCTTTGCGGCTTTAGCGGCGACAGTGTGGGCGGTAATCGTCCCGGCGCTGATGGCCTATAAATCACGGCAGTTATTCCCCGAGAGCACAGGTTTTAGAGTGATAGGCGGTACGCCGCTGATTATTCTTGTGGTGTTATTTGGCATAGTCACGGGTGCTTGTCATTTGCTCGCGATGGCAAATTTACTGCCGCAATATTCCTAATTTTTTTCGATGATTTAAGCCCTCTGCGTGAGGGCTTTTTTGTATTTGGCGATTGAGTTTTAATTCTGCAGATCTTTTTTATCCCGACACTGGACAGAAGCCCGAACTCAGGCTTAACTCGAATGATTGTAAAAACGAAGGAGCAAATGATGAAAATTACTCAGTACGCACAAGGACATGCATGTTGGGTTGAACTCGCAAGCCACGATTGGCAAGCTGCTAAGACATTCTACCAAGCGTTATTTGGTTGGGATTCAGTTGACATGCCGATCCCAGAAGGTCATTTTTCGCTATTCAATTTAGCGGGGGATGATTTAGGTGCCATGTACCAAATCCCCGAGTCAGAGTCGCAGATCCCTAGCCATTGGCGTGTCTACTTTGCCGTTGATGATATGGATGCCAGCATTGCAGCGATTCAAGCGGCGGGTGGCCAAGTGCACATGGGGCCGCATATTGTTGCTGATGCGGGCGTGATGGCGCAGGTGAGCGATCCACAGGGCGCACGTTTTGCGCTGTGGCAAGCGAAGAATCATACCGGTGCTCGCCGTCAGGGTGAACTCAATACCCTTTGCTGGGTTGAGCTGGCATGTAAAGAACCACGCGCTGAAGAAGCCTTTTACTGCACAATATTCCCTTGGACTAACTCGCCCAGCGACATGCCGGACATCGAATACTCTGAGTGGCAAGTTGATGGTCAATCCATCGGCGGCATGATGACCATCATGCCCGAATGGGGCGATATATCTCCCCATTGGCTGCTTTATTTTGCAGTAGCCGATTGCGATGCATTTGCAGAAAAAGCCCAAGCGTTAGGCGCGCAAGTGTGCATTCCGCCCAGTGATATCCCCGATGTGGGTAGATTCTCTGTGATAGCCGACGCCCAAGGTGCCACCTTTGCGGTAATCAAGCTTAATCAGATGTGACAGCTATATTTAGGACGAGTCACATTTAAGATTAAAAACGGCGACACTTAGTCGCCATTTTTATTCGTCTAACCATTTGTTTAATTGGCATTATCAATCATGATTGTCTCAGGGCAGGAGCCTCTGCCTGCCTTGTTAGCTTTGGCGAGTAGGCTAGGCAAGGAGTCTGAGGCTTTAATGACCTCGGGCAAATTAATGCGGATTTCACTCAGTAATCCCTTGCCACATTCTAGACTCATTTTAGTGTGAGCGCCTTGACCGAAGCTGATATCAAAACTTTGGTTTAACTCACTTTTACTGACACTTTTACCTATGTTTTCATGAATAAATTTTTGTACCCATGCCGAGGCATTGACCGCTTGGGTCAGCTGGGTTGCCAATAAAAAGTACTCGTTAGGGTCTTGGCTACGGCAAGTGCCGTGTTTCCACCATTCGTGGCGTTCTAAACAGGTGCCATATTGGGCGCTTGGCATGACTTCTTCTAAATTTTTGCGCACCGATGGGTTAAGTTCAAGCTCAGGATAAGTACAGAAATCATTTGGTTGCAGTTTGACTGTGCTGCAATAGCCATAACGTGTGCCGCATTGTTGTTTATTCGGCCACAGTCCGTGCAGGCTGAAGTGTTGCCACTGGCTCGATTCTGGCGTTTGGCTGAGGGCGCGGCATTCGGCTTTGCGGCGGCCATAGAGTTCGCAGAAGGTGCTTTGCCAGCTTAATGCCAGCACGTTGGCGTCAAATTCACCGCCGATTCGGCATTGATCCCCTTGGCGTTTCTCTGGTGTGCCATGCTCTTTAAGGCCGTCTAGGCTTTTGGCTTTGATATCCGATGCTGTAGTGGTTTGCGCGGGTTCTACCGCTGTTGCAGGTGTCGATACATTACTGCCTGCAACATTGGAAAGATACTGACCACAAGCGCCACTGATCCACCGCATGGGAGACTTCACTGCGTTGGTGCGCACTCGCAGCCAATCAGGTTTGGCGCTGTTGCCGAGGATTTCGAGTACCGGATAGCGCTCACCAATATTGCTCTGCCATTGATCTGGATTCGTCTGCTTATTTTTCGATTGAAATAGCTCACAGCGTTTATCGGCAACGAACTCACCGGTTGCGGGCGCGGCAACGGCAGGTGCTGCTGAAATGATTAGCGCAGCGCATAAACCGAACGCCGCAAGTAACGTACGCGATAGGCTTTTAAGGGAAAGTGCTTGCGGCCATATCCGGCGGATGGTCAAACAAAATGGCTTGGTCATGTGATGGAATCCTTTCTGCTGCAGTAAGTCGGGTCAATCCTGTGGTGCGCTAAGTTAATGGTACACATAAGCGTTATAAACTAAGAGGCTTATTTTACTCAGAGTGTTGTGTGGCACGGCTGCTAAATTAGATTTTTAATCTGATTGAATGAAAAATCCCCTCAAACCTTAATAGCTTGAGGGGATTTTTATGGGTGCTCTCTTGCCGTTAACTTACGTGCGCAGCGTCTTTGTTTAATTTACGCGAGTAAATCAGTAGATAGAGTGCGGGCAGGACAAACAGTGACAGTATGGGCGCTGTGACCATGCCGCCGACCATAGGTGCAGCTATTTTTTGCATCACATCGTTACCCGAACCTGCGCCCCACATTATGGGCAGTAGGCCGAAGAATATGGTCGCTACTGTCATCGCTTTGGGGCGGATCCGCATAACGGCGCCTTCAATCAAGGCTTCTTTCAAGTCATTGACGCTGTGGTAATTATCTTTTTCTTGCCTGTGTTTGATGGCGTTATTGAGATACACCAACATCACCACCCCAAACTCGGCTGCGACACCCGCTAAGGCAATCATACCGACAGCAACGGCCACTGAGATGTTGTAATCCAGTAGATATAACAACCAAGTACTGCCGACCAATGCGAAGGGGAGGCTGAGCATAATAATGCTGGCCTGAATGGTGGAGCCGAAGGTCATCATCAGCAGGATGAAGATGACGGCTAATGCCATAGGGATCACTTGTTTAAGCTTAGCATCGACTCTTTGCATATATTCGTACTGACCCGCAAAGCTATAGCTGTAACGGGGCGGGACGACGAGTTCGGCGTCTAAGGCAGTTTTCGCGGTGGCGATATACTCACCGATAGAGGTGCCCTCGATATCGATAAACACCCAAGAGATTAAGCGGCCATTCTCACTCTTTAACATAGGCGCGCCATCGTTGATTTCGATGTCGGCCAAGTTACGTAGCGGCAGATAATGCCCCGACTTAGTGATCACGGGTAGCTCGCGCAGTTTCTCAATGTTGTCGCGCAGCTCACGGGGGTAACGCAGGTTGATAGGATAACGTTCGGCGCCTTGTACTGATTCGCCAATATCCATACCGCCAATGGCGTAACGCACCACATCTTGAATATCCTGCAACGTCATACCGTAACGTGCGGCCACATCCAGTTTCGGACTGATATCGATATAACGGCCGCCGCCACTGCGTTCGGCGTAGGCCGATTTGGTGTGTGGCACTTTGCTTAAGATAGCTTCAATCTTAGTGCCAATGCTTTGCAGTTCGTTGACATCGGCTCCAGTGATCTTAATGCCGACAGGGGTTTTTATTCCCGTCGAGAGCATGTCGATACGGGTTTTGATGGGTTGCACCCAAGCATTGGTGAGTCCCGGTACTTTTACGGTTTGTTGTAACTGGGCAATGATGCCATCTAAGGTCATGCCTTCACGCCATTCGTCATGGGGTTTAAGCATGATAGTGGTTTCAAGCATGGTCAGCGGCGCGGGATCGGTCGCGGTTTCGGCGCGTCCTACTTTGCCAAACACGCGGGCCACTTCGGGCACGGTTTTAATTAAACGGTCGGTTTGCTGTAACACTTCGGCGGCCTTACTGGCACTGATGCCGGGCAATGCCGTTGGCATGTAGAGCAAATCGCCTTCTTCGAGTGCGGGCATAAACTCGCTGCCCATGCGGGTCATAGGATACCAAGCGCTGGCCAGCGCGATTAAGGCTAACATCAGGGTGACTTTAGGGAATTTCAGCACCAGTTTTAGTGAAGGTTGATAAATCGCGATCAAGAAACGGCTGATGGGATTGCTACGTTCGCTGGGGATTTTGCCGCGAATAAAGTAACCCATCAAAATCGGCACTAAGGTAATGGATAAAAAGGCCGCCGCTGCCATGGCGAAGGTTTTAGTGTAGGCCAATGGCGCGAATAATCGACCTTCCTGCGCCTCGAGCGCAAACACAGGTACAAAGCTTAATGTGATAATAATTAATGAGAAAAATAACGCAGGGCCGACTTCAATCGACGCTTCGGTGACGATGCGCCAATGCTCTTTCGTATCGGGTTCGCGATCATGATCCGCTTTAAAATGCTCTAAATGTTTGTGCAAGTTTTCGATCATCACAATCGCGCCGTCCACCACGGCGCCGATGGCAATGGCGATGCCGCCAAGGCTCATGATATTGGCGTTAACACCCATCTTGTTCATCACGATAAAGGCGATAAGGATGGATAGCGGCAGGGTGATCACGGCCACGAGTGTGGAGCGCGCATGCAGCAAAAACAGCAAACAGACTAAGCCGACCACCAACATTTCTTCGACGACCTTGCTAAACAAGTTGTCGACGGACTTAAGGATCAAGTGAGATCTGTCGTAGGTGGGGATAATCTCAACTCCATCGGGCAGGCCGGCTTTGAGTTCTTCGAGTTTTGCTTTCACCGCATCAATTGTCGCTAAGGCGTTTTCGCCGTAACGCATCACCACAATTCCGCCAACGACTTCACCTTCACCGTCGAGTTCGGCTATGCCGCGGCGTGAGGCTGGGCCTTTACGCACAGTAGCAACATCTTTGAGGGTTAAACCTGTGCCAGAAGGACTGGTGATGCCAAGGGGGATTTCACGAAAATCCTCTAGCGTCTGGCGATAGCCTTTGGCGCGCACCATGTATTCGGCTTCGGCCATTTCGATCACTGAGCCGCCAGCTTCGCTGTTGGCTTTATCAATTGCTTGTTTAATGGTGGCGATATCGAGCTTATAGATCGCCATTTTATCGGGCTCAAGCACTATCTGATAGGTTTGCTCCATGCCGCCGACGGTGGCGACTTCAGACACGCCTGCCACGCTTTGCAGCTCTAGCTTGAGATACCAATCCTGCAGACTTTTGAGTTGCGATAAATCTAAATTGCCGGAGCGATCGACTAGCGCATATTCATACACCCAACCGACACCAGACGCATCTGGGCCGAGGGAAGGTTGCACATTCTGTGGTAAACGGCTGCTGATCTGACTCAGGTATTCAAGCACCCGTGAGCGAGCCCAGTAAATGTCGGTGCCATCTTCAAAAATCACATACACGTAAGAGTCGCCGAACATGGAATAACCACGCACGGTTTTAGCACCAGGTACGGCTAACATGGCGGTCGACAAGGGATAAGTCACTTGTTCTTCAACCAATTTTGGCGCTTGACCCGGATAAGGGGTTTTAATGATCACTTGCACATCGGATAAATCCGGCAGCGCATCGAGCGGCGTTTTTCGCAGCTCCTGTACGCCCCAAACAGTGATCATGATGGCGATAATCAACACCATAAATCGCTGCCTGATGGACGCCTCGATAATATATTTCAACATAACGCGCTCCTAGTGCTGATGACCGCTGCTTAAACGCATTAAACTGCCCTTGAGGCTAGCCTCGGAGTCGAGTAAGAATTGCCCCGAAATCACCACTCGTTCACCTTCATTCAGGCCTGAAATAATCTCGGCCTTACCTTGGCTCATCATGCCGACGGTTACGGCCTTGGCGGTAAAGCTGTCGTCGGTTTGCTTGACGATCACGCGGTTTTCTTTGCCCGTTTGAATTAAAGCTTCCTGCGGGATCACTAGCACATCTTTATTCGGGCCACCGAATAGTGAGACTTTGGCGAGGGTTTTAGGTCTTAAATCTACCTCGGTATTGTTGAGCACTACTCGTACTCGCATGCTGCGAGTGACAGGATCAAGCTCAGGGTAGATGTAATCGATCGTGCCTTCGATGCCGCTGATATTCATGGCGGGAACGGCAATTTCGGCCTTCTGACCTTTGGCAATCCAGCTTTGCTCGTTCTCAAAGACGTCGGCAATCACCCAAACTTTGGAGAGATCCACCACAGACATGACTTCGGTCGACGGCTGAATATACATGCCATCGCGAACATCGAGGGCTTTCACTATGCCGTCTTCTTTGGCGTAGAAAGGTACTCGATATTGGGTTTGATGTGACTCTGCTAATTGTTTGATTTGCCTGTCGTTAAAACCGAGGAAAGATAAGCGTAAGCCCGCATTGCGCACCAAATCTTTGTAGCGGCCTTGGCCGTTTGCTTTAGCAGTGTCCATCGCAAGCAAGTAGTCATCTTGGGCGTTGATTAAATCGGGGGAATAGATCTCGTAGATCAGTTGGTCTTTCTTGACGGTATCACCTACGGATTTGATCATCAGTTTTTCAATCCAGCCAGTAACGCGGGCATGGATATGGGTGATTTGGCTTTCGTCATAGTCGATTTGACCGACGGTTTCGACAAATTTCCACAGTGTGTCGCGTTCAACCTTGGCGACTTTGAGTGCCAACGCTTGCTGCATGCTGCCGGATACATTGATGTTGATTTCTTGGGTATTACCGCCCGTTTCGACCTTTTCTAAGTTCATACCGCAGATAGGGCAAGTGCCGGGTACGTCACTGATAATGTGGGCATGCATAGGGCAAACGTACTTGATTGTTGTCACATGATTTTGGGCTTTAACTAAACTGTCGGCCTTAGGGGTTGGGGTATCGAATACCTGACTCGAAGCTTTGGCGGCAGAGGTTTGCCGATGCTCAGAGGCTTGGTGATCTGCGGCTTGATGCTGTGCATGCTCGGCCGCAGGATTCGCGGCATCGAGTTTCTCAACTAAAAACATATTGCACTTAGGGCAGCGACCGGGCTCATGGCTGAGCACTTCGGGGTGCATAGGGCAAGTGTAGGTTTTCACTTGATTTAACGGGTTGTTTTTAGGTGCAGTGGCGGATTGTGTCACTGCAGCTTCGGTCGCAACGGGTTCTTGTGTGCTCGCCAGTTGGGCATGGCTCAGCCAAGGCGTACTGATGAGTAAGCTACTCAAGATCAGTACGGCCTTAGGGGCCTGCTTTTTCGCGGTATTAAATTGGTTCATATGCCTCATCTCCAGCCTAGCTTAGTGGTTTTCGTGCGCGTTGTGCATCGCACCTTCAGCTGTTTTTACTTCCGTCGCTTTTGGCTCTAAATCCATACCACATTTAGGACAGGAATTGCCTTTAGTGCCTGTCACTTCGGGGTGCATAGGGCAAACATAGGTTTGTGCTTGTTGCTGCGGATTTGCATTGTCGTGTTGATGTTCGTGCGGCGTAGCCGTGGCAAACACGTTAGTGCTGGTCAGCAAGAATGCAATTAAGGCGAGATTAGTTAGGGTTTTCATATTATTCACTCCATCGGATTAACGGCCGAATATGAGCGCATAAACGTCTGTGAGCACGGCAGATCAAAGCGGTTCGCTTCGATAGACGGATTAATGCCACAACTTGGCATTCGGCTCAGTTATCAACGTTTTGCTAGACTCGGGTGCACGATTTAATGATAAGGCACCACAATAAACGGCTAATTTGGGTGTTAGCTTAGGGCTAACTGGATTGTCGTTTTAGCTTGGCTTCTTTAAGGGCGATTTGCCCAATAAGCGCAAAGTAGGCCTAGGCTATCGGTGGTTTAAAGGCCGAAGACAAAGAGATCGAGTGGAAATGAGGCATAGGAGTGGCCATTGCAGTATCGCTCATGTTCACACTTGGCCAGAGGTGTGGGCTGAATAGAGTGCCAGCGACTGAAATCGTCAAACAATGACCACAATCATTTGAACATGATGTGGTGCCATCACAGCAATGCTGTTTCGCGCCGGGAAGCATTTTATCGTTGCAGCAATCCGCGTTGGCCATTGAATGTGAGTCAGAAGGGTTCTCAGTGTTCATCTGCATCATGGCAGCATGGTGCATTTGGGAGGAAGCTTCATGATTCATCGCACTCATATCCATAGTGTGTGGCACCATGGCGTGACCATTAGACGCAACACTTTGCCCGACGAGTGCGAGTAAAGTGAACATGACTAAAAAGTAACGACCGAGTGTGTGATGCATAAGTATTCCAAATGATGAACGGCTCGAGTCTAGCATAGAGGCATTATGCTGTAATGATTTAACTCACATTTCAGCACATGCCTCAAATTAAATATTTTGCTTTTCTAAATTAGAAAGCGGGATTGCTGACTAACATTTTCGCCATCAGTTGGCTGTGGCTTTGCAGTGGATATTCGCCCGCTTTGTCACCATTAATACTGAGTTGAATCGTTGGATATTTAATAAATTGGCGCGCTTCAGCTTCAGTCATTATTTTGGGCTGGGTGACTTGGTAGCTATCACTTGCCTTCACATCCAGCACTAAGTAAAGCGGCGCTGACTTAACCCAGTTACCACTATCATCGGCGCGATAATTAAAAGTATCCTGATATTTTAGCTCGAGCAGTACTTTCCCTGCGGAGAGTTGGATAGGTTTAAAGGGCGTCGTTGGCACACCATTGATACTGATAACACTGAGCGCATCTGTACTTTTTAAGCTGGCGGCTGTAACTGTGGTGCTACTTAACAAGGCACCGATAACGAAAGTTAGGCCTAGTAAGCTTTTGTTCAATAAAGTGGTTTTCATAATAAACTCCAAAAATTCTCTGTACCTCGTTGCAGTGCGAATATGCAGCGGCGCAATCAAAGGTGTTTAGTCGGTTTTACGTTGTAAAAAACGAAAGACGTTACAGTGAATAGGAGTTAGGAGGCGGTGTGGTGAGCTCGAGGTCGGCAGTTTGCATCGCCCAGCCTTGGATGGCAATACGCTTGCTTGCTGGGTTGGCGAAGGCCAGTTTTAGCACTGCAGGCTCAAGGTAAAGTGATGATAGGCAATGGGTTTGACAATGACTTGTCATACTATCTTGGCAGTGTTGCAAGCAATCGGATGCAGAACAATCTGGCATGGTGCAGTTCATTTCTGCATCCATCATCAGCATGGTTTGACTGCTGTGGCCATTGGTGTTGGCTGAAGTTGGCATAGCACTCACCATCGCCGATTGGGCGATTAGCGAAAATAACACTGCTATGGTGATCCAAAATTTAGCCATGATAACTCGGAAAATTGATTGCTTACCCTTAGAGACCTTAGTTAG
>NZ_VXCT01000057.1:0-33282 GCF_052850535.1 Shewanella sp. 1180_01
TTTTAATCAAGGTTTATCGAAACTTTGGTTAAAGACAATAAACCACCTCAAGGTGGTTTTTTTGTGTCTGAATTTTGAATATTAAATCGAGATCTCCCCGATTCATTTACGAGTCATACGCCTCGAGTTATTTGCCGATTCCGAATTTACCCACCAATCAAACCATCCACATTAAGATAAATGATGCTTCGAGAGACATACTTAGTGCGGTGAAGTCATTCTGTTCAATCGTGTGATAAGAATTATTTAAGTGTTTTTCTGCTTAACTTTGTACTAGCCCATGGTTAAAACTCACCTTTCGGATTATTGAGTGTGTTGGCACTTTGAATGCTGCCACTCTTAATGGTGATACTTGGAACCTTTAATCGCGATTGATCTCATGTTTCCAACAGCTCAACGAGTGAAGTTTGAAGTGATTTGTGCTTACTGCATCTATTGTGATTGATGCATAGCGTATTGCTGCGATGAATATAAGGGCAATTATAAGAGTGAAGATTTGCAGGAAGAGAGTTAAATATGGCGGACACTTATTTGAGTTTGAGATAAAAAAGGCGACTCTCATTACAGAGTGTCGCCTTTGTCATTTAACTTTTAATTTAATCTACACCTAAGAACCCACCAGTTTGGTGGGCCCAAAGCTGGGCATAAATACCGCCAGCGTCAATCAGTTCTTGGTGCGTGCCTTGCTCAACGACTCGGCCTTGATCTAATACAATTAACCTGTCCATCGCGGCAATAGTAGAAAGTCGATGGGCGATTGCAATGACTGTTTTACCTTGCATTAACTCATATAAACTTTCTTGAATGGCGGCTTCGACTTCAGAATCAAGCGCTGAGGTGGCTTCATCAAGTAGCAAAATCGGCGCATTTTTTAATAAAACCCGCGCGATGGCGATACGCTGTCTTTGGCCCCCAGAAAGTTTTACGCCACGTTCACCCACTTGGGCATCTAAACCATGATTACCGTGAGGGTCACTTAGATCCTTAATAAAGTCATAGGCTTGAGCTTGTTTAATCGCACTGTCGAGCTGTTCTTCGCTGGCCGTTGGATTGCCGTAAAGAATGTTCTCGCGGATAGTACGGTGCAATAGTGATGTATCTTGGGTTACCATACCGATTTGCGAGCGTAGCGAATCCTGCATAACTGTTTTAATGTCTTGATCGTCAATATTAATCTGACCTTTCTCGACATCGTAGAAGCGCATTAATAGATTCACTAAGGTCGACTTACCCGCACCAGAACGTCCCACTAAGCCAACTTTTTCACCAGCCTTAATATTCAGATTCAGATCTTCAATTACTCCTGTTTGCTCACCGTAATGGAAACACACTTGGTTGAAATCAATCTTACCCTGATTGACGACCAACGGCTTGGCGTTTGGCTCATCTTGGATGATCGTTGTTTTCGATAAGGTGTTCATCCCATCGGTGACAGTGCCGATATTTTCAAATAACGAACTGATTTCCCACATGATCCACTGTGACATGCCGTTTAAGCGTAGTGCTAAACTGACCGCAATGGCGATGGCGCCTACCGTGATTGCATTATCAGTCCACAGAGCTATCGATACAGCGGCAATGCTGAATGCGAGTACATAGTTGATAATTTGCACGCTGACACTGATACCCGTTACTAAGCGCATCTGGCGATAAACCGTGTCTAAGAATATCCGCATGCTGGATTTGGCGTATTCGGCTTCTTTTTGCGTGTGGGCAAATAGTTTCACTGTGGTGATGTTGGTATAACTGTCGACAATACGGCCTGTCATGGTCGAGCGCGCATCGGCTTGTTCGGTAGAGACACTTTTGAGCCTAGGTACAAAGTACCATTGCAGCCCAACATACAGTGCAAGCCAGATGAGCATAGGTATGACTAAGCGCAGATCTGCGCTGGCGATCATCACTAACATAGAAGTGAAATACACGAGAATGTATACCAATACATCGAGTAATTTCATCACAGTTTCACGCACGGCTAGGGAGGTTTGCATGACTTTGGTGGCGATTCGGCCAGCAAAATCATCTTGATAAAATGACACACTTTGCTTTAGCAAATAACGGTGGGCGAGCCAACGGATCGACATAGGATAATTGCCGAGCAAGGTTTGATGCATGATAAGCGCATGCAGCAATACCAAGATTGGCATCACAATCAGCACCATGCCTCCCATCAGCATCAATGTCGTGCCTTCGTCTTGAAATAAGGTTTCAGGATTTTCTTTCACAAGCCAATCCACTAATTGGCCCATAAATCCGAACAGGGACACTTCAAGCATTGCCAGCATAGCGGTTAGCACTGACATTAAGATCAGCGGCAGTTCGTAGCCTTTAGTGTAGTGGCGGCAAAAAGCATAAACCCCTGTGGGTGGCTTAGTCGGTTCATCATCGGGGAGGGCTTCAACCCAAGATTCAAATCGTTTAAACATGAATTAGCTCTATGGTGAGATAAAAATAGTCGCGTATAGCATATAGGATTTCATTCCCTAAAAGCATTGAAATGATTGAGTTCCGTTTTCCGCTAGTGCTATATGCTAGTTTTACGTAAAGTAATGAACAAGAAATTAATTGTGAGCGAATATTGTCGGGCGTGATGAAAAATGAGTACAGATAGAGCGTCTGAGAGTGCGATTAAGCGTGATGAAATAGACTCAGTGCATTCACTGGAATCAAGTGCGGGGCTACTTTCTGCGTCCATTTGCCGTGAGGCGAGGATGAGCCGCGATCCGCGTTTTGATGGTAAGTTTTTTGTGGGCGTATTAACGACGGGCATTTATTGCCGTACCGTGTGTCCCGCCGTCGCGCCAAAAGAGCAAAATGTGCGTTATTTTGATTCGGCCGTGAAAGCCGCACAGGCGGGATTACGCCCGTGTTTGCGTTGTCGGCCCGACAGTGCGCCAGGTTCAAATCCATGGAAAGGCACTGGCACAACGTTGGCGAGGGCCATTAGTTTAATTGAAGCGGGTGCCTTAGCGGGGAAATCATCGGGAGAGCCTGCGTCGACTGTGACACAATTGGCTGACAGATTAGGGATCAGTAGTCGTTATCTGAATAAGCTCTTTACCGAAGGTTTTGGCACTTCGCCTAAACAATATGCCTTATACCGGCAGTTACTGTTTGCAAAACAACTGCTACATCAAACCCAATTACCTATCACCCAAGTCGCGTTGGCGGCGGGTTTCAACAGTATTCGCCGTTTCAATGAGGCATTTAAGCAAACCTTACAATTGACGCCAACGCAATTAAGAAAGACCGCGTTAACTAAGGCTGCAAAGGAGCAGGTTATTGATTCATCAACAGGATTCGGTGAAATTGATACTTTGGGTGAATTTGTGCCGCACTATGGATTAACCTTATATCAATACTATCGACCCCCATTGGATTGGGCATCGCAGCTGGCATTTTATCGCTTACGTGCGGTAACAGGGATGGAATGGTTCACACCACAGATGAGTCATCCACAAGCGAGCGATGTCGTTGGCGATGAGGCGTCCGTGGTAGATGAGGCCAAAGCTGGCGATAATGGGCTCGAATATGGTCGCTGTTTTGCCCTAGGTAAGATGCGCGGCACAGTGCACATTATCCATGAGCCTAAGCTGAATCGCTTCAAACTTGCGATTGCTTTGATCGAAGATTCTGTCGTTGATGAGCTGCAATTGCTGGTCACTGAGGTGCGGCGCATTTTAGATCTCGATGCGGATATGCAGCAGATTGAACAAGGTTTAAGTACGCTACCGAGTTTAGGTTTAACGCCGTTTTCGGGACTTCGCATTCCTGGCGCTGGATCTTTATTTGAAGCGGTTTGCCGCGCGATTTTGGGCCAGCAAGTGACGGTCGTGCAAGCAACTAAGTTACTGAATATATTGGTTGAAGCCTATGGGGAGCGTTTTAGTCTCAATGGCCGTGAGTATCGATTATTCCCAACACCCGAGGCGATTCGTGAGGCAGGTTTAACTGAGCTTAAAATGCCGGGCGCCCGTAAATTAGCCCTCAATGCGCTCGCGGCGTTTATCTGCGAACATCCTGAGGCGAGCGTCGATGATTGGCTTAGCGTTAAAGGCATAGGTCCTTGGACGATAGCGTATGCCAAGCTTCGTGGCTTGGGCGATCCAAACGTGTTTTTGCATTCGGATTTGATTGTTAAAAAGCATTTATTGGCCTTATATATCAAGAACAATAGGTTGGATGAAACAGCCGCTGCAGCGGTGAGCTATCCCCAATTGTGCGAGCAGCTGAGCCAACAAATTGCCCCATGGGGCAGTTATTTAACCTTTCAGCTTTGGCATCAATAACCATTAAGCTGTCTCACATTGAATGGCCAGTTTAAAAAGATGAGTAAGCAGTTCAGTTAAGAACCAAATTAAGATCAAATAAAGAGACAGATTATGAAACATGTGATTCGTCAATTGAGCCAAGCGCCAAGCATTGCAGAATATCAACCCTGCGCCGTGGATATGTTTATCAGTCCTGCCGGAATATTGCAGTTAAATGCCAATGCCTATGGACTGAGCCATTTAACGGTTGTCGGCTCGGATCGCACTGAGATTGCGCTTGCCAAGGCGAGTGAGGATGCCCTCAATCAAGCTAAGGCGCATATTCGTGAAACTCAGGCGCAGCTCGCGGATTACTTTGCGGGTGAGCGGGTTGAATTTGATTTAAAACTCGCGCCCAAGGGCACTGAATTTCAGTGCGACGTATGGCAAGCCTTGCTCAATGTAGATTACGGCCAGAGCTGTAGTTATGGGCAGATTGCCGAGCAAATCGGTCGGCCTAAGGCGGTGCGCGCCGTGGGCGCGGCCAATGGTGCCAATCCCATCGCGATTATCGTGCCTTGTCATAGAGTGATAGGCAAAAATGGCAAGTTAACGGGTTACGCCTACGGGCTTGCGATGAAACAGCAGTTGTTAACGCTGGAAACTGACAAGCACTGCCTCGATATTTAAGCTAGAATAGCCGCCTATTAAGATATTGGTGAGCAGTTAAACTTTCTATGACTCAGGCTTCTTCCTCTGCGGCAAGCTTTGCCCAACTCGGCATTATTGCACCTTTGCTAAATCGACTAACCGAATTAGCGTATGTTTTGCCCACACCAGTACAGGCGGCGACGATCCCCGCTGTGCTTGTTGGGCGGGATGTGTTAGCCGGCGCCAATACGGGCTCGGGTAAAACGGCAGCCTTTGCCGTGCCGCTGTTGCAGCAACTTGTTGAAGCAAAAACAGACGATAAGACAGGCGCTTATGTTCGCTGTTTGGTCTTAGTCCCAACCCGTGAATTAGCCCAGCAAGTCGCTGACAGCTTTCTGTCCTATGCCTCGCATTTGAATGGCAAACTGAAAATTGTCGCTGCGTTTGGCGGTGTGTCAGTCAATGCGCAAATGCAGAGCCTACGCGCTGGTGCCGACGTATTAGTGGCAACGCCGGGCCGTTTGTTAGATCTGTTGTCGAGTAATGCCATCAAACTTAACCGCGTTAGCGCCTTAGTCCTCGATGAAGCTGACCGCATGTTAAGCCTTGGTTTTACAGAAGAATTAGCCAAAGTGCTCGACGCTTTGCCCGCCAAGAAACAAACCTTATTATTCTCAGCGACATTCCCTGAAGAAGTCCGCGAATTAACGGCAAAACTGCTGAATGATCCGCTTGAATACCAATTGCAAAGTGAACAAGAAAGCACGATTCATCAGCGGGTGATTACCGTTAATCGTCCGATGAAAACCGCATTATTGGCGCATCTGATTAAAGAACATCAGTGGTCACAGGCGTTGATTTTTGTGAGTGCTAAAAATACCTGTAATCATTTAGCGCAAAAGTTATCTAAACGTGGGATCAGTGCCGAAGTCTTCCATGGTGATAAAGCCCAAGGCGCGCGTACGCGGGTGCTCGATGGCTTTAAAAACGGTGAGATCAGCGTGTTAATTGCGACCGATATCGCAGCGCGTGGGATTGATATCGATAAACTCCCCGTGGTGATTAACTTTGATTTACCCAGAAGTCCTGCGGATTATATGCATCGTATTGGCCGTAGTGGCCGCGCCGGTGAAGCAGGCTTAGCTGTGACCTTGATCTCCCATGAGGATTATCACCACTTTGGCGTGATAGAGAAAAAGAACAAGCTTAAGTTAGTGCGTGAGCAAATTGTCGGTTTTGAAGCCGATGATGAAATGCCAGTCGAACTGTTAGAACAAGCTAAACCTGTCGCCAAGCCCGAAGGTATGGGTAAAAAAAAGCGTAAACAGTTGCCGGCTGCCAATGCTGAATTTTGGGGCAAAAAATCTTAAGTCGTTGGAAACAAGCTATTCTTAGCTTATCTCTGGCGTTCCTTGTCATCTCACTTGTCGTAGGTAAGGTTTATGCAACACTTATTCTGGTTAGTTGAAGGTAAAGTCGCAGGGCGCAGTGGTCCCAATAAAGATGCTTGGGATTTGCAGGCGCTTAAAGAGGCCGGTATTGGTGCCATCCTGTCGGTCAATGGGGGCGAAGGCTGCGAGCCTAGCACCTTTAAAAAGCTCGATTTACGTTACGAATGTATTCCCTTTTCGCGCAATGTGCCGCCCCAAGATGGGGATGTGGCGATTTGTGTCGCTCAATTGCCCAAGGCATTAGCTTTTATCCAACAGTGTGAAGCCGATGGCTTACCTGTGGTGATCCATTGCCGTTCTGGTAAGGATCGCACCAGTCTTATCATGGCCTATTACTTAATGGTCAATGGTGCTGCGCCATTACACGCTGTCAGCCAAGTACGCAGTATTCGCGATATCGCCTTTACTGCCGATGGCTGGGATCAATTCGCCTTTGACGTTTTGTACGCATTACAAGACTAAGCCTTCTGTAGTCGTCTCAGGGCCGAACCTATTCATTAATAGGCATAATAGTTTCATTCGTTTGACCTTAGTCATCAAAATTTTACTGTGTTAAGGTTAAGCTATCCGCAGGTTGGTTTTAGTGAGTTATCTATCTAATTATGAAAAGTAAGGCAAGTCAGTCACAGGGATTACTACTGTTTCGGTTATCACAAACGCAAGTGTTTGCCTTAGGCACGTTGAAAGTGCGTGAGCTGGTGCCGTACACACGTCTCAGCAAAATCCCCCAATCTCATCCGACGATTCTGGGGGCTTCAACTATCCGTGGTCATACGATTCCTATCATAGATATGGCGGCGGCGATTGGTTATCGGCCAATAGCCCCTGAAGAGCGGGAAAAGTGCTACATCATCATCACTGACTGTCAGCGGATGATCATTGGTTTCTTGGTGCGCGGTATCGATAAGATTATTGAATGTAACTGGCGTGATATTGAAGCTCCTTCGTCTAGTTTAGGGAAAAATGCCTATTTGACGGGCGTGACACGTTTTGAGGACCAACTGGTACAGTTACTTGACGTTGAACTGTTATTGTCGAAAATCTTCCCCGATGATCCACAGACGAATCGGGCTATTTTGACTGACGTACAACGTGAAAAACTTAAACCTATGAATATCTTATTGGTGGATGATTCTAAGGTGGCGCGTAAGCAGTTATCCGACGCCCTTGATATGATTAACATTCCTTATCGAGTCACCGCCGACGGTAAAGAAGCGCTAGTCATGATGGAGCAAGCGGCACTGGAACATCACCCGATAGATATTTTGGTGAGTGATATCGAGATGCCGGGACTGGATGGTTACGAATTGGCTTTTGAAGTGCGTGATAATCCACTGACTGCCAAGGCCTACATCATTTTGCATACGTCTTTATCCAGCGAAATTAGCGTGAGTCAGGCCCATCAAGTTGGGGCGAATGAAGCACTGACTAAGTTCGATGCCCACGAGTTAATCGACGCCATGTTACGGGGTGCCGATCTCGCCTTAGATAAGCGCTAATCTGGCGCTTGTTAGTTTTTTGTATGCTTTTTGCGGGGCTAGGGTAATTTAGTTAGCTTATTTCCCCGCAAAACTAGACAAGTCCAGTCACATCCTATAAAAACCTTATTGGCCTCATTTCCGAAGGTGCGCGTTGGGGATCTCAACCGAAATATAATAACGATAGGTTAAACCATGAAACAAGAATCATCATTGTTAGCTAAGTTGGCTAATGGCAGTCTCGTAATACAAATCTTTTTGGGGATCATCGCTGGTGTGGTCTTAGCCAGTTTTTCACCGAGTAGCGCGAAAGATATCGCCTTCTTAGGCAGTTTATTCGTTGGTGCATTAAAAGCGATTGCTCCCATCTTAGTCTTTATCTTAGTGGCGTCATCGATTGCTAATCAAAAAAAGAATACTCAAACCAATATGCGTCCCATTGTGGTGCTGTATTTATTCGGCACTTTCGCAGCCGCATTAACCGCAGTACTCCTGAGTTCGATCTTCCCGACTAACTTAGTTTTAGTTGCTGGCGTAGAAGGCACTAGTCCACCACAGGGCATTGGTGAAGTCATTCATACCTTGTTATTCAAACTGGTTGATAACCCAGTCAATGCGTTAATGACGGGCAACTATATTGGTATCCTCGCTTGGGGTGTGGGCTTAGGTTTAGCCTTACATCACGCTACCGATTCGACTAAACAAGTGTTTGCCGACATGAGCCACGGTATTTCACAAATGGTGCGTTTTATTATCCGTTTAGCGCCTATCGGTATTTTTGGTCTCGTTGCGGCGACATTTGCCGAAACCGGTTTTGCGGCGATTGCAGGTTATGCCCAGTTATTGGCCGTGCTATTAGGTGCGATGGCTATTATTGCTTTAGTTGTTAATCCATTGATTGTGTACGTGAAGATTAAACGTAATCCGTATCCGCTGGTATTTCAATGCTTGCGTGAAAGTGGTGTGACGGCGTTTTTTACTCGCTCGAGCGCGGCAAACATTCCGGTGAATATGGCGCTGTGTGAAAAGTTAAAGCTGCATGAAGACACTTATTCAGTTTCTATTCCCTTAGGTGCCACCATCAACATGGGCGGCGCGGCGATCACTATTACCGTATTGACCTTAGCGGCGGCGCATACCTTAGGCATTCAAGTCGATTTACTGACCGCCTTGTTATTGAGTGTTGTTGCTGCTGTTTCAGCTTGCGGCGCATCGGGAGTGGCGGGTGGTTCATTATTGTTGATCCCACTGGCTTGTAGCTTGTTTGGTATTTCTAACGATGTTGCCATGCAAGTGGTCGCTGTTGGCTTTATTATTGGTGTGGTTCAAGATGCTGCAGAAACCGCATTGAACAGTTCAACCGACGTTATCTTTACCGCTGCCGCTTGTGAAGCCGCCGAGAATAAAGCTAAACTGAGTTAACGAGTGCTGTTATTCGTATCGAAAAGTATTATGGAAGCAGTCACTTAGGTGGCTGCTTTTTTTATGGGAGTCGTTATGATCTTTTTTGATTTTAGCGTGCTAGATGCCGCAAAACCCTGGTATGGGATAAATGACACTGTGATGGGCGGTTTGTCCCGCAGTAAAATGACGGTTTCACCTTTGGGTTATGGTGAGTTTAGTGGCCATGTGTCGCTGGCAAATGGCGGCGGGTTTGCCTCAGTGCGTTGTGAGTTTAGCTCTATAGATGTCAGTGAGTTTACTGGGATTTACCTCGAACTCGATGGCGACCGAACTAAAGACTATAAAGTGAATTTAAAGGATGTCGACACACCACAAAGTACGGTGTATCAAGCGCCTATGCCCACGCCAACTCACCAAACCTTTGGCGTGAGTAGTGCCAGAGTATTGAATTGGCAGCGGATAGAAATTCCATTCCGTGATTTCAAGCCCCAATGTCGAGGTAAACCCATTTCCCGAGTGGCAATAGATTTAAGCCAAGTCTGTAGTCTAGGGCTAGTGATTGGTGCCCAGCAGAGTGGTGATTTTTCTTTGAAAATCAGAGGCATTGGCTACTACTAACGCTTGTAATGAGTTTCTTATGGTGAATTTATTGTCGCGAGTTTCTTACCGCTAAGTGCTTATGGCTGATGGCGCGGGTCATCTCAGGACTTAATTTAACAGTAAGAAAAAGGATAAGGCCGAAGCACTTATCCTTATGGTGAACTCATTAAAATGATGTGTTTGGCGAAAGCCGCAGTTTAAGCGCCAACAATCCCTAATGGTTTGGCGGTTTGCCATGCCCCGCGGGTAAAATCAGGGAAGGTGACAGAGTTACTGCGATCATTAAGTGAATGTTCACTTAAGATATTCACCACCGACCAAGACGCGCCATCGTACACATCCTGATCTAAAGCCTCGCCATTGCGTAGGCAATAAATCATGCGCCATAGCATCACAAAGTCCATGCCGCCGTGGCCGCCGTTAATTTCAGCCTCTTTTCCTATGCGCTGCCACAGTGGGTGATCGTATTTGTCGTACCACTTTTGCATGTCCATATCCCACTCGTGGTAACTTTGACCAAAGCCACCATTTTCGACGGCGATACGATTCGGGAAGCCAGCAAACACGCCATTTGTTCCTTGGATTAAATTATGGCGACTGTAAGGTCTTGGGGTCGTAGTGTCATGCTGGACCATGATGGTTCGGCCCTTAACGGTCTTAATCAGACTGGTATTGATATCCCCATTGATATACTTGAGCTGATTACGTTCATGATCGGCGGGAAATTCACGTTTAGCATAGAGCGCACGGCCAAGGGCAGGCGAACTCATTGAGGTTAGATAATCGAACCTGTCACCGCGGTTGATGTTCATATACTGGGAAACTGGCCCTAAACCGTGGGTAGGGTACAAGTTACCGTTACGTTTGGTATGCCAGTAAGTGCGCCATGAGCCTGTCTTATGATCGATCTCTTTCATCTGCCAACGTAGCTCATGGATGTAGGCGGCTTCGCCGTGGAGTAGCTCACCAAACACGCCTTGACGCACCATGTTGAGCACCATCAGTTCTTCGCGGCCGTAGTTGACATTCTCCATCATCATGCAGTTTTTCTGAGTGCGCTCAGCAGTATCGACAACTTGCCAGCACTCCTCAACCGTGAGCGCCATTGGCACTTCGACAAAGGCATGCTTGCCGCTCTCCATGGTTTCTATCGCCATTGGCGCGTGCCATTCCCATGGGGTTGAAATAATCACAATATCGATATCATCGCGGCTCAACAGATCGCGATAGCTCAGATCATTACCTGTATAGACAGCCGGTGTTGGTCGATTCTGTTTAACGATATGATCCACGGCCCTGTCGACTACCGCTTGATGGGTATCACAAATGGCTTTGAGTTCAACGCCTTGTAAATGGCAGAATTGCTCGACATGGCTAAAACCCCGCTCGCCAACACCGATAAAACCGACTCGGACCACGTCCATCTTAGGTGCTATGAGTCCGATAACGGATTTACCCACTTGCGGTTTAGGGGCGACGCTACTGGCGTAGGCATTGAGAGCAATATTGGCAGTAACGAGTCCTGCAGTAGCGGCACCTGCGGCCTTAAGAAAATTACGACGATGAATGTTATGCATAGCGCTTCCTGCTTTATTTTTGTTTTGTAGGGATATTGAAATATCACTTGGTCTTATTTGTACGGTAATTCATTTATGGGTTATATCAGAAACCCCATTCAAATTGGCAATAAAGATGTAACAAGCTCATTCAGCTCGGTAGATAAGTCTTTTAGCTGCCTTTACTTTAGCGATAAGTAAATAGTGATAAAGATCGCGTTTTTATTTGTAGATTGAGCTACACTGCCGATTAATTAATCAAAGGTATTTATCTTTTATATTTTAAACATTTAGCAAATTTAAATTAACCATAAAGTTACATTTGACGGGCGGTTTGAAGTAATTTGCTGTAGTGGGGAGTAAAGCGTTAAATGGGTTCTATGCTTAATGTACTACCACAACTGACATTCACTTTAGGTGATTGGGTATTGCATAAGGATATCAGGATGTCTGGGATTGAAAAACGCCGTCGCCTTCATTGGCGGGAGACAGATATGCAAAATCGTGAAATTATAGGTCGTTGGTTAGATGGGCGTCCTTTATTGGGTGATAAAATTACCCTCTATAAAGAAGACGAAAAATATTTTTTAGAAACTTGGTTTAGCGATGGCTGCCATAGTTTAGATGAAGTCTATATGTCGCAAACCGCTGAAGGCCATAAGCTGGAAGATGTGGGCGGTAATTTCTTTGGTGAATTCTTTATCGTGACACAGTCACAGCAATTACAATTTTGTAATGAGCAGGGCTGTTATTTCCAAGCGGATAAATTAGCCGCCGATGCCGATTTTGCTCAAGGCATGCGCGTCGCTTAAACGACTGCAGTCGAATCCGTAAATAACTAAGGTCGCATTTTAGCTCAGTGCTAAGTCGCGACCTTTTGCTTTTATGGGGTTGCAGCTATTGGATTGAGTTATTCGCTAAAGGGATGTTTGCTGTTAAAAAAGAGCGGTTTAGCCGAATAGGGATGGGTCAGACTTAAGCTTTGTGCATGTAAACATAAACGCGGTGCGGCTTTGATAACCTCGGCATCACCGTAAAACTCATCGCCTAAAATCGCATGGCCTAGGGCAAGCATATGCACACGCAATTGATGGGTGCGGCCTGTTTCTGGCGAAAGCTCGACTAAGGTGCTGTTTCCTCGGCGTTCTAGTACACGGTAGTAGGTGAGGGCGCTTTTACCGCCAGTATCTCCTGCCTGTAGCGTCTTTTGATAGGGCGGATGCTCAGTGTCTGGCGCAATCGCGAGGTCAATCATGCCCTGTTCCTGCGGCACATGTCCCATCACTTCGGCAATATAGACTTTCTTACTCTGCCTATCTTGAAACTGCGTTTTTAAATGCGACTCGGCTTTTTTATTACGGGCGAACACCATAATGCCCGAGGTCGCGCAGTCGAGCCGATGCACTAAAATCATTTCTGGATAAAGGGTTTGTAAGCGGGTTAATGCGCAATCGAAGGTGTGAGCCGCTCGACCCGGATTAGACAATAATCCCGAAGGTTTATTGATGATAATCAGATCTCTATCTTTATAGCGGATGTCTAGCCAAGGAACTGCTGGGGGCTGGTAATCAAATATCTGCATTTTGTCCTCATTTTTGCGCGGCCATACTAGCAAAATTTACGCAGGCACACAGCATAATCTCATGCTCGCTTATTGCGAGAGGGGGGAGGGCAAATATTCAGCAGGCGTCTTACGGCTCCAAATACGGGTATAAGCCATCAGCTGCGGATAAAAAGTGCGGAACGCGGTTTCGATTTCGATCTGCATTTTATTGACGACTTTATGGGCATCTTTAAACAGTGCGGCTTGCGGATGCTGTTTTGCCACTTGTGCTAAGGCGTGCTGTAAGCCTTTTTCCGTGGTGTAGCTGCCTAGCCAATCAGCGCTACGCATGGCGGGCAAGAGTTTCAATAGTGCCTCAGGATGGTATGGGTCTACCCCTTGGGCGGCGAAAGTATCTAACGCGTCATAGGCCTTGTTGCTAAATTCATCCAAGGGTTGGTGATGATATTCTTCCCAATAATAAGCTAAATAGTGATCGAAACTCACGGCCATGAGTTCTGCTGCTATGCTTCTTAAGGGCGCAGGGAAAGCTTCCATTAATTCAATCGTGAGTTCGTGGCTGGCGCAGAGGGTATTAATCTCTTGGTTTAGCCATAACGCTTGGCGTAACTCAATTGGAGCTTGTACAACTGGCGCTTGAATATAGTTACCCGCCACATTGGCGGCAAGGTGTGTTTTACTGATGTCGGCGAGATGTAAGTGTGTAAGAAAGTTCATTATTTTGCGCTTGGTTAACCACGTCGGTTCACGGTATCATGCACAAGCGCGCTTAGGAAAGCGCGGAAGTCAAAAATGCAGTTTTTTTTCACTTTTTATTGATAGCGGGTGTTTGTTCATTACGAATAATCCTCATCAGCGTTAACGCTGTTCTAGCCATCAATATGAGAGAAAGTGAAATAAAATCAATAACCTTTTTTAGGATCATGGATGATGTGGAACTGGTTCACCAAAATGCTTGGTAGAGACGAGCAGCCGAAGCGCAAAAAAGTGCTGGTAGAAATCCCCTTTGAACAACACCGTTTTAGCATGGATGATTTCAACCGTTCACGGCTTAAATTCGATGCCGATGACAATCAGCCCCAAGATGGCGTCAATCCTGTGGATCCTGAGCAAGAAGTGGACGCTGGCAATAAGTAATCTTGATATTCTTGGCCTCTAACCATAGACTAGCCGCCGTTCTAAGCTACCTAGAGGCCTATCATGCGCGTTGCAGACTTTTCTTTCAATCTCCCCGATGAGCTGATCGCTCGTTATCCTATGGCGCAGCGTAATGCATCACGTCTGTTAACCTTAGACGGCAATTCTGGCGCGTTAGGCGACAAACAGTTTACCGATCTGCTGGGGATGATTAATCCTGGCGATTTAATGGTGTTCAACAATACCCGAGTGATCCCCGCGCGTATGTTTGGCCAAAAGGCCAGCGGCGGTAAGTTAGAAATATTAGTTGAGCGTATGCTCGATGATAAGCGCATTCTTGCTCACGTTCGCAGCTCAAAATCCCCGAAAGTCGATTCGTTAATTCTGCTCGACGGTGGCTATCAAATGAAGATGGTCGCCCGTCACGATACCTTGTTTGAACTTGAGCTGTTATCCGAGTTGACCATTCTAGAGGTGCTCGAAGCCGTAGGGCATATGCCGCTACCGCCTTATATCGACAGACCCGATGAAGATGCTGACAAAGAGCGCTATCAAACTGTGTATAACCAAAACCCAGGCGCCGTTGCCGCGCCAACGGCGGGGTTACATTTTGACGATGCCATGCTCGATGCATTAAAAGCCAAGGGTGTGAATATCGCCTTTGTGACTTTGCATGTGGGCGCGGGAACGTTTCAACCGGTGCGTGTTGATACCATTCTTGAGCACAAAATGCATTCAGAGTGGGCCAATGTGCCGCAGGATGTGGTCGATTTAATCGCGCAAACCAAAGCGGCGGGTAAACGCGTAGTGGCCGTCGGCACAACATCTGTACGTTCCTTAGAAAGTGCGGCTCGCGCCAGCCAAGGTGAACTCAAAGCCTTTAGCGGCGATACCGACATCTTTATTTATCCCGGTTATCAATTCCAAGTGGTCGATGCCATGGTGACGAACTTCCATCTCCCTGAATCGACCCTCATCATGTTAGTCAGTGCATTTGCGGGTTTTGATCATGTTATGGCGGCGTATCAACATGCTATCGCGCAAAAATATCGCTTCTTTAGCTATGGCGATGCCATGTTTGTGACGAAAAAAGCCCACTAGACCAAGATTTTGTTTTAAAATAGCCGCCCAAAGTGAGTATGGGCGGCAACTTTTTTTCGTCAAAAGGTTGAACCTTTTAACGCTGTCCCCATCTCTATTGTTAATCAAAATGGCATTAGCCATTAAAAATGTAGTCAGACTGTTTATCTGGCGAGGTGAATTATGAAATTTGAATTAGATACTACCGACGGCCGTGCGCGCCGTGGTCGGTTGATTTTTGACCGTGGCACAGTAGAAACCCCCGCATTTATGCCTGTGGGAACCTACGGCACAGTTAAAGGTATGACGCCAGAAGAAGTACGTGCCACAGGCGCAGACATTTTGCTCGGTAACACTTTCCATTTATGGTTGCGCCCAGGCGAAGAAATCATGCGTAAGCACGGTGACTTACATGATTTTATGAACTGGCAGCGTCCTATTTTAACTGACTCGGGTGGTTTCCAAGTATTCAGTCTTGGCGATATCCGTAAGATCACCGAAGAAGGTGTGCATTTCCGTTCGCCAATCAATGGCGAGAAAATCTTCTTAGATCCTGAAAAATCAATGCAAATTCAAGATGCATTGGGCAGTGATGTAGTGATGATTTTTGACGAATGTACGCCATATCCCGCAACTGAAGACGAAGCACGTAAGTCAATGCAGATGTCGCTGCGTTGGGCCAAACGTTCGCGTGATGAATTTGACCGTTTAGAGAACCCTAACTCTCTGTTCGGTATTATTCAGGGCGGTGTGTATGAAGATTTACGCGACGAAAGCTTAAAAGGTTTAGTCGATATAGGTTTCGACGGTTATGCCGTCGGTGGTTTGGCCGTAGGAGAGCCTAAAGCAGATATGCATCGCATTCTTGAGCATATTTGTCCGCAAATTCCTGCTGACAAACCTCGCTATCTGATGGGGGTCGGTAAACCAGAAGATTTAGTTGAAGGGGTACGTCGTGGTGTTGACATGTTTGACTGTGTAATGCCAACCCGTAATGCCCGCAACGGTCATCTGTTTACGAGTGAAGGTGTGATCAAAATACGCAATGCGCGTCATAGAGATGACACGTCACCACTCGATACTAAGTGTGATTGTTATACCTGTAAAAATTATTCACGGGCGTACCTTTACCACTTAGATCGTTGTAATGAGATTCTGGGTGCGCGTTTAAACACCATTCACAACTTGAGATACTATCAAATGTTAATGGAAGGTTTGCGCGGTGCGATTGAGACGGGTACATTAGACGCCTTTGTGGCGGACTTCTATACCAGTCAAGGTCGCGAAGTACCAGAGTTAGTCGATTGATTTTTTGCTAATAAGAAGAGAAAAATATGTTTATTTCAAATGCATACGCAAGCGCTGCCGGCGCACCACAAGGTGGCGGCACGATGGAATTGATTTTCATGCTGGCAATTTTTGGCCTGATTTTCTATTTCATGATTTTCCGTCCGCAATCAAAACGCGTTAAAGAGCACAAAAACCTGATGTCATCAATCAGCAAAGGCGACGAAGTGCTGACCAGTGGCGGGATTTTAGGCAAAATTGCAAAAATCAGCGACGAAAGCGATTACGTGTTACTGAGCTTAAACGACACGACTCAAATCACGATCAAAAAAGACTATATTGCAGCTGTATTGCCTAAGGGCTCTATCCAGTCGTTGTAAGCCAAGAGGGCTCAGGCGTGTTAAATAAATACCCAATGTGGAAAAACATTATGGTGATGCTCGTCATCGCCATAGGTTGTTTCTATGCCGTACCGAACCTTTTTGGTGAAGATCACGCGGTGCAAGTGGTGGCGACTCGAGGTGCTGAAGTTACGGCATCAACCCAAGCCAGTGTGAACGAGCTGTTAGCCAGTAAGGGCATTGCGGTAAAGCGCTCTGAGCTTGAAAAAGGTCAGTTGTTGGTCCGTGTGCAAAATGCGGATCAACAGCTACTGGCGAAAGAATTAATTGCTGACAGCTTAGGTGACAAGTTCACTGTGGCGCTCAACTTAGCCCCAGCGACGCCTAAATGGCTCGAGTCAATGGGCGGCAGCCCAATGAAACTCGGTCTCGACCTTCGCGGCGGTGTGCATTTCTTAATGGAAGTGGACATGGGCGAAGCGATTCGCAAGATGGAAGAGGCTAAAGTTGCCGATTTCCGTTCACAATTACGCGAAGAGAAAATTCGTTATGCTGGTATTCGTAGCAATACCACAGGTATCGAAATCAAGTTCCGTGATGCTGAAAGTCTCGCGAGTGCCGAGCGTTTCCTTAAGTCTCGCAGTAAAGATATGGTGTTCACTGATGCTAGCCGTGGCGAAGATTTTGCCCTGCAAGCTGTGATGAGTGACGTGTATCTTAAGCAGATTAAAGAAGAAGCACTGCAACAAAACATTACGACCATTCGTAACCGTGTAAACGAGTTAGGTGTGGCTGAGCCTGTAGTACAACGTCAAGGCGCCGAGCGCATTATCGTTGAGCTGCCAGGTGTGCAAGATACGGCTCGCGCCAAGGAAATCTTAGGTGCAACCGCATCGATTGAATTCCACATGGTCGATGACAAAGCTGATCCTAATGCTGCGCAATCAGGCCGTTTACCAGCGGGTTCTGAAGTGTACCAGCGCCGCGAAGGTGGCACTGTGATATTGAAGAAAGAAGTTATGTTGACCGGTGATCATATCACGGGCGCACAACCTAGCTTTGACCAGTACAGTCGTCCACAGGTTAGCATCAACCTTGATGCGAAAGGCGGCACCATTTTCTCTGACGTGACCAAAGACAACATAGGCAAGCCTATGGCGACATTGTTCATCGAATATAAAGACAGTGGTGAGCGCAATGCCGACGGCAGCGTTAAGATGCAGAAAATCCAAGAAGTGATTTCTGTCGCGACCATTCAAGCGCGTTTAGGCCGTAACTTTGTGATCACTGGCTTAAGCCATGGTGAAGCACAAAACCTCGCGCTATTACTGCGTGCCGGTGCCTTGATTGCCCCAGTGTCGATTGTTGAAGAACGTACCATTGGTCCAAGCTTAGGTGCTGAAAACATTCAAAACGGTGTGCAAGCTATGGTCTGGGGTATGGCGGTTGTCTTACTCTTTATGCTGGTTTACTACCGTGGCTTTGGTCTTATCGCCAACATAGCGTTAACCGCAAACTTAGTCATGGTTGTAGGCGTTATGTCTATGATCCCTGGCGCTGTGTTAACCCTACCTGGTATTGCCGGTATGGTGTTGACTGTGGGTATGGCGGTTGATGGTAACGTGCTGATCTATGAGCGTATCCGTGAAGAGCTTCGTGCGGGCCGTAGCGTCCAGCAGGCCATCCATGAAGGTTATGGCAACGCATTCTCCACCATCGCCGATGCGAACATCACCACTTTCCTAACGGCGCTGATCCTGTTTGCCGTAGGTACAGGCGCTGTTAAAGGCTTCGCGGTGACCTTGATGATAGGTATTGCGACTTCCATGTTTACTGCAATCGTGGGTACTCGCTCAATCGTTAACGCGATTTGGGGCGGTAAGCGCGTGAAGACTCTGTCTATCTAAGGGGAAGTGACAATGTTAGAAATTTTATCTTTAAAACATACGGTAAACTTCCTCCGTCATGCACTGCCAATCAGTATTATGTCGGCTGTATTGGTACTGGCTTCATTGGTTTCTCTTGTGACCAATGGCATTAACTGGGGGCTTGATTTCACTGGCGGTACCGTCGTTGAAATGGAGTTCACTAATCCAGTCGATTTAAACGCCCTGCGGGTGCAACTGACGACGCCAGATTCTGAAGGTGCAGTCGTACAAAACTTCGGTTCTAGCCGTGACGTATTAGTACGTTTACAGGTGAAAGAAGGCGTGAAGAGTGACGTGCAAGTTAAGTCTGTCATGGAAGCTGCGCAGAAAGTTGATCCACAAGTTCAGCAGAAGCGTGTTGAGTTCGTTGGTCCACAAGTGGGTAAAGAACTGGCTGAGCAAGGCGGTTTAGCGGTATTAGTCGCGCTTATCTGTATCATGATTTATGTGTCCTTCCGTTTCGAATGGCGCTTAGCATTTGGTTCTGTCGCGGCATTGGCGCACGACGTGATCGTGACTTTGGGCGTGTTTTCGGTATTCCAATTGGAATTCGATTTGACCGTTCTGGCGGGTCTATTGACGGTTGTGGGTTACTCACTCAACGATACTATCGTGGTATTTGACCGTATCCGTGAAAACTTCCTTAAGATGCGTAAAAGCGACCCTGAAGAAGTGGTGAATACTTCAATTACTCAAACCATGAGCCGTACAATCATCACCACAGGTACAACCTTAGTGGTGGTCGTAGCCTTGTTCCTTAAAGGCGGTACTATGATCCATGGCTTTGCGACTGCATTGCTGATGGGTATTTTTGTGGGTACGTATTCTTCTATCTATGTGGCGAGTTTCTTGGCCATCAAACTTGGTATTAATCGTGAACACATGATGCCAGTTGAGATTGAGAAAGAAGGCGCTGATCAACCTCCTATGATGCCTTAAAGGTTACATTCGAGTTCAAAAGCCACCGACGAGGTGGCTTTTTTTTACTTCAGTTTTGAGGTGGAACTGACATTCTGCTAGCAAACTCACA
This sequence comes from Shewanella sp. 1180_01, assembly GCF_052850535.1. NCBI lineage: Bacteria > Pseudomonadati > Pseudomonadota > Gammaproteobacteria > Alteromonadales > Shewanellaceae > Shewanella > Shewanella sp. 1180_01. Next base: position 19,758 of record NZ_VXCT01000057.1, read on the forward strand.
AAGTTATAGTCAGTTATGCTGTAAAAATTGAATGTTAATTAAATTAACAACTGATGCAAAAATCAGCGCTCGACAGGCTCGGCTATTTAGCAGTAGGATGTCGGCAACCCATATTCCAGAGAGTTGTAGCCGTAGGATGTCGCATGGAAGAACGTAAAGTGTTAGTTGCTGGTGGTAATTTATTGCAAGCCCACACATGGAAAGGTTTATTAGAGGCCTGTGGTATTCATGTTGAGCTCAGAGGTGAAGCGCTATTGGGCGGTATTGGTGAGCTTCCGACAGGGATGCAAAACGTCGAGTTGTGGGTGGGTGAGTCCCAACATGCGTCGGCGCAAGTGCAACTGAATGCGTTGGATGTCGAAAGCCCACAATGGCAATGTGTGCAGTGCCATGAAACCAATGAAGGCAGTTTTGAATTGTGCTGGCAATGCAGCTCTGAGCGCAGCGAAAGCCACAACTAGCCTTGGATAGGCAATCACTTCCGCTTTGTGCTGTGGCTGAAAGATTGCGTCTACTGGATGAGAAGATTACACTTTGCTGATAAGCTGACATTCATCATGTCATTCAATATCTTATCTAGGAGTCAGTGATGCCGCATCCCAGTGCTTTTTCCGCCCTTGTTGACGCAATTCTGCCTAACATCACCGAAGTGACCATTGAAGCCTATCAGGCTGATGATAGCTGGCATCTTGTAGATGTGCGTGAGGATCGCGAGTGGCTGCAGGATCATTTACCCCAAGCAAAACATTTAAGTCGGGGTATTTTAGAGCGTGATATCGAAGCACGTTTCCCCGATAAACATACCCCCATATTACTCTACTGCGCAGGTGGTGCGCGCTCAGCCTTGGCGGCCCATAATCTGCAACTCATGGGTTACACCCGCGTTGCCTCTTTGATTGGTGGCTATAAGGGCTGGGTACAGCGTCAACTGCCAGTCGTGCAGGATTAAGCGTTCAGGATCTCATCTAATGCAATATTTCCCCTTGTTTGTCGATACGGTTAACTTAAATGTCCTGCTGGTGGGAGCGGGTGATGTGGCGAGCCGTAAGCTGGCGCTGCTGACACGTACCGAAGCCAGTATTCATGTGATAGCCCCTGAAGTGAATCCTGAAGTGCAGCGTTATGCCGATACGGGCCGAATTCTGCTATCCCAGCGTGAAGTGGTCCACGCCGATATTCAAAATTATGATCTGGTGTATTTAGCCACGGCAAACGATAGTCTTAATGCCGAGTTGGCGACTCTAGCCACCGCGCGCGGTATTTGGGTTAATGCCGTTGATAATCCGGCATTTTGCCGTTTTATTACCCCTTCGATTGTCGATAGAGGCCGTTTAGTAGTGGCGATCAGCACTGCGGGCGCGGCACCGGTATTTGCACGCACGATTCGCTCGCGCTTAGAATCCAGCCTACCGCAATCACTCAAGCCTTTATTCGACTTTGTCGCCGATAGACGCGTCGAAGTGCAAGACAAGCTCGATTCAACCTCGAAACGCCGTTTATTTTGGGAACGTTTTTTCGATACCAATGGCGACCGTTTCGATAGTCGTACCGCCGAGCATTACCATAATGCGTTTAATAATTTAGTTAGCCGCGGCGAAATCCTTTTGCTGGATGATTCAGCCTCTGTCGACTTACTGCCGCTCGCCGCCATGCCGTTACTGCAGCGCCTCGATTGGATCTATAGCCAAGGCGATTTGAGCGACGAATTGGCAGAATTAGTGCGTCGAGACGCTAATCGTGGTGAGTTACCCGCACTCAGTGAATTGAGTCAGCAGTACGAGCAGGGCACTCGCATGTTGCTGGTGGCCGATACGCAAAAAATCAGTCTGTTGAAGGCGCATTTCCCCATGGCTAAGCATTTGCGACCCGGCGCGATTTAACCTCTTATCGATTCTGACTTCTGTCCGATTGCACTTTCTGTTCGATTTGATGGACGTATCCTATTGTTCGTTTGAGCTAATGCCGAGTCTCAGGTAGACTCGGCAGCCTTATTTTAGGATTTCGCTGTTTCAGGATTTCACTCTGCATTTAGGATGACTATGGCCCTCAAAGCGACCGTGTTTAAGGTCAATTTACAGATAGCCGATATGGATCGGAATTATTACCAAGACCATCAATTGACGCTTGCCCAGCATCCTTCCGAAACCGATGGCCGCATGATGGTGCGTTTACTGGCGTTTATTGTGAATGCCAGCGAAACCTTAAGTTTCAGTAAAGGTTTGTGCGTCGATGACGAGCCAGAGCTGTGGGACAAAACCCTATCAGGCGAAATTGATCTGTGGGTTGAGTTTGGTCAGGCCGATGAGAAATGGCTGCGAAAGGCCAGTGGCCGTGCCAAAGTCGTGCAGTTATTTACCTATGGTGGCCGCAGTGTACCCATTTGGTGGAAACAGAATCAGCAGGCGTTAGAGCGTTACCAGAATTTAACCGTGTGGAATATTACCGAAGAGTCGGTCACGGCGATGGAAGCCTTTGTTGGGCGCAATATGGCATTGCAGGTTTCTATCAGCGAAGGCCAAATTTGGCTATCGGATAATGAGACCAGCGTGTTGATCGAACCTGAAATCCTCAAAGATATTGCATAACATGTCTTGTAAAAAAAGAGCCTGCGATTGCAGGCTCTTTTCATTTATTACTTTCATTTTTCAGTAATGAGTATCGATTTCGACTTACTGGAAGCTCAGCTCCCAGCTATCGATATAACCCACATCACCACGGCCACTGTCTACGGCTTTTAACTTCCATACGCCGTTCGAATTCGCACCCGTCATATCAGCGGTATAGCTCTTGTTGATATTGGCAGCACCTGAACCTGTGTTGCTATGCAATGTAACTGTTTTACCAGAAGGGCTGATCAGCTGTACTTTCAAGTCACCAATATAAGGGTGGACTATGTTCACGACCGCATTCACAGTGCCTGAATCGCCTGTGCGAGTGACTGTGATTGGGCTAGTGATCCCTGCAGCTTTGTTATCAGGGATGTTGTAGTTATCAGTGTTGCTATAGCTTGCAGGCGCAGTCGGTGGAGTACCGCCGCTAGATGCTGTGTAGCTTGCTGTTAATGACACACCAGTGAAGGCAGAGTAGCCTTTCAGCATGGCGTAGTAAGTGCCTGATTGGATATTGGTGATTGGGCAAGACTCGCTATTGCCACTTTTATACGGACGGCAATCATAGTTAGCTGTAGTTGGCGCTGCACCATATTGCACATACAAGTCCGCATCACCTGTACCACCGTTCATTACAAAGCCTAAGTTAGTTGCGCCTTGTGGTACGTCAAAGGAGAAGTGCAGTTCTTCACTCGCTGCGCCGCCTAAGCCCGTTTTAGCCACACCGTTAACTAACACGCCATCGGTTGGTGTTGGATCAACAGGACCCGTTGGACCAGAACAAGAGGCATCTAAGAAGGTTTTCGCAGCAACAGCATTGACTAAACCGTAACCATAGTAGTTGTCACGACCCGCAGTACCAAGATCTTCTGCGGTCATTTTCAATGCGTTACGAATTTGCGCCGCGCTACACTCAGGGTGATAGCTCCAGACTAAGGTTGCAACACCTGACACATGTGGCGTCGCCATCGAAGTACCGTTGTAGTACTCGTAATCTTTATTGCCTTGGTTGCTGACGGTTACTGTCGCGCCCAATTGATTACGCAGTGCTAAACCTGTTGCGCGATCCACAGATACGGAAACCATATTGATTTCACTGTTAGCATCGACAAGGAAGGGGTTTTGTAAGCCCGGTAATGCAGAGTTACTGTAAACAATCGCCGCACTTGCACCGGCATTTTTACAGGCTTTAGCCGCATTGATTTCAGGGTAACTTGTGCCTTGATTGCCAACACGTTCCACTAAACAGATTTTATTGGTCATGTTGCCGCAGTTGAAGCTAGTTCCGCTGACGCTACATTCGGCAAGCGTAGCTGTCGCTGTACCATTGTATGGTGCTGCCACATAGTTGCCGCCCGATGAAATGAGGCGATTATGAGGCACCACACCTGAATCAAAGTAAGACTGACCACCGATAGTAATATCGGCTAAACGGCCTTCGCCACGGGTAACCGTCGACAGAATCGCTTCACCTGGGCCAGATATTTCAACTTGGTTGGTGTATTGGGAAAATGCAGAGTGGTCTTTATGATTATCCACTGAGGCGACTGACATCACGCCATCGTAGGATGCTGGATAGCTGTGAGCACTATTGCCATCGTTACCTGCAGCGGCAATCAGGAGAACACCATTATTATAATGGGCAGCCAGAGCGTTACGCTCAGTGGTGCTCGAACCCGCACCACCTAAACTCATAGTGACAACGTTAGCGCCGTTTGCAACACAAGTATCTACCGCGGCCACTAAGGATGAAGAGTAACCCCAGCCAGATTCGTTAAACACTTTTACGACATGAATATTGGCATTTTGATTTGGCATTACGCCGATCACGCCGTCGTTGTTAGCAATTGCCGCAATCGTGCCCGCAACGTGAGTACCGTGGGCGTTGTTGTTACCTGGCTCGAACCAGTTGCCTGTGCCTGAGTTATTGGTGCCCGTGACATTATTGCCACTTAAATCGCTGTGACTACGATCGTAGCCAGAATCGATAATACAAATCGTGCGGTTGCCCGCTTGGCTATCGCTTAACTGAGTAGCCCCCACAAAGGTTTGACCCCAAGGCGTGCTTTCACTCAGTAAGTGACGCGGCATATCCTCTTCAACATATTCCACATCGGCGCGTTTTTTTAACGCATTGATGCCGTTTGCATCGAGTTTGACCGAGTAACTGTTACTGCGGCCGATACGCTTCATTTCCTTCGCTTGCACTTTATTCAATGCAGTGTGCTGGGCACTGATTTCCGCCATTTGTGGCTGATAATTCATCGTGCTTGGCAGCGCATCAGTTGTCGCGTCACTTGATTGCTGATCACCCATTGATTGCACATTGCTGGCCGACATAATGGCCGCTGCATCGGCGTTTTTAAATTTCACAATGTAACGCTTTGGCAGTGGAGAGGTTTGTGCTTGTAATGCTGCGGCAAAACCTGGGGCTTGTGGTGCTGCTTGTACACCGGCTGAGATCGCAATAGCTAAGCTTGAAAGGCTTAACGCTATTTTAGTGGTTCTGTTGATTGTCATGTTCTTCTTCCATGGTCAATTTAGTGTTAATCATTATTATTTTATGTTTCATAAGAATAACTACGACTCAGATGCTACTCGGTTAGTGAATCTATCTGCGACTAAAGTATTTGTAAACCAATTGTTAATGGTACGACTGCTTGTAAAAAGCTAGATTTTATAAGCAGTTAATGTGAATATAAATTCAAGGTGTAACGAGTTGTAACCAAATTATATTCAAGTTTTTGTTTTTTTATGTGGTAAAAATGAATAAGCAAATGCGAATTTACGGTCAATATGAGTACTTTATATTGATTTGTTTGTTTTCATGGCATTGAAATTTATGCATATATTTTTTAGTGATTATAAATAACTAAATTGAACTTTAAAGTTTAAGGATAATAATAAGATTTTCTCAAGTGATTGATTATGCGAAATTGTTGCAAAATCCTGTCAAGGGAGTGGCGGTTGCCAATTCATTGACGACGGCTAAGCCATTCACGTTAATTTGTTGAGGTGTTTTTTGAAGGGGAATGTGAGCGGCAAAACGAGAAGTGAAAGCATGCGATCTGGCTGTTAACGGTAAATGCTGAGTGAACATTATCCAAAATAGCGGTACAGGATATGAGCTACCACTGCAAACTCGTACATGCTTCAATTATGTTTGTGAGGCTAATTATGTCGATAACTTTCAATTAAAAATTTTAAATAATCTGATTTATTTTTCATCGTTAGAACAGTCTAAAAAATATATTCATTTAAATTTTTATCACGCCCATTAGTGTGGCGCTTTACTTCTAATAATCTGCATATATAAGTTTGATTTTTCGCATTTTTACAAAATTTAACATATAAGCATTTTGCCTAATAGCGTGTCTATTGGATGGGTGGTAAGTTAAATTAATTCATGAGGTTAAGTTGTTTTCTTGTGGCATGGTTTAAGCGAGTGAGTGCACGAATTTAAGGCTGTGTACTATAAATCCTAAATTGGAGTCAATAAAAATTATAAAAAATATAACATCTAAGCGGATCGTATTGATATCTTCTTCAACTGATCATCTTCATATAGAGCTTGAAACACCACAGTTACTTGCTGAAAAATTAAATGCAATTGTTTCAAATGCTTGGCCTTGTGGCGAATACGATTGTGATGCAATGGCGTTTTTCCTTGCTTGCTATGAAAATGGCGGTGAAGCAGCAAAAGGTTGGTATGGCTGGTATGCAATTGATATTAATCCTGTTTCAGGAGAAAGAACGCTAGTTGGCTCTGGTGGTTATTTTGGACCTCCAGATAGTCATGGGATGGTTGAAATTGGTTATTCAGTGCTACCTGAGTGGCAGCGTCGTGGCTATGCTACTGAAATTGTTAATACACTCGTTTCCCATGCTTACTCTTTTGAAAAAACAAAGAACATTATTGCTCATACTTCAGCGGAAAATGAAGCATCAAAAAGGGTTTTGATTTCCAATGGTTTTAGTGAGACTGGCGTTAATGAAGGTCATCTACGTTTTGAACATGTTAGATAGTTAATTTTTTGCCATACATCGGCTCATTGATGTTACTTGTGTAGCAGCGAAAACGATTACTACTTTTTACCTGAATCGATTTACGCTAATAAGACACTTCAATATCTCGCCATTCGCCCGCCATTTTAGAAGTCTAATGTTGGGGTGGATAAAAAGCTTTTTATATAAAGCAATGTTGATTGATAGGCTATTGCGTAAAGTAAGCTTATTCACTTAGACAATAAAAAAGCGCCTTAGGGCGCTTTTAGGGGTTAAAGCTTAATGACTAGAGCGAGGTGACAGTGCTTAAGTGATTTACACTTGCTTTCCCGCACTAGCGCACTAGAGCCTATTCGATGGCTGTGAATTACTTAGCGGGCGTTTTTTGTGCCTCAACTAAGGTGGAATAACCGCCACCATTATAGGTTTGAGTGTATCCAGCAGCGACTAAGGCTTCGGTTGCGATACTGCTACGGCGGCCACTGCGGCAATACAAGACAACAGGGGCATCTTTGGCGATGCCGCGCTTAGCAAACTCGTCTGCCACTTGCTCAAAGGGAATATTTACCGCATTGGCTAGATGACCTTCGGCAAATTCTTCGGGCGTTCTGACATCGAGCACCATAGCGCCTGCGGCAATTTTATCCCATGCGATGACAGGGTCTTGGTCGGCGGCGCTGGCCATCATGGGCATTAGCAATAGTGGCATGAGTACCAGCGACTGCAGGCTTAACAGGGCTAAGCGCATCAGGCTTTGGCCACGGGTTACTAGGTTGTGGGTCACTTTATCTCTCCTTGACGATTTTTTGGGCAAGCTTGTTTTAGCCAAGCGGGTACTTGCTCACCTAAATCTTAAGTCTTAACTATTAAGTAGTGACTTTGTGTGGCTTAGCTTTGCTTGGCAATTTCAGCCTCTGATTTTACACCCAATTTGCGTAAAACCATGGCGGCAGGGCAAAAACCAGTAAAAGCACTTTGAAACAGGTTAGCGCCAACAAATGCGGTTAGCCACAGAAAGTTGTGGTGCACATAGGCGGTTAACACCAGTGACAGTAACACCATAAATCCGGCAAAAGCCATAATGCTGCGTTCTAATGACATACCTTACTCCTTGAGGCTATCTTGGTGATGGCCTTTGTTGTGGTTAGTTTTGTGTTTGTATCTGAACAGTATTCATGCGGTTTTTCATTGCTGTGTAGTACAGCACTGGGATGACAACTAAGGTCAGTATGGTCGAGATAAAAATACCAAAGATCAGACTGATCGCTAAGCCATTGAAAATCGGATCATCAAGGATAAACAGCGCCCCTATCATGGCCGCTAATGCGGTGAGCATAATGGGTTTGGCTCGCACGGCACCCGAGTGGATTACTGCCCGCTCAAAGGGCACGCCGGATGCAGTTTCTTGATTGATAAAATCGACCAATAATATGGAGTTACGCACAATAATCCCAGCCAGCGCTATCATGCCTATCATGGACGTCGCGGTGAATTGCGCTCCGAGCAGGGCATGGCCTGGCATTACACCAATCACAGTTAATGGGATTGGCGCCATGATGATGAGCGGCACGAGATACGATCTAAACTGCGCCACTACCAAGAGATAAATGGCGATCATGCCGACCGCATAGGCGATGCCCATGTCTCTAAAGGTTTCGTAGGTGATTTTCCACTCGCCATCCCACAACACGGCGACCGAGTCTAGCCCTGTGGGTTGGTGAATATAATGCTGATCAAACCCTAAGCCATCGGCGCCATCAATTTTGCCCGCCATGTCGAACATGCCGTAGAGTGGGCTGTCCAGTGGCCCTGACATATCGGCGACAACCATGATCATAGGGATCATATTCTTATGGATAATCGGTGCATCGATTTTGCCGCGTTTGATGGTAACTAGCTCAGACACAGGCACGGATTGCCCCGTTTGGCTCAGTAACTTCATATTCAGCACTTGCTCTAAATCGACTTTCGCACCTTCGTTTAATTGCAGGCGGATCGGTATCGGTTGTTTTTGCTGGGCTTGATGTAAATAACTCACGTCTTTGCCGCCAACGGAGGTGGCAATCAAGTCGACAATATTGCTATAGGGCACGGCCATCAGGCTGGCTTTACTGCGGTCGATCATCACCTGCCATTTTTGCTGGGCAGCGGGCAAGAAAATATCGATATCGACCACATCTTTGGTTTCATGGAACAGCGCCTGCATCTCGTAAGCGGCTTGCTCGCGGATTGCGGGGCTTGGGCCATACACTTCGGCAACCAGCGGCGACCATACTGGCGGTCCAGGTGGCACTTCAACCACTTTGATATTGGCTTGATATTGCTCGCCAATTTGCTGCAATTCGTCTCGCACCGATACCGCTATGGTGTGGCTGTCGCGTTTGCGGTGTTTTTTATCGACTAGGTTCACTTGAATGTCGCCAAGTTCTTGGCTGTGGCGCAGGAAGTAGTGGCGCACTAAGCCGTTAAAGTTCATTGGCGCGTTAGTACCCGCATATAACTGCAGATGCTCGACTTCAGGGACAGTCGTTAGATAGCGACTCAAATCCTGTAGCACTCTCTGTGTTTGCTCTACGGGAGTGCCTTCTGGCATGTCTACCATCACTTGAAACTCGGACTTGTTATCGAAGGGCAGCATTTTTAGCACTACAAGCTGACCCACGGGGAGCGCGATCGCGATGCCGATTAACACAAATACGCCGGCAGCCAGTCCCATTCTTGCCTTACGGGCATTTTTCCCCAGCAGGAAAGGACCAATTAAGTGGGTGAAAAGACGCACCATCTTAGTTTCGGCTTCATCCTCGTGTGAGGCTTGGGGGCTATCGTGCTTGTCATTGTGTTTCAGCAGTTTACGACTAAGCCAAGGGGTGACGACAAAGGCAACCACCAGAGAAATCAACATGCCCATACTGGCGTTGATGGGAATAGGGCTCATGTAAGGCCCCATTAAGCCTGACACAAAGGCCATCGGTAGCAGTGCCGCGATAACAGTGAACGTCGCCAGAATCGTCGGACCACCGACTTCATCGACCGCCACAGGGATAAGCTCACTAAAGGACTTTTTGCCGAGCGCCATGTGCCGGTGGATGTTTTCGACCACGACTATGGCATCGTCGACCAAGATGCCGATGGAGAAAATCAAGGCGAACAAGGACACGCGATTTAGGGTAAATCCCCACGCCCAAGAGGCGAAAAGGGTGATCGCCAGTGTGATAATAATGGCCACACCCACGACTAAGGATTCGCGTGCGCCCATGGTTAAAAAAACCAATATAACAACGGCGCTGGTGGCAAAAATCAGTTTTAAAATAAGAGTATTAGCTTTATCTGCCGCGGTTTCGCCATAGTTACGTGACACTGTGACTTCGACATTCGCGGGGATCAACACATTGTCGACCTTAGCAATCCGCTCAATGACACTGTCGGCGATATCGACGGCATTTTGGCCCGCTTGTTTACCAATCGCGATGGTGACGGCGGGATAAATATCGGTTTTATCTGCGTGCCAAACGCTCTGTTTAGGGATGTCACTCTTCAAGCTGATTTCGGCAATATCCGCCAAATAAATCGGAATATGCTTGCCTTGTTTATCTTGATAGACACTGACAACTAGTTGCTTGAGATCGTCTATGGATTGTAAAAATTGCCCCGCCTGAACTTTAATCTCTTGATTACCTTGCACTAAGGATGCGGGCATAGAGACCATATTATTGTCATTCAGGCTTTGTCTTAATTTGTCGTAGGTCAGATTAAAGCTGTTCATCTTGGCGGGATCGATACGTATGTTGGCCACCATGTCGTGCTGGCCAACGGTATAGATTTCGCGGGTACCGGGAATGCGCTTAATTTCGGTTTCTAACCCAAGGGCGACATGGGTCAGTTGCTCGGCAGAGACTTGTCTGTCCTTTGACCACAAGGTCAAACTGACAATCGGCACATCATCGATGCCGCGGGGTTTAATTAGCGGATCACCCACCCCTGCGCCTCTTGGCAATTTATCCATGTTGGAATAAATCTGGTTGTATAGGCTGACGATGGCATCATTGCGCGCGACGCCTACCTTAAAGATGACGATAATCAGCGCGCCATCGGGTTGGGAGAACGAGTACAGAGTATCTATGCCTTTGATTTCGGAGATCACTTGTTCCGCTGGCAAGGTGACTAAGTTTTCAACTTCCGTAGGTGTCGCGCCGGGAAAAGGAATAAACACGTCGGCAAAGGTGACATCAATTTGCGGCTCTTCTTCCTTTGGCGTCACCAAAATAGCGAATAAGCCAAGCAAGAGTCCGAGAAGCGCTAATAGCGGCGTGATGGCGCTATTTTGGAAGGCGGCGGCAATTCGACCGGAAATCCCAAGTGTGGTCTGTGGTACTGGAGCATGTTTCATAAAACAACCTCGACAAAGCTTAAGTCGCTAGGGAATTTATTGCTTTTTGTTGAGCAACACTTGGTAGGCATCAACGGCAACCTTGTCGCCCGACTTCAGGCCCGCCAGCACTTCGACCTCGCCATCTAAGGGACTAGCAACACGGACTTGGGTGAGTACAAATTCTTCGCCCTTTTTAAGGTAAACGCTGCTCAGTTCGTTCATTGTGAGTAGCGCAGAGGTGGGCAGTTGGATTTTTTCTCGCTCGCCATTTTTAAAGGAAGCTTTTGCCCACGTGCCGGGTTGAAGATTCGCTTCATTTTCAGGCAGATTAATGCGTACTTGATAGCTGTGGCTGACGGGATCGGCAAAACTAAAAATAGTGAGATCCTTTGAGATTAACTCGCGGCCATCACTTAAACGGACGAGGAATTCGGGGGCGTTTTTCAACTGATTGATATAACGCTGCGGCACTTGGGTAATGGCGCGCATTTGACTCGCGGAAAACCCTGAAAGTAGTGCTTGTCCTGGGCTCACGGTTTCGCCCAGTTCGACAAAACGCTCTGTGACTACACCACTAAAAGGCGCTGATACCACAGTGTATTTTAAGGATTCGCTGGCTTTGATGACGCGGGCTTGCGCGGCGGTTACGGCTTGCTCTGTGGCCTTAGCATTGGCGGTGGCTTCATCCATCGCGCCCTTAGAAATCGCGCCTTGGGGGAATAACTCTTTATAACGTTTGTATTGCGCCTGTGCTTCAACATTCAAGGCTCTGGCTTTAGCTAAATCAGCCTCAAAGCTTGCGAGTTCAGCGCCTTGCTCTTTACTGGTTATCTCTAGTAGGGCGGCTCCTTCGGGGACAACATCGTTAACATCGTAGTTGAGTTTGACGATACGACCAGAGGTCTGCGCTGACACAGTCGCCGCTTTTACTGCTTCTATGGTGGCATCTAAGGTGACCCAATTGGCGTAGGGTTTAGTTAAGACTTCGATGGTTTCGACTGAGGCAGCCTGAACTTGAGTACTGGCAAGCGCCAGCAGTAAGAAAAGAACGCGAGAAATTGACGTCATAATTAATATCATCCCAGATGTAATTCATGAGTAAATTCTAATGGAGTTGTTTTCAATAGGCAATCAATATTTATTAGAAAAATTTAATATAGTGTATTTCCCTAATTTAGGAATAAGGCCCATAAGTGCCTTATTCCCATCGTTTCAGTGAGTTCTGACTAAGCCTAAGATTTAGTCATTTAAATAGTAGGTGAGTGTGGACACAATGCGAATTTGTTTAATGTAAGGCGTGCTGTTATCGCGATCCGAAATAGTAAACTGGCCTTGGCTAGCGGTTTTAATTTTTCCGAGGCGAGAATCTGAATCCTTAGCAAATTTTTCCGCTACTTCACGAGCATTTTGAGTGGCTTCTTGTACCATCATAGGTTTGACTGAATTGAGATCGGTAAACAGGAATTCGGTGCGATTGTCATACTCTTGGCTGGCGATCGCTATGCCTTCCTTCACTAAGCTAATCATCTGCTTACGAGTATTGAGCATTAAATCAATCTGCGGGGTATAAACCGATAGGTTCACCTTTGCCGAGTAACGGTATCTGACGTTGGGGTCGACATAACCTTGTGCTTGGCGATCTTCAATTGAAGGTAATGAAATCGTAATTTCGCTATCGCTAAAGCCTTGTTCCTTTAAAAACGCCACGACGCGGTCGGTTTTTTGCTGAACCGTCTCGTAGAGTTTAGGCAGATTATTATCGACCTCAGTGAAATTGATTGGCCAAATTGCCACGTTGGCTTTGACTTCTTTTTCCGCTAAGCCCTTGACTGTCACTGTGCGTTCCATGGCTTTCATCTGCAATAACGCTGTACTCGCTGTCTGGCCAACATACACAAGCCCAGCACAAAGGAAACCGCCCAGCAGCAGGGCAGGAAGGATGTTGTTTTTTTCCATAAAAAGAATCTCTTGATTAGATAAACTCAGCCTACGATACCCAATAAACCTAAGTCATGCACTGGGTTTATTCGGGATAGATGCCGCTTAATATTTGAGGGAGACAAGTTGGCGATATCAGCTTGATGTCGCTTTATTGAGACGGGCTATTTTTCCGGAGGAATAACACTTGGCTGCCATAATTCGACTTTATTGCCGTCGGGATCGATAAACCAGCCAAAGCGGCCAAACTCTGAATCTTCAATGCCACCTACGAGCTGACCGCCACCTTGTTCGACCTGCGTGAGCGCTTGGGCCAGATCATCAACGATAAAATTGAACATAAAGCTCTTATCTGAAGGCGCAAAATAGTCAGTGCTATGGGCGAAGGGCGTCCAAACATGGTAGCCGAGTGTCGCTTTATCTGTGTGATAAAACGCGGCGCCGCCCCAGTTTTCAATGGGGACCTGAAGATGGGTTTTATACCAAGTTGCCAAGGTAACGGGATCTGCACTTTTAAAGAAAATTCCACCGAGTCCAATGACTTTAGCCATAGCCGTAGCTGCGTTTACAGGAGTATGAATTAACTTTAGGCAATAAATGCTTA
>NZ_VXCT01000058.1:0-32998 GCF_052850535.1 Shewanella sp. 1180_01
TGTTCACTACACTTAAATTAAATGCGGGTAAACTCGCAGACAAAGCACCATCAGAAACACTGATAATAATCCCGTTAGTTACACCAACATCCTGATTAGAGGGAGTACCTGACAGCGTTCCTGTTGTTGTGTTAAATGTCGCCCATGCAGGTTTATTAGCAATACTAAAGCTAAGTACATCTCCCACAGAGTCAGACGCTGTAGGCGTAAACTGATACGACACATCTTGATTAACACTTAAGGTCGGCGTACCACTAATGACTGGGGCGCCATTTGGCGTTACCAAGTTACTCGCCACTGACGCACTACTGCTGCCAATCGCGTTCGTTGCTACGACACTAAAGGTATAAGGACTACCGTTTGCAAGCCCAGTGACTGTAATAGGGGAAGCTGCCCCCGAAGCGTGGAAACCACCTGGGCTTGAGGTCACTGTGTACCCCGTGATTGACGAACCACCATTGAATATCGGAGCGGTAAAACTCACACTCGCTTGGCTGTCACCTGCACTAGCCGCTCCTATGGTTGGCACGCCTGGAACGACAGCATTCACAGTGAATGAGCGACTTACCTGAGCCGCAGCTAAGTAACTGCCATCTCCCGCTTGATTCGCATCAATGGTACAGGTGCCAGGGCTACCGAACGTTAAGGCGCCACCAGCGGTAATAGTACAAACTCCTGTAGTTGATGATGTAAAAGTCACTGTTAAGCCTGAGCTTGCTGACGCAATGAGCGTCGGTGCGGTACCAAAACTTTGAGCACCAGGGTCTGCAAAAGTGATGGTTTGTATCGCTTTAGGCGTGGTAGAGCTAGTTGCAGTAGAAGCGGCTCCCGTCCCCACCGAGTTAGTAGCCGTGACGGTAAATGTATATGCTACACCATTAGTAAGACCAGTTACTGTCAGCGGTGAGCTAGCACTCACCCCAGTGAAGCCACCGGGATTTGACGTTGCTGTATAACCAGTAATAGCTGCACCACCGGTAAAAATTGGCGCACTAAAGGTCACACTGGCTTGAGTATCGCCAGCAGTCGCACTCGCTGCAGTTGGCGCACCCGGTACAACCGCACTGATACTAAATGAGCGACTGACAGTCGTCGCTGCCAAATAGCTGCTATCGCCCGCTTGATCGGCATTGATAGTGCAAGTACCCACGGAAACGAAGTTTAATAACCCGCCAGAAGAAATAGTACACACTCCTGTGGTTGATGAAGTAAAGGTCGGGGTTAATCCTGAGTCTGATGTCGCAGTCAAGGTTGGCGAGGTACCAAAATTCTGCGCCCCTGGATTGGCGAAGGTAATTGTCTGCGGTGATGCCGGTGTGACGGAATTAGATGCTGCTGATGCAGCACCTGTACCCGCCGAGTTAGTCGCGGTAACAGTGAAGGTATAAGCCACTCCATTGGTTAATCCTATCACCGAAATGGGTGAACCCACGCCCGTACCGGTAAAACCACTGGGGTTGGACGTAACTGTATAGCTAGTAACTGCAGCACCACCATTACTTGCGGACGCAGTAAAGTTAACCGATGCCTGGGCATTCCCTGCCGTTGCGGTGCCAATCGTAGGGGCACTTGGCACTACGGCATTCACCATAAAGGTTTGACTTACAGCGCTTGCAGCATTGGTACTCGCGTTACCACTCTGATCTGTATCGATAGTACAGGAACCCGTTGACAAAAAGGTCAGGGTTCCACTGCTCGTAATCGTACAAACTGCTGGTGTCGATGAACTGAAACTGACAATTAACGATGAATCTGATGTTGCAGTTAACGTCGGACTAGTGCCGAAATTTTGCGCCCCCGGATTAGCAAAAGTAATTGTCTGGTTAACTTTGGGTATTACTGAATTTGAAGCACCTGATGCAGAGCTTGTTCCAATGGTGTTAGTTGCCGTCACAGTAAAGGTGTAAGCCGTACCATTTGTTAGGCCTGTTACCGTTATCGGAGAAGTTGTAAATCCATTACCACCAGCACTAATGCCATCAGGGTTAGATGTTACTGTATAACCCGTTATGGCAGCGCCGCCATTATTTGCAGGTGCGCTAAAAGCCACAGAGGCTTGCCCAATACCTGCCGTTGCAGCGCCAATAGTAGGAGCATCTGGGGCTGTCGGGATAGCCACTGTATGAGTTGAGCCGCTGGTATAGGCTGCAGGGCCAGCGTTACCCGCTGCATCGCTGATATTGGTCGATGCATTCAGGTTGAGTTTGATGGTGCCATTACCCGTAATACCGCTCACTGTCACATTCACGCTGGAGCCTGAACTCGCGGAGACGCTGACTATAGTGGCAGTCGCGCCACCGGTAGTACCCAAGGCAAAATCATCGATAGAAATATTGTTGACTGATTCGTTGAAGTTAACGGTGAAATCAACACTGGTATCTGTTGATACTGCACCACCAGAAGGTGCGGTGCTCGTCACCGAGGGCACAATGCCGTCCACTACCAGCGCTTTATTATTGCCCAGTGAATTAGCTGCACCAGGGGACGCCAATGTGAGGGTCGCATTGTTAGTAGCGGCATCGCGGATGGTTCCGCTATTCAATGCCAAGGAGTTAGTGGCGGCATAATCTAAGTCACTGGACGTATCGCCGGACTGAATGGTGTAGTTGAATGTCAGCGTACTGGAACCACTACCACTTACGTAGTCAATAGTTCTGTCAGTTGTACCCGTCTCCAGCGTTAGTTGCGGGGTACCAGTGACGCTGACCACTTCGCTAAAGTTGACTTGAATACTAATGACATCGCCCAGTTTGTAAGTACCGTCCGCGGTGCTGGCATTAACAGATGAAACCGTCGGGGCCACGCCATCGATAATGATATTTCTATTCGCACCCAAAGAGTTTGCGGTACCGGGAGAAGGCAAGGTCAAGGTGGCGTTGTTACTTGCCGCGTCGCGAATAGTGCCACTATTTAGCATCAATGAATTGGTAGCAACATAATCTAAATCGGCCGAAGTATCGCCAGACTGAACGGTGTAATTGAATGTTAACGTACTGGAGTTACTACCGCTGGCGTAGTTAATGGTGCGATCAGTGGTGCCTGTTTCAAGTGTGAGTTGAGGTGTACCAGTCACCAATACTGCTTCATCAAAATTAACCTCTACACTAATAACATCCCCGACTTTGTAAGTACCGTTTGCAGTGCTGGCTGTGATAGAGCTTACTGTAGGGGCGACAGAATCGGTAACAAATGCACCCGTTGCGTTATACCCGATACCGCTGCTAGTACCTGTTAACATGGAGGAATTAGTCTGGCTATCGTTGACTGTCGTACCGCTGGCTTCATTCAGCTTCCAATACCCCAGCAGGCCGGATTCATTGCCTACCAACTCGATACTGCGGTTATTTTGAATTTGCACTTGCGTGCGCGCACTACTCCACATACGTATATCATCGATACTACCGACGAAATCATCTACCGCTCCGTGGTTCTGCAACCCAAACACAAGATTGTTTACTCCAAATCCCGTATAATTAGGAACGCTACTACGGGCGCCTTGATCTAAAACGTTTATTCCCTGTGCGATACCATCAACATAAAAATCCCAAGTCCCGTTATCAAATACAACTGCAATGTGATACCAGGTTCCTGTGCTTAACGACAAAACATTACTTTCTGTCAGGCAACCAAAATCACACTCAAGATCGACAGTTAGTTTACTTGAGTTCAAGATGAGGCCACCTGCATCAGCACCGCCAGTGAAATCCACTAAATTGATGGTCCCACTGACGTTAGTAAATTTGGCCCAAAACTCCAGTGTAAATGTTGTTCGATTAGTTAGCGCAGATCCCGCATTTGTCAGCGTTACGGTATCACCAGTTGTAAAGTCAAAAGAACGGTTTTGTGCGCTAGCATAGAGGGAGGTCATCGCAAAAAAACTGCCTACAATGAACATTTTCAAATAAGAATGACAGAATCTAGTCATAATATGCTTAAAAGCATGAATCATTTTGTAAGCATGTTGCAGCATGACACATCCCCTAAATTAGCTTGTTTTAAATACAAGTAGCGCACAATCCTTGCGCGCATTTGCACTTACAGATTTAAACCATATTGTTTCAGATTTAATTACGAGAAGGGAAAAGGCCCTCAAGAGCAATAATGAAATTAACAACTTGGTAAGGTTGTACGATATGCACAGGCATATTATTACCGGCAATACCAGTATTTCCATTTACGTTAACCGTTGTGGTGGCTGTCGCAGGCGACAGTGTGGTGTCTGGTGCAGTATTGCTAAAAGCATTGAGAGCAGTTAGCCCACTAACCACTTTGGCGGGTACCGTGGTTGGCCCTGGAATAGCGGTATTACCGTTAGCGGAGGAAGCTCCCAATGCAACGCTCGTATTTCCTGTTCCATTTAGTGCCACGGAATGAACATGCGCGGGTAATTCATTGGCAGTCAATGTCACATTTTCAGTCCCACCCGTTTGTCCAAGGTTATATTGACTCATGCCAGGGCTTTGGCCTTGATGCACAGGCACACGCCCTTGCAGGTTAGGCAGTGCAAAAGTCGTTTGGCCATTGCCACCATATGTGGTGCCTAGAATTGCAAAAAGCGCAGAGTTTTGCGAGACGGACAATAATTGCCCATCACAAAAGGCCCAACCACGGGGAGCGAAATTACCAGCGAACATAGAGATTTGACCGATAAATGGATCAGACATTGTTTTTCTCCTTAAAATCACGATTTTGTCTATTTAACGTTTTTCAACGAAATGATTACTCACGACATTTAATCGACAGCGAGTTCCTTTTGCTGATTACAACATCATCCACATCACACGATGAGAGGACTATCTAGATAGCTTAAATCAAAAACAAAACAAAACAAAACAAAACAAAACAAATTGATTACAATTAAACATACATTAAAAATCAATAAACACAATTGTACAAAAATAAATCAGTGTAAATTATCACTCTCCACTTAACGCCATAGCATAGATTCATAGGCGCCAGAGTAACTTTCGAGCTTAAACCCATGCTGTAGATAGAGCTTTTTAGCTTGAGTATTTTCACTCTCCACAGATAAACCGACTGGTAAATGGCGTTTCGTCGCTTCTTGCTTAATGGCCGCTAAAATGGCCGAACCAAAACCGCGTCCCCGCATACTTGGTATGATAATAAAATCAACAAGATGAATCCTATACTCACTGATATCGAGCATCACCTTCCCTACGGCTTGCTGGTGATAAAACAAGATATAAGTGTTGGCATTTGGATATTGTTCCCGATAAGAGGCTTGCTGTAGTCGGTATTGTTGCTCCAGCATGATTTCAACGACTTCACTGGGTAAACCAAGTTCATAAAAAAGCGTTTTTGTAGAATAAAAAAGCTGTGCCATAAATGGGTCGTCATTTGTATTAGCAGCTTTAACACTCAAGCCTATTGGTAGATTTAACTCACCTAGCATCATGCCTTTTATCCCAGTATAAACGCTGCAAAAGTTGGTTATAGGTGATTAATAATTGCTGCCACGATGGGCTTTGACATTCACGGATTGGGACGGGCTCATTTGAAACAACAGGTGTAAATAGTTGCCCCTGCTGTTTCGCATCAAAATGCCAATGGTGTTGCCAGCGCTCAATCTCACCTTCAGATAATGGCCATCCTAAGATGGTAGAGAATGTTGTGGGTTTAAAATCTTTTAATTGATGATAATCCAGTAGAATAGCTCGAGAAGATTGATGTAAAGCGACAGATAATTGCGCTAAATACTGTAAAACGGTGGTACGAAATTCATCTAAGCTAGGCTCAGTATCCGTATTTTCCATCTGTTGAGTATGCAGTCCAGTTGGAAGTAAACTTTGCCCTCCAGCCATATGCCTCCCAGCAACTCTTTGATGAGACGCAATAATATCCTTAGGATTGCGTATCAAGCATAACACTCGGCTCTTAGGGTAAAGTTCGAGCAACATCGGCCAGCAAGCCAGATCCCATGCATTCCACTTGATCACTAACTCACGCTCGCCCAGCCTCAATCGCCCCTGTAGTCTTAAGCATAAATCGACGAGCTGAGGTTTTAGTGCCAAAGGCCAATGGTCATCATGCATAACATCGCTACATAGCATAGATTCAGAGAGCACTCGGCAAGTTTCTAGCAGGGCAAAGCTGCTCGACACTAGCGTCGAACCACAACGCGACCAGTGAAAAATCATCAAACTTGGATTTACGATAGGCAAACTTTCGCGTTGGGATAATAGGGGTTCGAGCAAGGTTTTAGGTTGGATAAAACTGGCGAGCAAACAACGACGAGCATCACTGATATCGTCCTCTAAGAAGGGTTTAGATAACCTATGAAATGCGGGAACCCAACTCACCGTTTTATGTTGTGAGTGATAACGACAAGGGAACCAGGCTTGACTGAAGCGATCTAAATCTGGAATAAAGCTATCTTGCTGCAAAGCAATAAATGCGAGCATGTGTTCCAAACTAAGCTCTGGCCAAGCAAGAAAATCCGTCATCAGCGCGATAAAATGCTCTACATCATTCGCTCGATGCAGTAAAAACAATGACTCTGGTTGATGCAACAATTGCCAATAACGTTGCTGTTGTTCTTTAAAATCAACCATTAGCAAGCCATAGGATAAAAGTTAATGTACTGCACCATACGCGGTAGTTTAGCCCGATTCTGGCTTGCGCCATGGGGCAAGGCATGGTGCCAAATGATTAAATCACCTGCATTTGCGGCTATGGGTTTAATAGGCCACTTGCTCCAATCCTGTTGCTGAAGCTCGATATCCGTCTTGTTTTGCTTTTTGTTTTGTTCGAGAAGCCATTCTTCTATCTTGAGATGAAATCCTGGGACACAAGAAAATGCGCCTTGGTCAACACTGGTATCGGTTAAGTAAATTAACCCTTGAGTGCCAAACTCAACGGGTAGCTGCAGTGGCATATCCCAGTGCATATCTGGCCCGGGAAAACGCCAAGTTGGCGTTTCAGGTGGATTAAAGCTGACTCTATCGGTTGTCATGACTAAATCCGTTCGCTGCCACAACTGTTCAAACACTTGACGGATTTTGGGGACTTGTCGATTCGCGTCCAGTTGCGGATGGCGAAACAGTTGTAGCATTATTTTCTGCATAAACGCATGAGCTTGATACCAAGTGATGGGATCTCGTTCATTGGCACCTAACTGCTGCCAAATAAAATCTCGAGTTGCGGCGCATTGCTCTGCCGAGAGCACATGCGGGATCACTAAGTAGCCTTCACTACGCCAAAAATTGAGTTGTGACTCGCTGAGTACTGCAGCCGGATTTGAGTCTTCAACCTCTATTGAATTTAAATCATCGACTTCTGGCATTGTGAGCGAAAGCGTTAATCCATGGGAAATAGTGCTTAATTGCTGATTAATTCCAGCAATATCCGCGGCTGTCAGCTTGGCTATTTGCTGAATGTAAGCAACAAAAGCTGACTGATGATCGTTTTGGTATAAAGCTCTTAGACCCGGCTCTAGCCCTATTCCACAAAGATCCAGCAAGGTTTTATCTAAGTGCCATTCATTTACCCGTTCAGTGAATGGCACTCCCCGCTTACGTAGCTGTATCTTTTGCCAAAGCCGCTGTAAATGATAAATGCCTAAGCAGCTCAGATCGTCACTCGACACCAGCACTGGTTTTTGCTCTATAACATCAAAAACAAAATCGGGATGAGCGCCCTGCTCATATCGAAAAGCAAGGCATGAAAGAGGCTTAAGCCATTGCTTACGTCGATATCGAGGTAGAGTGAGTTGGGATTGGTTTTCGCTCAGCTTGGAATGACCATAGACTTGAATGGAAGTCGTGAACTTAAGCGTTACCGCACTCGGGCTGAAATCGGGGAGCAGTAAAGTACCAGCCAAGAAGCTACGATCTCCATCGGCAAGTAAGCGCGCAGTTTGCAGGTTGAGTGCAAACAAAGGCCCTAGATAATGCGTCTCCACAAAATCCTGCACAGTACGACACTCAAGCCAAGCGTCTAGCTCAATATTTTGCGGAATCAGCACGCCGCCATCCGCAAGATACGCCTGTAAGTGGCTGAATATCTGGACTTGAGGCTCCTGTTGTAGCAGATGCTTCATGGTTTCAGAGACTATCATATCGAACTTTACTGCAGCTTCTGGTTGCCAAACTGTGGCGTCGGCGCAGACATACGTTGACACACGATCTGCTAAATCAAAGTGTTCAATAAGCTTGGTGACTTTATCTAACGAGGCAGGGTGAATGTCGAGCAAGGAGACTTGAATCTGACTTGCAGAAAACAGCGGCAGCAGAGGTAATAACAACCAGGCAAAAGGTCCTGTACCCGCATACAAAATCTGTATTGGCCGTTGCGGATTTAGCGCCAACTTATCCTGTATGGCCTGATAAATGCCCTGAATAAACACTCGCCCACGCTCAGGATCTTCAGCACACTGCGCCGCAGTAGTGAGCGACACAGCTTTACCAAAAGGCGTAATACTCGCCTCAGTATCCAAAAAATACTCAGGGTGCAATTCCACCGCGGTTATTTGGCATAACTGCTCCAATATGGGATCGATTAGCCGTTTAGACTCCCCTGCCGAGGTTGACAGCAATAGCGCGTTAGCAAACTGAGTTAACGCGACGACATCCAAACTCTGTTCTAATTCACGCTCTGAACTTTGCAGCATCGATTAACTCCCTTAACCAAGTATTCACTTCGCAATCAATCACTAAGTTGATCCGCGCATCCTGCCCTTTATTTTCAACCCAATGGACTTGGTCGGCATTGATATACCAAAGCTCTCCGGCCTACATAGGTACACATTTATCGTCCACGTAAAAATTGAGTTGTTCATTCGTTTGCAGTGGCAAATGCAGTCTTGCCTCACCTTGCTCTAGGCAGAGCCCTTGATCTCTATGGGGTTTGATTTCAGCCCCCGCATGTAAGCGCATCAAACGTACGGATTTCACTGGGCAGGCTAGAGATTGCAGAAAACGGCATAATGCAGGGCTCGATTCGAGACTAGGCAGATCTTGCCAGTGATCCGGTGTAGAGATTGAGAAGGCTTGCAAGATAGGATGTGCTGTTTGATACTCGGCGGCGCAGCGCAAAGGCAACACATCCCAACCGCCCTGATCCCCTTGACGATAATCACGCTGATTTACGTGGGGTAGCCAGTCTTGCAGCAGCAAAGCATTCAGCTCTTGCTGTAAACTAAGGGAGTTTGGAACTTGAGCTAATAGGGCAAAAGAACAGATATCCATATCCAACCGCTTAATTTTCAGACTAAAAATAATTAGTCATCCAAGACTAGCACAAAGATGTAAGCATACAAGTTACGGGAATAATCATCATAGCGACCACTGAGAATTACCCTGCTCATGCGTCAATCGCAGGCGTTGTTCATCATGCAAAGAATAGGAAATACCCAATGTTTAACTGGAAGACTATCGATACGGTTCTGCTCGACATGGACGGCACGCTATTGGATTTGCACTTCGATAATCATTTTTGGCTGAATTTAGTGCCGCAGGAATTAAGCAAACAACGGGGGCTGAGCAGCGACGAAGCGCAGCAGTTAGTCGTAAATGCCTATGAGAAAGTCGTCGGCACACTCGATTGGTACTGCCTCGATTATTGGAAGGAGCAGCTACAACTCGACATTATGGGTTTGCATCGCACTTTGGTCGATCGCATTCAGCTGCGCCAAGACAGTATGCCGTTTTTAGCGGCCTTAGCCGCTGCGGGTAAACAGCGCATTCTGGTGACCAATGCCCACCCTAAGAGTCTCGCCCTAAAGCTTGAACATACCGAACTAGCAACAGGGCTCGATGCCATGATCTCCAGCCACGAAACAGGTTACCCCAAGGAGCATCCGCAATTTTGGCTAACCTTATTTGAAAAGTTTCAACTTGAGCCAAGTCGCTGTCTCTTTATCGATGATAGCGAACCCATACTCAAGGCCGCTAAACTTGCCGGCGTAGGCCATCAATTGGGGATTGCTAACCCAGACAGTAAAAAGCCAGTCAAAGTCTTTCAAGATTTCCCCGCGATTACCGACTATCACTCACTACTCAATGATCTAACACGATAAAAAGACAATAAAAAAGGCACCTAAGGTGCCTTCGTTTTCATCATAATGCAGATCTATCATCGCGCGCTGAAACAGCACTATAACCCAGGAATACGCCCCTGATATACCACAGGGAAATAACCGTCGCTGCCGCGTTTGCCTAGCATACCCAGTGACTTACGCATATCTTCTGGTTGCTCAGCCGTTTCTTTAATCTTAGCTGCTACTTTCACCATATTGCCTTCGTCTAACTGCAAAGTGCCGACGATGCCGAGCTGATTTTTAGCTTCATCTGTGGCTAATTGCGCTTTGCCATCAACGCAACTCAGGCCAAGTTCAATATTGCCTAGTGGATAGTTGCCAAACTGGTTTTTAACAATGGTTTGATTCAAAAACAGCTTACCAGACAACTGCTCGCACCAAGGTTTACCTTGCTCTAACGTCTCGACTAATAGGCTGACTTCACCGGAGATTTCGGTTTTAAAGGGCAGTTTTACATTGCCGAGTAAAAAGCTATCTGGCGCTTCGAAACGCAAACCCTGCGCACTTAAGCCGCCCATAGACCAAGAGATTAATCCCTTAGCACTGACAGGCGTTGCACGGCTGCCCACTTGAAAATCAACTTTCACTTTACCTAACAACAAGGCCCAAGGGCTGAGATCCCAACGCACTTGTTCTAACTGGCGTTGCGGCATACTTAAGGTTTCTATGCTGCCAGACCAAATACTGCCGCTCACACCCGAAATACTGATATTTGCAGGTAATGGCGCTAACGCTATCGCAATCTTAGCGGGAAATAGAACGACTAAAAATACTAAATAAATCAGTACGCCTATGATGACTTTTTTTATCAAACTCACAGCTACACCTTAATTTATTGCGACAGTTGGATACGTCTAACTTTGACATAGCCAGGGGCATCGGCCTCTGCCAAATCAACACTTTCGAGTGAAAGTCCTTTTTTCTGCACTAACTCACTCAAATAACCTAACAAGGCATCAAAAGGAACATCATCCATCCACACTTGGATCTTATCGCCTTGGGGCTGCATGCGAGTAATCACTAATCCATAACTGCCCGCAGTTTGGTTAACCACTGAGCTTAAACTGCCCGACATAGTCGGTTTAGCACCGTTCTGCTTCAAACCCGCAATTTTATTCGCCGTTTGTTTTACATAGTTCAACGTTTGTTGCTGTGCAGTAAGGTTACGTAATGCATCGGCCTCGGCAGTGGCGATTGGCGTCCAAACACCCCAATAAAAAATACCTATGACTAAGAATACCGAACCAAAACCGACTAATTGCTGCTCGCGCGATGCGAGCCCTTGCCACCAAGTCCGCAAATTATCCATCTTATTTGCTCCTCAAGGTTAAGGTACTGGTGACTTGATCTTCACCGCTGTTCATAGTGCCGCCGTCGAGTTGGAAACGACGCCCAACGATCTCTTTAAACTTCTCGATTTGCGCGTAGTTTTTCGCACTCACTTGCATGCGGATCTCGTTACGCGCGCTTTCGAATCTCAAGCTATTAGGTTTAAGTTCAGGTACTTGCTTAAAGGCATCCTGCAAACCATCGAGCATGGCAAAAAACTCGGCGCCACTGCCCTGTCCTTGCAATGCGCGTAATTGACTTTCCATCTGCGAACGCAGGTTAACAATGCGCGAATTCCCCGGCACCAGCTGCTG
The DNA here is from genome assembly GCF_052850535.1 of Shewanella sp. 1180_01. Taxonomy (NCBI): domain Bacteria; kingdom Pseudomonadati; phylum Pseudomonadota; class Gammaproteobacteria; order Alteromonadales; family Shewanellaceae; genus Shewanella; species Shewanella sp. 1180_01. Next base: position 11,701 of record NZ_VXCT01000058.1, read on the forward strand.
ATAAATGGATTCGCTCTGGGCTTTAAGATCGGCAATCTGACCATTGACTTGATGTATGGTCAGCCCTTTATTCACTAAGGCCAGCACGCACGCGATGGCGATAACGATGGCAGCACTCTTCCACATCATCAACTGTTTGCTGTATTCACGCTTAGGCGTGTAAACGCCACTCAGTAAGTTAACTGGCGCATGCAAAATACCGCGGGCTAACACTAGCATAGGCAGCTCGAGTGACTGCGGCTTAAGCTCAACTCCTTCGAGTTGCATGTCGGTATAACTGGCGACAGACACTTCGCCCTGTGCGGGCCTAAGTTGTTCCAGCGCAATCGGTAACCAAGGCAAAGGTAAACTCTGGCCCGTGGCTAATCCGGTACGCAGTAATAGTTCATTACCAAAATTCATTGCCGCCCATTGGCACTCTTGCAGTGGCAAGGCTAAGCAGTCGGGTACGATGCGCTTCACTTTTAAACCCGCCTCGGTCAAACAACTCAGCCAAGTCTGCATTTGCTCATGGGCCACGGCGACCACGCTTAAGGCATCGCCATCACGCGGGCCGACGGTAAAATGCATGGCATCGACGTCCTCGGCTAAGGCTTCTTCGAGCATAAAGGGCAAGGCTTTCAAGGCTTGGCGTTGGCCTTTTTCGGGCAAATGCACGCTAGTGAGTGTCATTGCCGCGGCGGGCACTAACACATCGACGGGACGATTACCCGCACGCTCAGTTAAGGTCGACAAACCTTGGGCATTGGCGAGCTCGCCAGAGGCGATAATTTCCTGTTCTTGCTCAGACCAAACGAGCCAAGAGCATGCTTGCTCTGCTGTTCTGCCTAAGCGAATAAATAGCCGTTCACTCACAGTTTTTCTCCACCAGTCCCAGTCAAGAAAGCGTGACTGAGCTCGTTGCTATTATTTTTGTCCACCAGATTCTGCCGGGTGAGCACTGCCATTATTTTTGTCCACCAAAATGACGGGTGAGCACTGCCATTATTTTTGTCCACCAAAATGACGGGTGAGCACTTCCATTTTGTTACCGCCGCCCTTTTTGAGCACGCTTTCCATTCTAAACACGGCGTTATCGACTTTCGCCCCCGAGGCCAACAGAAAATATTGGCTATCGATGACAAAACTCGACTTCATGGCACCTTCCCACTTGATCGAGCCCATAGATGAGCTTTCATAAAAATCTTCGATTTTGGCAAAGCCATCGCCGGGGCGTTGGTTGATAATGCTTTCAGCTTCGCCGACCGAAATCTGATTATCGAGCATGCCAGCTAACAGCGCCGCTTGCTCAACTTCCACTGTATTGACGTTAAGCAATTGCCTATCATTGCCTGGGATCACACAAACATAGGGCAAGAGTTTCAAATAGATATCTTGGGTGTATCCCATCACCGCGCGTAACTCACTGCGATGATTCATCAGCGTATTGGCCGCACGGTAAGGCACATTACGCGATTCATATTCTGCATCTTCGGCGCCGTAGGGGCTGGCCGTCATGTCTTCGTCGATATAATCTTTTAAGGTCTGAGTCAGGCGATCCGCACTAAAGTCGTCCATCCCTAATCTCACCAACAAAGCCTTATATTGCTTCGCCGCCAAGGGCAGCTTAGGTTGACCGTTTTCCACCTCTTTCGTGGTCGCGGACAAGGCATTTAAGTTGAAACAGGCGCGCATATCGGTGATCTTGCCCGCGATTTCACCGTATTCCGCTGGAAACACCACATCGGCCATGGCCCAATATTGTTGCCTGTGGACTCGACCTTCAGAGTCATCTAAATCTTGTTTTAAAATCTTCTTCGCCAGTTCTTCGGCGGAAATTGCATACCAATAGGCTTGATCGTACTGGGCCAAGTTTAAGGTTCGGCGCATAGATAACTGATTACGGCCAGTGATGTTTGTCGCGATGATCACCACCATAGCCACAATCAAGAGCACGACGATCAGTGCAACGCCGCGCTGTTTAGACCGAGATTGGGTTCTCATTCGCGGCCCTCTGCGTCTGGATCGCCGTCTCCGGAATCGCCAGAATCTGGGTCACCGGAACCATTTCCGGTTCCATTGCCGTTACCTGAGCCGTTTTTATCTTTGTTAGCATCGTCTGGATTTTCGTCTTTATTGTCTTCATCTTTGGACTTGTCAGGTGCGGCAGCACCTAGTGGCAGCAAGAACTTACGTTGGATCTTGCCTAAGCCTTCAATCTCAATTTCCATGGCGATCGCTTTAGGCAACTTAGTCGCCTCGACTTTGCGCTCCCACTTGTCATCCATAAAGAAGGAATATTCCACCGACAATACTTTATCTATGACCACTGTCTTAATCGGCTCGGCACCAAATTCAGGCTCAGGATAAGGAAAATACCAACGCTCCAGTCGCCCTTCATGCACCACATACGCCACAGACTGTAAGCTGCCCCGCGGTAATAAACCGTCGGGATTTAACCAACCTAAACGGTAAAACACTAAGGCTTCTGATTCCGAGTCTAAGATATCATTGCCCGTTTGGAAGACGGTCGAACCTCGACCCCCTTCGAGTAATCTGGGTGTGCGCGCCACCATTTGGGCGAGATCACGCTCAATCGCACCAAAGCCTTGCTGCAGGGCCTTAAGCCGAGTAGAAAAAGCGCGCGTCACTTCATCGTTGGTCAGCACAGTGCTGAGCACGGCATTAGAAGCCAAACCTATCATGGCGAAAATCGCGATGGCGATCAGCATTTCTAGCAGGGTAAATCCCCGCTGCACACTAGTCAGTTTTAAGGACATAACTGCTCACTTGTGCTGCAATACGCTGATATCGTTCGTCTTCACTCACGCTAATCCGGATCATGCGAAAATTATCGTCCGTGGTTTTCACCACTTCTTTACGCCAATACCAATCCTTTCCTGCAAGTTCGACTTGGCCTTCTTTTTTACCGATTTCAGGAAACTGCGGCTCGAGTCTGGCATCAACCATCTGATTATCGGCCACCCACTGTGCCAAAGTACGCGATTCCAGAATTGGCATGTTGGCCATCTGCTCGCCCAAACTTTTAGTGATCGACACGGCCGCAATCGAAAACACGGCAAGGGCCACAATCACTTCGAGTAACGTCATGCCCTTAGCGCGTTTCATCGGGGCGCCCTATGGTTAATCTGCCCAGCGCATCGCCGACCACTAACGCTTCGGCCTGCTGACCTTTGTCAGTTTTGGCGATAAACGTCAGCTCAAAAGCGCTCATTTCACCGCTCGGGAATAGCATGACCTGTGGCTCAGGATGTTTCTTCTTGTCATCGGCAGAGGGCTCAATCAGTGGTTCTTCAAACCAAGAATCGTCTTCTTCATCGTCTTGTACCAAAGGCAAACCATCAAGCACTAAGTTCATCACGACACCCGGCTCCATCTGCTTTTCAGACAAGAGCCTGTCTTTATCCAAAGGCTCCCACTTACCGTCTTTATAAAAAACAAACTGATAACTGGTTTTCTCAATCACAATCCCAATAAATTGGCCACTCAAAACGGTCTCATCGAGCACCATTTCAGTGGCAGCGATAAACTGCCGCGCCGTTCTATCTAAGGCCTGTTGTGGGCCAGAATTGCCGATAGACATAGTCACGGCCGCGGCCGTGAGTCCCATCAACAAGATCACTAGCATCACCTCCATTAAGGTGAAACCAGCGTGGCGCAGCTTTAGCATCTTATTGGAAATTCTGTAAATTCCAGTTACCGATGTCATCTTCGGTACCTGGTTGGCCATCTGGGCCTGCAGTGAATATATCTAGCTTGCCGTTTTCGCCAGGGCTAAGCAGCAAGTACTTATTGCGCCATGGATCTTCTGGCAGACGTTTTACATAACCATCCTCACGGTAATTACGTGGCTCAGGTGAAATCGTTGGCTTTTGCACTAAGGCTTCTAAACCTTGTTCGGTCGTTGGGTAGATGCCGTTATCTAACTTGTACATGTCTAAGGCATTTTCGAGCGCGACTATGTCAGATACCGCTTTTTGTTGGTCAGCTTTATCTTTGTTACCCATTAAGTTAGGCACCACCATAGAGGCTAAAATCCCTAAAATAACGATAACTACCATCACTTCAAGTAAGGTAAAACCTTGATGTTTCTTGTTCATTTGCATCGACTACTTCTCCTAAAAAATCCTATGCCAATCGACTTGGTCATAATCCATAAATTCAAAAATTAACCGCTAATCAAGTTATTCAAGGCTAAGATTGGCTGCAGAATCGCCATCACGATAAACAGCACCACACACGCCATACTGACCACCAGCATAGGCTCAAACACCCCCAGAGCTATGTTGACGTTACCCTCGAATTCCCTGTCTTGGTTATCGGCGGCGCGTTCTAACATTTGCTCAAGCTGACCACTCTTTTCGCCCGAGGCAATCATGTATAACATCATTGCCGGAAACAACTTAGTATTAGTCAGTGCCGCACCTAAGCTAGTTCCTTCGCGCACCCGCGCAGTCGCATCATCCACTGCAGCCCGCACACGCACATTCTGCAATACTTCACTGGCGATACGCATACCGTCGAGCAAAGGCACAGAGCTTGCGGATAAGATACTTAAGGTCCGTGCAAAACGTGCCGTATTTAAGCCCTTACTCACGCGGCCAACAACTGGCATGCTCAATAAAAAATTGTCGTACTTCATTCGAAACGCAGGCGACTTTAACATGCGCCGAAAGAGCGCGAACAGCATCACTAGGGCAATGACCACAAACACACCGTAGTTTTGCACAAAGTCAGAGGCCGAAATCAAGAAGCGGGTCGAAGCGGGTAACTCGGCGCCCATGTGTTCAAACTGTCCAACCACTTTTGGCACCACCGCCGCCAGCAGGATGGAAATCACCCCAATCGCCACTGTGGTCAATACCGCAGGATAAATCATGGCTTGAGTCAACTTAGATTTAAGCTGTTGGCGTCGCTCTGTGTAATCCGCCAATCGATTGAGCACCACTTCTAAGTGACCGGACTTTTCACCCGAGGCCACCATGGCACGGTATAAATCATCGAAAATGTGTGGAAATTCGGCCAAGGAATCAGCCAGACTATAACCTTCAACCACCCGTGAACGTACCGCCATGATCATACTCGCAAGGCGATCTTTCTCGCATTGCTGACCAACGGCCTTGAGGGATTCTTCAATCGGTAAACCCGCGGCCACTAAGGTCGCGATTTGACGGGTGATCAAGGCTAATTCAGCGACCGAGATACCCCGTTTGAAAAACGAAAAGCTGCTGCTCTTAGCTTTGGCTTCTTTTTCGGAAACAGGCAGAATTTCCAAGGGCATCATGCGCTGATCGCGCAACTGGCTGCGGGCGTGTCTGGCGGTATCCGCCTCGATTACGCCCTTAAGCTGCTTTCCCTTGGCATCCAGTGCCTTATATTCAAATGCTGGCATAAATTACTCCTCGCGAGTCACACGTAGCACTTCTTCGAGAGTGGTGATGCCCGCGAGCACTTTGCTCATGCCATCGTGACGAATGCTCGGCACAAACTGACGGATATACTTTTCGATGGCTAACTCACCGCGGCCGCCATGGATCAATTCGCGGACATTGTCGTCAACCAGTAATAACTCATGAATACCCGTTCGACCACGGTAGCCATTGTTACCACAGGATTTACAGCCATTGGCACGGAAAATACGTCTGTCGTCATCGGCTGCTATGCCCAGTAACTCACGCTCACGCGCATCGGGCACGTGCTCGATTTTACATTTTGGACAAAGGGTACGGATCAAACGTTGCGCCAACACACCGAGCAAACTCGATGATACGAGGAATGGCTCAACGCCCATGTCTTGCAAACGCGTTATCGCGCCAGACGCTGTGTTGGTATGCAGGGTTGAAATTACCATGTGACCAGTGAGTGATGCTTGCACCGCAATTTGCGCGGTTTCCAAGTCACGGATCTCACCTATCATCACCACATCGGGATCTTGACGCAAAATTGCGCGCAGACCACGGGCGAAGGTCATGTCAGCCTTAGTGTTAACTTGGGTTTGACCGATACCGTCTAGCTCGTATTCGATAGGGTCTTCTACAGTAAGTATGTTGGTGTCTTTTGAGTTGATCTCAGTCAGACCCGCATACAAGGTGGTACTTTTACCCGAACCCGTTGGGCCAGTGACCAGAATGATGCCGTGGGGGCGACGAATAAGATCTTCAAACTTAACCCGAATACCGTCGGTCATCCCCAGTTGTTCTAAATCGAGGTTACCGGTATTTTTATCCAGCAAACGCAGCACGACGCGCTCGCCATGGCTCGATGGCATGGTCGATACCCGCACATCCACCGCACGACCTGCGATACGCAGCGAAATACGGCCATCCTGTGGCACACGTTTTTCAGCGATATCGAGGCGCGCCATCACCTTAATCCGCGACACTAATAGCGACGACAGCTTACGGTTTGGCTTGAGGACTTCCTTGAGCACACCATCGATACGGAAACGCACTACGAGCTGTTTCTCGTAGGTTTCGATGTGGATATCCGACGCTTCTTCTTTAATCGCTTCAGATAACAAGGCATTAATCAGTTTGATGATAGGCGCGTCATCATCACCTTCGAGCAAGTCTTCGGTCTGCGGCAGCTCTTCGGCAAGGGTGAATAAATCCATCTCGTTGCCAATGTCTTCCATCAACTGCTGCGCTTCAGACGAGTTCGCCTGATAGGCTTGAGTGAGTTTGGCCTCAAACTTCGCGACTTCGAGCTTAACCAAAGGCAAATCGACACCCGAATAACGCCGTGCTTCGAGCATGGCCGTTAACGGTGTTTTGCTGGTATAAAACAAGCTTAACTCGCCCGTTTCACCCGGCGCAAGCACCACATCGTGGCGATGGGCAAAGGCAAAGGGTAAGCGCTCTTTACTGCTCGAACGAAACACCTCATCACCTTCAGCTTCCAGACCTAGCTCATTGGAGACTTGGCTGAGGTCATCGACTTGGGATAATTGTATTTCACTCATTGGTTTTATCTTTATTCTTGTTTTCTTCCAGTGACTTTAAAGTCGGATCTGTTTTACGCATCTGAGTATCTAAGCCTTTGCCCTCTTTGTAACGCTCTAAAATCGCGTTAACTTCTGGCGGCAAATACTCTGATTGATTCCATTCTTCCAACACAGGCACTTTAGTATTTGGCATTAAGTTAACGCCACGCTCTTGCTGCTCAAGTTGTAATGCTCTGAAATAGTTATATTTACGCCCAGCAATCCCTTCCATTGTGATGCCATCACGGATAATGGTTGGTTTGATGAAGATCATCAGGTTTTTCTTGGTCTTTTTGCTCGAAGAAGATTTAAATAAGTGGCCAATGATGGGGATATCACCCAAGAACGGTACTTTTTGTATGCTTTCTTGCACTTCTTCGTTGATCAAGCCACCCAGAACCACGATTTGCCCTGAGTCAGCCATAACAGTGGTGGTCAAACGGCGAGTCGCAAAGGAAATATCTACCCCTGTGTTACCGTTAACCCCTGACACTTCCTGCTCAATCGTCAGCTTAACCGCATTACCTTCGTTGATCTGCGGCACCACTTTCAGCTTAACCCCAACCTCTTTACGTTCAACGGTTTGGAATGGGTTACTGTTGCTCGAACTGGCGGTAGAGCCCGTCAGAATAGGCACTTCATCACCGACGATGAAAGACGCTTCTTGGTTATCTAAGGTGGTAATCGACGGTGTCGCCAGTACGTTTGAGTTAGTGTCACTCGACACGGCTTGAATTAAGGCACCAAAGTCGCCCATGGCCACGCCCCAAGCCATACCGTTCACTTTGCCTAAAGCTTGGGCAAGTAGTGTCACATCACCGCGCTTATCTGGGTTTTTAGTCTCAATTTTCTGACCCGTATTTGGGTCTGTGGTAATGACAGTATTTCCTTTTTCACCCTGTGCCTGCCATACACCAGCGCCAATCTCACCTATGGTTGGGCCTAAGTTATTAAACTGAGTGCCGCCGCCCGCTTTAGCCGCCCATTGCACGCCGAAGCCAACGTTATCGCCCTCAGCAACTTCGACAATAATCGCTTCAACTAACACTTGAGCACGGCGAATATCGAGCTGATTAATCACGCTCTCGATAGTGCGCATCTGATCGGGCTCGGCGCTGATCACTAAGGCATTGGTTTCAGTATGCGCCATGATATTGATTTCATTACGGCGTTTACCACCTGCAGCTTGAGCGCTTGGGTCTTTATCACCCTCTAATTTTTGGGCAAACCCTGTCAGCACTTCAACTAAATCTTCGGCCTTGGCATAACGTAAGTAACGCACCTTAGTGTTGCCTGTGCTGGCTTGCTCGGCATCGAGACGATGAATAAGCTCGACCACACGTTGGCGGCTCTTTTCGTCGCCGCTAACAACCACAGCGTTGATACGTTCGTCAGCAACCACTTTCGGCGCTTGACCAGGCATTTGAGATTGGTTAGCCGTGGCGCGATAAAGGGTATCGATAATTCGTACCATTTCACCGGCGGAGGCGAACTCTAACGGCACCACTTGTACTGAAGTATCGCCCTGCTTATCTACGCGGCGGACAATTTCAACTAACTTGTTCACCACAGCAGCACGACCAGACAACATCAAGACGTTGGAGGGATCGTAGTTCACTACGTTACCGCCACCCGCGTTATCATTTAATTGGCGTAACAGCGGAGCTAATTGTTTGGCCTCAGTGTTATACAGCGCCACGATACGCGTGACCATCTCATCGCCTATCCCTGGTTCTGCATCGTTAGCCACTCGGATTGCTGCAGTTTTGGCGTCTTTGTCTTTGATGACTTTGATGACGTTATTTTCCATCTCGACGATGGCATAACCGTAGACTTGTAAGACGTTGAGGAAGAACTGGTAATACTGTTCATCGTTCAGCAGATCATAACTGCGAACGTTGATTTTTCCGCGGATGGTTGGGTCGACTATGATGGTCTTATTCAGGTTTTTACCAACGATATTGATAAACTCTTGAATATCTGTGCCCTTAAAGTTGGCCGCATACTGTTCAGACCAAGCGAATTGGGAGGAGAACATGGCTGCACCCGCAACAACCCCAGCAATCAGCTTGCGTCGAATCCTTTTGTTATTCATTCTTTTTCTTTCCTCTAACGCGTGTTATTGCGGCAAACTAAACATGATTTCAACCAATTGTCCTTCCCGCTCAACCATAATGGACACTTCGGTTAACTCGGGTAATTGGCTCATCATTTCTAACGCCTGACTCATTACGGTCAAGTCGTATCCATTAATCGATTTGGCTAAATCATTGGCTTTAAAACCCGCCTGCTTAAACAAATTGGCGTCTTTCCCTGGATTCAAACGATAACCCGCCACAGAATCACCCTGTCTCACGGGTGAAATGGCAATGTAATCGGTGATCTTACTGGGGTCGGCTAACAATTCGGTGCGGGATTCGGCGAGTTCTTGGGAAATATCGGCATTGTTACGTTGATCAACACGGCTCACTGCCGAGCCGGCCTTATTACTCTTAGCTTGTTGTAACTGCTGATTGGCTGGGCTTTGGCTGGTATAGACTAAGCCATCGAGCATTAAGGTCTCGTAACGGCCAGCGTTAGTGATAATGATACGGTCGGCATAGACTTCTTTGAGTGATGCAGATGTGCCCTTGATCTTATCGCCGAGGCTATAAGTATCTTGGCTGCCGTTTGACTCAATAATTGCGAGGCCTTTCTGGTCCGCTGTCGATGCGACAACCCCAGTCAGCTGAATAGAGAGTGTGGTCTTAGGTGCGTCGGTCACAGTCTCGACTGCTTCGACTTTAGGTTTATCAGATGTCGCATCCGCCTTACCAAAGAGTCCAAGCTGCTGCAGACCTGCGAGATCAACCTGACCGGCACCTTTGCCATTCACGCTTACGGGCGTTGGGGACCAAGCACTGGCTGATGAGCTAGTAGGCACTAATTTCCATGTAATTTGCGCAGCTAACAACATGATCACAATAAAGCCCAACCAGAAGACGATCCGGCTTAGGGATTTATGGGGCATGCCAATGGCTTTTGCGATAACTTTATCTAATAAATCCATATTTTATGTGGACCCTCGATACAGGTCTCTGTTCTGATTATAATAATTAGGCAATAACCGCCTCATGCTAACCTAGGCTGCATTTGGCAACAAGCCCTTAACAGCATTCAAATTGGCGAAAATAGGCCAATTATGCTAACTTTGCCCGCCACAAAAGGGTGTGAAGCACGCCACCCTTTAACATAATAGAAATGCACTTCACGCATTTTCTTGCTCGGCATGTGAACTCATCGATCTTTTAGCTGGAGACACTATGACGCAAAGTCAAAGCGACAAAACAGACATTCGACTCGATAAGTGGCTTTGGGCTGCACGTTTCTATAAAACCCGTGCCATCGCCAAAGAAATGATTAACGGCGGCAAAGTACATTACAACGGCCAGCGCGCCAAATCTAGTAGGAATGCCGAGATAGGCGCCGTCCTTAAGATACGCCAAGGATATGACGATAAAGAGATCGTCATAAAAAAATTATCGCAATTACGCCAAAGTGGTGCGATTGCACAAGAATTGTACGAAGAAACCGCGACAAGTCTGGCTAAACGGGCCATAAATGCTGAGCAACGACGTCTCAACATGCTCAATAACCCGATACCCGATCAGAAACCAGATAAAAAGCAACGACGCCAGCTCATGCGCTTTAAAGACCTATAACAGTGAGATACACGATGAACCAAGATACTTTACACCGCTACTTGTTCGACAATGCCGATGTGCGTGGTGAACTGGTGCAGTTACAAGACAGCTATCAAAAAGTGATCAGCGCCCAAGAATATCCAGCCGTACTGCAAGTATTACTGGGTGAATTAATGGCGGCCACCTCACTATTAACGGCGACATTGAAATTTAGCGGCGATATCAGCGTACAGTTACAGGGCAATGGTCCTGTTTCTTTAGCGGTGATCAACGGTAACAATCTACAAGAGTTACGCGGTGTGGCTCGCTGGAATGCTGAACTTGCCGATGATGCCAGCCTTACCGATCTTTTCGGTCAGGGCTATATGGTCATCACCTTAACACCCGACGAAGGTGAACGCTACCAAGGTGTGGTCGCACTCGACAAGCCAACGCTAGCGGCCTGCGTTGAAGAATACTTCAATCAATCTGAACAGTTACCAACAGGCATTTGGTTATTTGCCGACGGCAAACAAGCGGCGGGCATGTTCCTACAAATTCTGCCAAGCAAAGAAGATCACAACCCAGACTTCGAACACTTGAGCCAACTGACGTCGACTATCAAGGCCGAAGAGCTGTTCACACTCGACGCTGAAAGCGTGTTACATCGCCTATATCATCAGGAAGAAGTGCGCCTATTCGATCCTATCGATGTGAGCTTTAAGTGTACTTGTTCCCATGAACGCAGTGCCGGCGCGATCAAGACCTTAGATCAAGCGGAAATCGAAGCCATTCTCGCCGAAGACGGCAAGATCGAAATGGGCTGCGAATATTGCCACGCAAAATACATTTTTGATGCCATAGACGTAGCGGCATTATTTGCGAACGGTCAGACGTCAACGACCCAGCAATAATCGATTAAACGGATCATCAAAGCTAAACAATATGGGCGCCCAATTCGGCGCCCATTTTTTATTCATCCCCACAATCCCCTCACACATTGCACTCGGCTTAGGCTACAATCGCCTCACTTTGTTACCTAGCAAAGCTTAGGTAATAAATAAAATAAAATAAAATCGGCAGACGATCGATAACAAAAATAACCTTACAAATCAAATGGAGACCTCACTATGGCGGATGGATTAAACCGCATTCACTTTAACCCCTCAACAGCACAACTTGTCGAATTTGCCCTGCTACGCGGCGAAGGTGAATTGACAGCCAATGGCGCATTAGTCGCTAAAACAGGCGCTCGCAGTGGTCGCTCACCCGGCGATCGTTTTATCGTCAGAGAACCCAGTTCAGAAGCAGAGATTGAATGGGGCCCAGTCAATCAAGCTTTCGACCCTGGTGCTTTTGAAGGTTTATGGGCACGTGTTGAAGCTTACCTAGCCGATAAAGAACTGTTTGTCTCGGATCTCGAGGTCGGTGCCGATACCGAACATTACCAACCAGTGCGTGTGACCACGCAATACGCTTGGCACCAACTGTTCGCCCGTAATCTATTTATCATTCCTGAAGAATTTAATCGTAAAGACAAACCTGTGTGGCAGATCATCAATGCCCCTGACTTTGTTTGCGATCCAGCGCGTGATGGCACTAACTCAGATGCGACCGTGATTTTAAACTTCGCCGAACGCAAAGTGCTGCTCGCGGGCCTGAAATACGCCGGCGAAATGAAAAAGTCTATGTTCTCAGTGCAGAACTTCCTACTGCCAGCCCAAGGCGTGCTACCTATGCACTGCTCGGCCAACGTAGGTAAAGATGGCGACACTACGCTATTTTTCGGTTTATCTGGCACAGGTAAAACCACACTCTCTGCCGATCCAAAACGCTTCCTGATCGGTGACGATGAACACGGCTGGGCACCTGGCGGCGTATTCAATATTGAAGGCGGTTGCTACGCCAAATGTATCGATTTAAGCCAGAAGAATGAACCTGTTATTTGGGATGCGATTCGTTTCGGTACTGTGCTTGAAAACGTCGTTATGGACGAACACCGCGTACCTAACTACAAAGACAGTAGCCTAACGGAAAATACTCGCGCAGCGTATCCGCTGGAGCACATCGCCCAACGTAAAGAAGACAACTGCGGCACCGAGCCACATGCCGTTGTGTTCTTAACCTGCGACGTATCTGGCGTATTACCACCAGTTTCTATCCTGACCAAAGAACAAGCGGCATACCACTTCTTGTCTGGCTACACCGCTAAAGTAGGTTCGACTGAAATCGGCTCAACCTCAGCGATCCAATCGACCTTCTCAACCTGCTTCGGTGCACCTTTCTTCCCACGCCCTGCAGGCGTGTACGCAGAACTGTTAATGAAGCGCATTGAGTCCTTCGGTAGCCAAGTGTACTTAGTCAACACCGGCTGGACTGGCGGTCCACACGGTGTGGGTAAACGTTTTGACATCCCCACCACTCGCGCCATCGTCGATGCGATTGTCAGCGGTGAGTTGAAAGATGTGGAAACCGTCCACTTAGACACATTGAACCTCGCCGTTCCTGTGGCAGTCACTGGCGTAGACAGCAACTTACTCAACCCAATCAACACTTGGGGCGATAAAACGCTATACGCCGAATATGCCCAGAAACTGGCCGAAGCTTTCACTAAAAACTTCGCTAAGTATCAAGTGTCAGACGCTATCCGCAACGCTGGTCCAAAGGCATAAGCGCTTAGCATTAAGCCATAGCCTTACTTGTAAAAAAGCGCCGACCCAGCAATGAGTCGGCGCTTTTTATTGTCGTGCCAAAGGCAAATACTTATTCTTGATGCAATTAAGATCCCACAGAGTCAATGCTGCACGACCATTTAAAGCTCAGCGACTCCCTCATTAAAGATGGATGGACGCTTAATATCTCCCAACGGCATCATTGCGACGGCAACTATATTGGTGGGCATCCGAATTAAATTTATATAGCAGTTGCACAACCGTCCCAAAAATCATAATTCTTCAATCCAACCCTTAAAATCACAGCATAAAATGAATTATATTTATTTTAAGATGTATATTTTTGAACATTCATCACTTAACACTTATGTGATTTAGACTTTGGTTATTTTGAAACCAAGGTTGGTGATGTTTCACAATCCCCTGCTATGCAATTGTGGTACTTTAGCCGGACAAAAAAAGTGTCGGGCATTGGCTTTTAGCCTAGAGTAGGCCTTAATCACTAAGGTTTACGGCGTCTAGATTCAAATCGCCTACATCACACAAAATGCTGCGGCAACTGGGGAGTTTCGCAAGAATGAAGAGCAAGAGTTTATTAGGCAATATTGGTGTGCAAGTGGTTATTGCCATGATTATCGGCGCGCTAGTCGGTTTTATCATGGGCGAAAGTGCAAGCGTGTTTGCACCACTCGGAACCATTTTTATCCATTTAATCAAAATGCTAGTGATACCACTGGTGTTAGTTTCTATCATCAGCGGCGCAGCAAGCTTAGGCGATAGCCCATCGGCAGGTAAGATAGGCATTGGCACTTTTGGCTTCTTTATCGTGACATCAGGCATCGCCGTAGTACTGGCGTTGGTGATGGGCAATCTGTTCCAACCGGGCGCGGGGGTTGATTTCACTGCCCATAGCAGCCCAGATTTGATGGAAGTGACTAAGGAACACGGCGCATTGCCTGGGGTTATGGATACCTTTATCGGCATGATCCCAACCAATGTGTTCGAATCGCTGAACGGCGGTAACATCTTACAAATCTTAGTCTTTAGTATCTTTTTTGGTATCGCGCTGACTAAGGTTAAAGGCGATGGCGCTAAGCCTATTTTGGCTGCACTCAACACTGTCGTCGATGCCTTTGTGTGGATGATCAACTGCGTGATGATCATTGCGCCTATCGGTGTATTTGGTTTGATGGCCGATTCCGTGGGCACCTTCGGTTTCGATGCGTTAGAAGTGGTATTTAAGTTATTCGCCGTGTTTGTGGCCGCGATTCTGATCTACGGTTTTATCTTCTTCCCATTGGTGGTGCAGCTCTTCTCAAGAGTGTCGGCGCGCCAGTTTATTTCGGCAATGAAGAAACCACAGGTGATGGCGTTATCGACCGCCTCGTCAATGGCGACGCTGCCGGTGAATATGGAAACCTGCGAAGAAGATCTTAAAGTCTCTAAAGCAACCACTGCCTTCGTGCTGCCGTTAGGCGCCACCATTAATATGAGCGGTAACGCGATTTATTATGGTTTAGTGGCCATGTTCTTCGCTCAAATGTATAACGTCGATTTGTCGATGACAGCCTATGCAGCCATCATCTTCACCTCAACCTTAGGCGCAATTGGTCAAGCGGGTGTGCCTGGTCCGTCTTTCTTAGTGGTGGCTGTGCTGTTAGCGGCTGGCATTCCTATCGATGGCTTACCTTTGCTATTTGCCTTAGATCGAGTGTTTGACATGATCCGCACCGCACTTAATATCACTGGCGATGCAGCTTGTGCCTTGATCATGGATAAGTACACAGAAGTTGAAGTTAAAGCGGATAGCGAGCGCAGCTTAATCTAGCGAATACAGTCACTCAACGCTTCAAATACCGGCTTGAATAGGCAACCCTTATTCAAGCCTTTTTTATGCCTGCTGCACGGCATAACAACCCGCTTCTGCACCCGACTGTTCAGCCAATCCAATTCAAATATCTGAATTTAAATGTGATCTCTCCCGCGCTATCCACTAAGCTCAATTTGCTAGATTTCGCAATTTGCATTTCTTTCTGGCGCAATAGCCGCAAGTGACACGGTTTTTCTGCGATACTGACTCTACATAATGTCGCTTGGCTAACGCCCAAAGGAATTCTGCCCTATGTCTGTATTTGCCCCAGCCACACCCTTTGCCGACTTTATCTATCGTCATTTCCGTTCAGTCCACGCCTTAAAACTCGGTTTAGCCCTGCTCGTTGCTGTCACTATTAATGCGATTTGGGCGCCGCCGCATTTTATTTGGAGCATGGTGACGATTGTGGTCATCATGATGAGTCTGCCGCAGGTCGGCGGCGCGATTGAAAAGTCACTGCAAAGAGCGATAGGCACATGTTTAGGCTCGGCTTATGGGGTGATGCTGGTTGCCACAGTCGACAGTTATTGGCTGATCATGAGCCTGCTGATCTTGGCCGTCAGTTTGATTTGTTTTATCTCGGCCGGACGCTACAGCTACGCCTATTTAGTGTCAGGATTTACCATCATAATAGTGGTCGGCGATGCAAATCACGACACCTCCGAGGCACTGTGGCGCACGGCCAATATTCTCTCTGGCTGCGTGATCGCTATTTTGGTCTCGCTGTTTATTTTCCCGATCAAAGCCAAACAAGATTGGCGCTCTCAACTCACTCATGCCATCGACAATATGGCCGAAGTACTAGCCCAGCATCTTAAGGCGCCAGCTAATCACGACCTCGATTTTCGCGCTAAACTCGAAGCCGCGATGAAAGCCGTACTCACCCAGAAGAAGCTGTTTTTCTCCTTAGAATGGGAAAGTAAAACCCTCAAAAAACACAAAGTACTGTTGTCGCAACTTGCCAATAAACAAGTGCGTCTAATCACCTTGCTCGAACTCTTGCCTTTAACTCGCTGGCAGGAAGAAGATAAAGACGCCTATCTGCAGATCAATGCGGTTGCCTCTGAGCTCGCCTTCTATTTACAACAGCTTGCAGAGTTTGTGGCGGGTAAAGCCCAACAATTACCGACCTTGCCAGAATGCTTAGAACAAGAGTTACAACACAGACTCCAGCTTGCGCTAGCCTCAGCCACGATTGCATCAACAATCGTGACATCAACAACGGCATCAATAACCGATTCAAATGCCACCGCACCCGACGGCGAAGTCCCGCAGGGATTTGCGCTCACAGGATATAGCTGGCTTATTTATCAGCTCGCCATTGCCGTCGAAGCGCTTTACGAAGACATTGCCATTATCGAAATTGCCTATAACAAGCAGCCCGCATCGCAGATAACGTCTGGCAAAGCGGATTAGCCTGTTATGTCATTCAGGGCTTTATACCAATCTTATTAACCCACCGCCTGAATGCCAGATAAACCCTTGACCGCCCTTGCGTTAACGGGGCGTTTAATGAAAAGATACCGTCCTAATAAAAATTCGATATATGGACTCTTTTCATGCGCTTATTTTCCCTCTCCGTTATCGCCATTGCCTACCTTTCTGCGGGCAGTCTTTACACTGTCGATGCTTTTGCCAACGAGGCAAAAACCTTAGCTCAAGCATCTACTGATTTGCCAACCTCAACGCCAGTCGCTGCGGCGCAAACCGTCACCAACAAAACGCCAGTTGAAACCCTAGTAGCAACAGCGCCACAGGATGTAAGTCCAGCTGCGAATACCCAAGCAACCGAACCCGCTGCGACTGTCACAACCGATGCCACCACTGTAGCGCCAGAGCCCGCGCCGATCCCTGAGCGCGCCAACACCTTTGTCAACGATGCCATTTTACCGCCGAGTATCACTTGGCATGGCGCCAGCGAATCGCTCATGTTGAGTGTCGATAACGAGTGGGCGACGCCCTTTGAGCAAAGCAATGGCATTGAAAGCCCAAGCTACGATGCCACTATCGCTTGGCTCGACAAACTTGCGGGCGAGACCGATAAATTACAAAAGGTGAGCTTAGGTAAGAGCCCACAGGGGCGCGATATTTGGATGTATATCGCCAGCAGTGAAGGCATTAATGAGTCGGCGCGCCTCAAGCAAAACACTAAGCCAACGGTTTTAGTGCAAGCAGGGATTCATGCCGGAGAAATCGACGGTAAAGATGCCGGCATGATGCTGCTACGTGACATCGTTAAAGGCGATAAAAACGCCCTGCTGGATAAAGCCAACCTCTTGTTTGTGCCTATGTTTAGTGTCGATGCCCATGAGCGCAGCGGCGAATTTAATCGTGTGAATCAACGTGGCCCTGTGAATATGGGCTGGCGCACTACCGCAAATAACCTCAACCTTAACCGTGATTATGCCAAGGCCGATACCTTAGAAATGCAGCACATGTTGCGCGCAATCAATGTGTGGCAGCCTGACTTGTATATCGACGTGCATGTCACCGACGGCATCGACTACCAATACGATGTCACCTTTGGTTATAACCTTGCCCAAGGGTTAAGCCCAGCCAGTTACCGCTGGCTCGAAAACAGCTACAGACCCGCGGTTGAAGCGGCATTAACCGAGCAAGGCCATATTCCCGGCCCGCTGATTTTTGCCGTGGATAACGCCGATATCACCAAAGGCATGTCGCTGTGGAATCCAAGCCCGCGCTTCTCTAACGGTTATGGCGATGCGCGCCATTTACCGACTATTTTGATTGAAAACCACAGCTTAAAACCCTTTAAACAAAGAGTGCTCGGCACCTATGTGATGCTAGAGCAAACCCTCAAAACCGTGGGTGAACAGGCCACTAAACTGAAGAGTGCGATTCAGGAAGATAAGTACCGCGCTTCGCCGCTGATTACATTAACGTGGAAATCGGCACCGCTGGCAAAAGGTTGGGACTTTAAGGGTATAGATTACCAGCTAGAGCAGAGTCCGATTAGCGGCACAGAGGTGGTGCGCTGGAACGGTCAACCTAAGCTGTACCCCAACTTGCCCGTGATCGCCGAGACTGTACCCGATATTAAAGTCACTCGTCCGAGCGCTTACTATATTCCGGCGCAATGGACGCAAGTGATTGATCGCCTTAACATACACGGCATTCGCATGACGCGCCTGACCAAACCGACAGAGCTTAAATTACAGCAATACAAACTCAGCAACCCCGTGTTTAACACTAAGGATTTTGAGGGCCGTCAAACGGTCAAAGCCGAGTCAGAGTTGACGAAAGTCAGCACCACTCTGCCCGCTGGCACCATTAAAATCAGCACAGATCAACCGCTGGGCGATCTGGCGGTTTTACTGCTAGAGCCGCAATCGCCAGATTCTTTGCTGCAATGGGGTTTCTTCAATCCTATCTTCACCCGCACTGAATACATTGAAGATTATGCGGTTGAACCGCTAGCAGCCAAGATGCTAAAAGAAGATCCTAAGCTGCAGGCTGAGTTCGATAAAGCACTGACCAACGCCGAATTTGCCGCCGATCCTGAAGCTCGCCTGCGCTGGTTCTATGAACGCAGCCCTTACTACGATAACCGTTACCTTAAGTATCCGGTTTACCGTAGTCGTTAATCTTCGCCATCAAAACGGCAAGCATTACACAGGCTTACGCGCACTAATGCTATACACCAAGGGCACATTCTGCCCTTGGTGTGTTAACACATAACGACCATCGGCTTGGGCTTCGAGCCCTTCGAAACAGTTGTACGGGCTGAAATCAAATTCGTGGAAGAACTCCAACACTAAGCCCGCCTGCAATAACGCATTGATCACTTCAGATAGACTGTGTGACCAACACATTAAGGTTTGCTGGTCATCACCGGCATTTTCGGTATAAGTGCCTTCCAGCTCTATGTCTGGCTCACCCCGATTAAAATAGCTGTAACCATCGAACAACTGCTGCGCCGGATGAAACTCGGCCATGTAAAACTGTCCGCCTGGCTTTAAACAAGCAGCAACCGTCTGCGCCCACAGGGTTAAATCCGGCAGCCACACAATGGCACCATAGGACGTAAACACAATATCTTGCGGCTCAATCTTGCTCGCCACACTGTAAACATCGCTACAGATAAACTCGGCGGACAATTGTGTCTGCTGCGCCAGCTTTTGTGCTTCATCAATCGCCACCTCGGACAAATCGACGCCCAGCACTTTAGCGCCCATGCGCGCCCACGACAGGGTATCTAAGCCAAAATGGCATTGCAGATGCAGCAAGCTTTTACCTGCCACATCAAGCTCGCTCAGCTCGATTTCCCGTAATGAACTATTCCCACGCAGGAAGCCTGCCACATCGTAAAAATCCGAAGTTAAATGTACCCGAGTGCGCGCATCCCAAGCTGTCTTGTTCGTCGTTAAATAATCCATCTGCATCCCTTCTTATGTTTTTGGTATTTTTTGTATTGTCTGTATGTTTGCCCGGCCAGACCTATGAGGATCAAGCTAACTTAATAAATGAGCAATTTCACTAATCTGTGAGTAAATCCCTCATTTGGCGGACATGTCCACACAGCCAAGCGCGGACACTTTTAGTTTAAATCATTGATTATAAATGAGACTTAAAATTGGCATGGGCTGTGCAATGTCTTATCCATCGCAAGACGACTCAGCGCTCACACGAATAACGAGTGCCAGATAAACAAGGAAGCTAACATGTCACTACGCCCATTTATATTCACCCTCGCTTTTATATTGGTGTTTACCGCAGGAGTATCGCTCACTGGCTGCATTATTAATGTCAACGCCGCAGGCATGCCCGATTTAGATCACCAACAACGCGAACTCACACTCGATAGCCAAGACTTACAAGGTCTGATTGCCGAGACTGGCGCAGGCAGCCTCGAAATTATCGGTGTCGAAGGCCTAACCCAAATTAAACTCGTCGCCGACATCTATAGCAATAAAGACAGCAACGACAACAAACTCATTCTTACCCTTGAGAAAAAGGCCAACAAGGCCAAGCTCAAAGCCGATTTTGAACAAAGCGGTTTTAATAATTACTCGCCCTATATCGACCTAAAACTGCAAGTGCCTGCGAATTTAGCACTGGATATCGATGACGGCTCAGGTGCCATTTTGATCAACAAGATGACAGCAGATATCAATGTTAAAGACGGTTCAGGCGAACTCATCATCAACGGCGGTAACAATGTCAGCATTGATGATGGTTCAGGGGACATTGAAGTCAGTCAAATTAACGGTAACCTCAAGATTGACGATGGCTCTGGCGCAATCAAGGTGACTGATATTCGCGGCAATATCGCCATCGATGACGGCTCGGGCAACATCGAGGTCGCCAATGTGCAAAGTGCTGTGACCATCACAGACGGCTCAGGCAATATTAATGTCTTTAACACTAAGGGATTAACGATTCTTGCGGCAGGTTCTGGCGATGTGACATTTAACAAAATCGACGGCCCAGTAAGCATGGAATAACGCGCCGCTTTACCACTCTATACCCAAAGGTTTTACTAACTTCCCGGCGTAGAGACTGATGTTGCAACGGTTCCCAGCCAAGATGTCAGTCTTCTACCCACCCTTTTAAGCTTGTGCCCGACTTATGCATTTATGCCACTAACCCCTTGTAGTGGCATTTTTTTTCATCGTCTGAGACTTTCTCAGCCTCAATTCATGACAGTCTTTGGTAACGTTTTACCTATTTTTTTTCCTAAAAAAATTTAGCAATGAGTATATAAATAAGGCGTTATTTTGTTTGTTGATACGTTTTAAAAAGTCAAAGTCGTGGGGCTTCACCCCACACCCGACCAAGAAGGACTGCTCGTCCTATCCTCCTTGCTAATGTTTACACAAGTAGCCAAGACGCCCCTAGCGAAGTTACATATATTAGTTTGTGGCTTCGTGCTTATTCGAAAATCGCTAACGCTTCCGATTGTACATCCTGTACCCCGAAAGCTACGCAGACGTCCTGTCTGCGTCACGCTCTATCCTTTTAATAAAGAGTCTTCAACGCCCTTCAGCAACGTCACGAGGAGATGAACTTCTGAACCTTCGGTGCAGGCTGTTAATCCCAAAAGAGTTTTGCTAGCCCTATCATTCCTATAACAAAATTTAACAATGGA
>NZ_VXCT01000059.1:0-32091 GCF_052850535.1 Shewanella sp. 1180_01
GATACCCGTAAACGCTAAACTGCTAACAACTGAAATTACAGATCCCCAAACACTACTTTCCAACACGTATCTGTTCCCAAAGCGTTATCAAGCTCTACGCTAAAACCACTCAAAACTGAGGCCGAAATACTGATTGTTGGGATTGGTCATAGAGAAAAAAAGACAATAAAAAAGTGCTTTATTTTTCAATAAAGCACTCATTTTTAAGCGACTCAAGTACTCGTTAACCTACTGAACACAGTACCGATTAAAGTACCGATCAAAGTACTATGTAGAGTGGCCAGCCGAGGAGGCCGACGAGACCTTCCTTGTGTTCGAATCTTTCTAAACGTTCGGGTGAAGCATCGCTGAGTAAGAGTTCGCGGTAGCTTTTCGCAAAGTGCAGGGTACGCAGTAGGGCGGGGACAAAGTTTTTGCCGAGATCTTTACTGATGGTTTCAGCGAGTTCTGCGGGTAATTCTGCTAACGCTTTCTGGGTTTCCAATTCGATATGCTCACGGGTAAACCATTCCTCTTTTAAGGTGATTTTGCCGATACGCTTTTTCAAATCCTGTCTGACTTTGGCGCCATCAAACAACAATCGATACAGTACTGCTTCGGCTAATACACTCTCCAGATTGAGAAAATCTAGCGGATCATAGCTCGATTGCGCGTAAAACTGTGCCAATAAGGCCGCAATTGACTGTTGGCGTTGATGTTCAAGCAGGGCATCTTGATAGGCTTCATAGCCTAACCATTCTTCCGCATCTGGCGGGCTAGACACTTGTTCTAGCAAGAACTTATCGACATCGCCGTACAGTGACTTGCCGTTGACGAGTTTATGCTTGCTGACAGTGCTGAGCATGCTCCAGCCTTTTTGAAAGCATTTCACTACGCCATCGGCGGTGATCAACAGGCGTATCGCCTGCTGCGGGTTTTGGTTTGACAATTCCATCAAACCAAGGCTCACCACACCAATGACATCGTGCGCTGCTTGTTCAAGCAGGTGCATTTTGTACTTGTTGTAAAACTTATCGGCCAGTTTGAGGCTCATCAAAATGGCTTTGGATTTGATTTGTGACAGCTGTTCACCGCTCAGCGTTTCGTCTGCTTTGCCTTGGATCAATACCTTGCTCAGGTAGGGGCCTTGATCTACATCACGCAGTACCAGTTGCATCAAATAATTCCTTAATCCAAAAAGCTAAACATATCATCGACTTCAGCGTATTCATCCGTCACTTGGTTTTTCTCTTTGGCTTGAATAACCAGCTCGTTAACAAACTTGCTGATGATCATTTCCCAACCTGAGCTTTCGTTACGCAGCAGACTCTTAATGGCTTTTTCAACATCGGGCGCGAGCTCGTGGATCAAGGCCATTAGGCTGCGTGGGTCGTCTATGCTGAGGCTGTGTGCATCTTCACTGGCGACGCGGCTGTCGTAGCCGATGGTTTCAGTGTCTTCTTCGTCATCGTAGAGATCTGTGTAGCCGTCTTCATCTTCATGTTTTTCGCCTAACATCATTTCGATGAAAGGGATCGACAGGTAGAAGAGGCCCGCTGGATCTTCGGCGATACATTCTAGAATCGCAGTTTGCTTTTCTTCGCTATCTTGGATGCGAATTAAATAGGTCAAAAAATCAAAGGTATGCTGAATCAGTTCTTCGGCATTATTTTTAATTTTTTCTTCCCAGTACAAAGGTTGCTGACAGACGATGTCGCGAATTTGTTCTGGGGTCATGAGTTCAGACATGATCGAAGGGCAAGAGATATCATGGTGACTGTTGATTTGGGTCAGCGTGACGATATCCATGTGTTCGATGACTTCGACTAATTGATCGTCGCTCATGGTATTTGCAATGATTTCAAAGCGTTTGCTCGCTTGTTTTGGCTCTACGTCCGCCAACTCTTTAATTTCGGCGACGGTAATCTCAATGAGACTAGTGTTCATTAGCGGTCCTCATCATCGTAGTGATCGTAGTAGCCATCTTCCTCTTCGCCTTCATCATCGTCGTCGTTATCTGAGGTGCCAACATAATCGTTGTCATCATCTTCATCGTCGTGATGTTTTGCTGCTGGCGTTGCTTTACCTTGAGTTTCAAGTAAATACAGTACGGCGCAGCTTTCAATCAGTAAGGTTTCCGAGTAACCACGCACAGCTAACACTAAAGGTAAATCAGCATTGTTAAAGCCAATCGTGACTTTAAACTCATCCCACTCGGGTTGAGTTGCCGTGTTTATCCAATGTGCCCACTTGAGTTTGGCTTCGGCGGGAAACTTAATTCGACCGTAAAGCGCAACAGGCAGGTACTCAGGCACAGTATCGAGCATCTTAGGATCGGCTTCTAACACCTTTTTGATTTGGCTAGTAAATTGCTCTAGCGCTTTAGGTGTATCGGGATCGTCGTAGGACTCGATATTGTCGTAGGCATTATTTTTTAGCTCATTAATGCGTGAGATATTCAGTTTTTTGACCATTTGGCACTTACTCTAGAAAACGCTCAAGGATAAAATTGATCCCACAGCTCGCGCATGGCGCTAGCGGGATCGGTCACTATGACGTTATTGAAATCTTTGATAAACGCATTTCGTCGCTTAGGATCGGACAACACATCATAAGCATTTTTAACGCGTTCAAGTTGTACGGCGGCTTGCTGCTTTTCCTCTTCCGAGGCGCCTAACAACTTGTCGGGATGATATTTGTTTGACAGCCGTCGATAGGCTTTTTTAATGTCGTCTTCTTTGGCACTGGGTTTTATACCGAGCACACTAAAGTGGTTAATCATACTTGTACCTGCAGGCGATGGGGCTGATATCGCGAGATAAAAAGGGTTTGACTCTGATTATCTTTAAATTCGTGGAATTATGATTAGTCAGCCGTGGATGATAGCAGAAATCCCCACTCAGCGGCAAACGCGCGAGCAGGAATTTGTGCTTTAGTGAAGGGTTAAAAATCCTTTAAACTTTAATCTGTTGTGGCGCATGGATTAAGCCAACCGCTATGCTGTTGAAATCCCGTTATCAAGCCAGATTGACAGCTAAATTAACCTTGTTTTTAGGCGAGATAATTACCCTCGATTCAGGGCAATATTTTAGCACCGAATCCTTCGCTAAAATCATTCACACAGAGCTAACCCACACTCGCCTCTGCCACGTTCGGCAGAGTTAACGCCGTAACAGCTAAGTCAGACTAGACACTAACCGCAGGTTCATCCCAAGCGTGAGCATTTGCTTCTGTTCCCGCTGTAAATCCTTCATAAACAGGCTGATTTTTCGCTTATGGCTTGGTAGCACTAGCATGAGC
Source organism: Shewanella sp. 1180_01 (assembly GCF_052850535.1). Taxonomy (NCBI): domain Bacteria; kingdom Pseudomonadati; phylum Pseudomonadota; class Gammaproteobacteria; order Alteromonadales; family Shewanellaceae; genus Shewanella; species Shewanella sp. 1180_01. Next base: position 3,280 of record NZ_VXCT01000059.1, read on the forward strand.
CCATCGGGGATCACTTTAATATGATCTAAGGTCAGCGTCTTGGCGATACGGCCAAGGTTGAGCAAGACCGCAAGTCTCAGCAGGCAGAGCAGGCGATTCAACGTGAGCTTATGGTTGGGATCGAGTTCGGCGAGCATTAATTCGTTGGGCTTTTTTCTGTGGTTGGTGATAAGCCGCGCTAAATCCAGCTGCAAGGCTTCACTAAACCCGGGTAAGTCACTGTTGCTGATGATATAACCACCGTGCTTGTGCAGGGACTTTGAATTAATGTGTAGCCCAATCTCATGTAAGGTTGCGCCATAGGCGAGCAAGCGTGCATGGGGCCTTAATTGCCATTCATCGGCGACCTGTTCAAACAAGGCCATGGCAGTGTCGCGTACCTTAGCGGCGTGGGCCATATCGATATGATAAAGCTGGGCAATACTGTCGACGGTGCGGTGGCGAATATCCTGATACTGGCCAATTTTGGCCAGTTCATAGAGTACGCCTTCACGCAGTGCGCCAGGGCTAAACTCAAGCTTTTGTATCGGTAAGCGCCTAAAAAAGCTGATTAAAATCGCAAGTCCGGCGGGCACTAAGGGAATGCGTTTATCATCGACATTGGCAAATTGAATTTGGCTAATATGGCCACATTTGATCAACTTGATTTTGAGCTGTTTGAGTTGTGGCAGCGTGATGGTTTCATCGCCGTGTTCTTCTTGAATCGCTTCGCAGATGGCTTTGACTGTGCCTGAGCTGCCTAACGTCAGCTCCCATCCGCCCGCGAAATATTCCTTGGAGAGCGAGGCGAACTGTTTGTCGGCTGCGCTTTGAGCATCACGAAATGAGGCTGGGGTGATGAGTCCATCGATAAAGAAACGCTCGTTAAAACTCACGCAACCACAGCGCAGGCTAGATAACTGGGTCGGGGTATTCTTTTTACCTATCACGACTTCGGTCGAGCCACCACCAATGTCGATGACTAAATTATTTTTTCCAAGCACTTGGCTTTGGGCAATACCGTTATAAATCAAACGCGCTTCTTCATGGCCCGAAATCACTTCCACCGGATAGGGCATGATGGCGAGTGCTGCCTCAATAAATTGATCGCGGTTTTTGGCGATTCTGAGGGTGTGGGTGGCCACTAATCGCACCTGCGCTTGGTCGAGATTGGAAAATCTTTGATTAAAATCCCGCAGACAATTGAGGCCACGTTCTATGGCGTCATTGTCGAGAATATTCTGCGCATTGAGCCCAGTGGCGAGCTGAACCTGTTGTTTTTCTTTATGTAAAATCTGCAAACTGCCATCTTGCTCGCGGGCGATGACCAGATGAAAACTGTTCGACCCCATATCGATGGCGACAAAGTGGCGCGATTTAGCATTTGCGGGCGCATTGGTTTGTGGCGCCTGAGACTTTAGTAATGTGTGTTGCTGTGTGTGCGAATGTGTGGCTACCAATCGGATTATCCTTAGGCAATCAAAACGATATAAAGCCAGCGTTAGCTGGCTTTGGCCTGTAACTCGGGCGTTATGTCTGGCTCAGCGTTGCTTTCTCGCTCAGCATCACCCCCTTGGGTGGACATACGTAAGGCATTAAATTCTTGCAGTTGGCGCTTTTCATAATTAATCAGATATTGATAAATGGCAATTTGAGAACGCACTTTTCGTTTGTTACCCCGATTTCGATAGGGGTTACTTTGTTCTTTGTTGATGACCCGCGCTTTAGTATTGTCATTGAATTGTAAGGATAAAATATCCATTATCATTTGTTTTAGGCGCAGATCATAAATCGGCACACTCACTTCGACGCGATTATCTATGTTGCGGCTCATCCAGTCGGCGGAGCAGATAAAGAGTTTGTTTTCGCCGCCAGCGTGGAACAGCATCACCCGTGAGTGTTCGAGAAACCGGTCAACGATACTGTAGACTTCGATGTTGTCGCTGATCCCGGGTATTTGCGGAATAAGTGAGCACATACCGCGAATGAGTAACTTAATTTTGACTCCAGCGGCTGAAGCCTCATAGAGCTTTTGGACCAAGGATTCATCGAGTAAGTTATTTAGTTTTAAGGTAATCGCCGCCTTCATATGGCTTTGGGCATTAACGATTTCATTATCAATTAAGTGACTCAGTTTTTGTCTGGCATCGTAGGGCGACACGATTAAATGCTGGAAGTTATCGCGGCGATACGGATGCTCAATCAAGTCAAACACTTGCTCCACTTCACGGGCAATCTCTTGATTGGCGGTGAACAGCGACAAGTCGGTGTAGACCCGCGCCGTGCCTTCGTTAAAGTTGCCTGAGCCGACGTGACAATAGAGTTTGATTTCCCCTTGTTCCTCACGGCCAATCAAGCACAACTTGGAATGCACTTTTAAACTGGTGATACCGTGGTGAACTTTGACGCCCGCTTCGGCCAAGATGCGGGTCCATTCGATGTTGGATTGCTCATCGAATCTTGCCCGCAGTTCAATTACGGCGGTGACTTGTTTGCCGTTTTTCACTGCATCGATAAGCGATTGCATTACATGGGATTTTTTCGCCACTCGGTATAAGTTTATTCGAATAAAGCGCACCGCCGGATCGTAGGCCGCTTGGCGCACCATTTCGGTAAAGTGGGAAAACTTATGGTACGGATAATTGAGCATGATATCGCCCATCCGAATGGCATCGAAACTGTTGGCACTGCGGCCAAAACCTGCGCTATTGAGCGCCGGCAGTTTTTCGTTTTCGAGGTAGTCGCGGCTCGGATTGGGAAAGGCGATAAAGTCTTTAAAGCTGTGGTAGCGCCCGCCTGGGATCAAGCATTCTGTCGAGCTGATGTTCAGATTTTCTTTAAGCATCACCAACATGTGCTCAGGCATTTCTTTGTCATACACTAAGCGAACTGGCTCGGCGGTCAGACGTTTTTTAAGACCTTTGGTCATTTTCTCGAGCTGGGTTTGCTCTAGCTCGTCGGTGATATCAAAATCGGCATCGCGGGTTAGTTTCATCGAATATACTTCGATGGCGTCGTACTCGAAGAAAGGGCCAAAGAGTTCATCCACGCAGTGGCGAATAATGTTATCTAATAAAATCAGATACTTTTTCGCTTTACTCTTTTCAGCGGGGAGTTCGATAAACCGCGGCACGTTTTTAGTGGGCACTTCGACTAAGGCGTATTGACGGCGAGCCTTAGTGAACAAACACACGCATAAATAAGTGGCGTCGTCGTTGATTTGTTTGATCAAATCGCGATTGTTATTGACGATAAGCGGGGCGATATGGCGTTTAAATTGATCACGAAAATGCTTTTTCAGCCAGTCGCTGTGGAACTCGCTTAATTGTTTCTCATTGATTAACAAAATATTACGACGCACTAGCTCGCGCATTAAATCCGTGTATATGCCGTCGAACCTTTCTTGCAATGCCATCACTTTCGATTGGATTTTGGCCATTAAATGGCGACTGTTACTGCGACCTTCCTGCAGGGATGACAGCAGAATCGAGCGCCTGACCGCAGCCACGCGTACTCTAAAAAACTCATCCATGTTATTGGAAAATATCCCTAAAAAGCGCACTCGCTCCACTAAGGGAACATTGGGATCGCAGGCTTCTTGCAATACCCGCTCATTAAAAGACAACCAAGAGAGTTCTTTATCAATCGAAAGTTTATCGGTATTCGGGGACACTGCACAGCTCCTTTAAGCAAGCGTCATGGCGTAATATACAATAGCATTCATCCGCCTTTGTGCAATCAGATTTACTGCCGACAAGTGAAGGAATTTCAATGATAAATACTGCGTACACGCCAAAATCAGTCTGGGATATATCTGGGATAAAGATACGAGGGAAATATGTCAGCTTGATGACGAGTGTGACAGAAATATGACCTTAAGATGATCATCTTGGATTGGACTGAAACGCAGCCCGTGCAACTGCGCTTTACGCATTGAGCCCGCTATACTCGCTGCCAGTTTGCGGGCAAAACCTGCAGTGTTAACTCCTTGGGCATTATCGCAAACTATGTTATCTTGCTCGGCTTTTTTATCGCGGGAGTAAAAGGTATGTTTGTTGGATTTGATTATGGTAGTGCTAACTGCGCCGTAGGGATCATGCAGGGTGATGATGTGCAGTTATTGGCGTTATCAGAGCAATCAGCTTATTTACCTTCGACCTTATATGCGATGGACAGGGAACTGATCGCCGAGGCGGTTTATCGTGGTCTCCCTATTGAATTAAAAGCCGATTACGCCAAAAAGCGCGCCGCACAATTGAGCCGTGCCCGTATGGTGCGCCATGAGTTAGATCTCGATGCTGATGTTCAGGCCGTGTTTGTCGGTGAGCAGGCGGTAAGCGCGTATTTAGAGATGCCGGAGGAGGGATTCTATGTCCGTTCGCCAAAATCCTTTTTAGGTGCGACGGGACTCAGACCCGAGCAAGTGGCCCTATTTGAAGACATAGTTACCCTGATGATGCAGCACATTAAAGTGTGCGCCGAATCTGTATTAGTGGAAAAGCAGCTTGCCAAACAAGGCGCTGCGGCAACTATCACCCATGCGATTATTGGTCGCCCGGTGAACTTTCAAGGCATAGGCGGTGAAGAGAGTAACCGTCAGGCCGAAGCCATTTTGACCCTAGCGGCAAAACGCGCGGGTTTCGTCGACGTTGATTTTCTGTTCGAGCCGTTAGCGGCGGGGATGGATTATGAAGCGACCTTGACCGACAACAAAACCGTGCTGGTTGTCGACGTGGGCGGCGGTACGACGGACTGCTCAGTGGTCAAAATGGGGCCAGCCCATCAACAAAAAGCGGATCGCAGTGAAGATTTCCTCGGCCATAGTGGTCAGCGTATCGGCGGTAACGATCTTGATATTGCCCTTGCAATGAATGCCTTTATGCCGCACTTTGGTTTAGGCTCTTTAATGACCAATGGCAAACCTATGCCCAGTAAAGCTTTTTGGAATGCGGTAGCGGTAAATGATATTAGCGCCCAGCGAGAATTCAGTACCTTAAGCAGCCGTAAACTGATTGATGAATTGGTGAAAGAAGCCGAGCAGCCACAGTTGCTCAACCGACTGTTAAAAGTGCAACAACAGCAGCTAAGCTATCAGTTGGTCCGCCAAGCCGAACGCGCCAAAATTGCCCTGTCGGATGCCGAGAATACAGATATCAATCTCGATTTTATCGAAGCGGCGCTGCACGCGGGTGTGAGTCGTAATGTGTTTGAAAATGCCATTGAGCCTTCACTGACAAAAGTAGAAGCCCTGATGCATCAAGCACTTGCGCAAGCGGCAAAAACCTTAGCGGCTGACGGCTCTTTGACTCATGAGAATACTTCTGCCGACAATGCCGCAGAATGCAAACCCGATGTGATTTATGTGACGGGTGGTACGGCGCGAAGCCCTGCGATCTACGCGAAAATCGCGGGTATTTATCCCGATATTCCAGTCGTGGTCGGCGATCACTTTGGCTCTGTGACAGCAGGATTAACCCGCTGGGCACAAAAGCTATTTGCTACGCATTAATATACAAGCGCTAACATATAAGCACTAATGCAAAAGGATGTAGGAATGAAAACTCTGTTTAAGTGTGCATTTGCGGCCACTGTGGGCTTTTTGCTCGCGGGTTGTGGTGACGATGTAGGTAAGGTGAGCTTAGGGCTTTTTACCACTAAGGATGTGATTATTGATGCTAAGCACGATCCTAAAATTCCTGGGGTGACTTGCCATATTAGCCGTATCGAAGCCAATTTAGATTTTGCCGATCCATCGGATATGGGCATAAGTTGCCGTCAAACTGGGCCAATTACTGCAGCCGATCTGGCGAAGATAGACATGGGTAAACATGGCGAAGTGATTTTTACCGAATCCCTGAGTATTTTATTTAAGTCATTAAAAGTGCGTCGGATTTACGATGCGCAGAACCAGACTCTGCTGTATTTGTCCTATTCGACGAAAGAGACCAATGGCAGCCATAAGCATGCGCTTTCAACAGTGCCGCTTTATGGCTCTGCGGCTTGGGTCGATCCTGCATTGAGTGCTGGAACGAAAGCGAATTAATCGCCGAAGAGTTTATAGCTTTGCAGTAAGTGTTAAAAATAAAAAGGGGCGGAATTGTTTATTCCGTCCCTTTTGTTTTTAAATGCCGCCAGCATTTAACCGCTAATGACATCACTCAATTACTATTCGCCATCTAACGGGTTAGCTTAAATCTTATCAAGATAGGTATCTTTATTTAGCTTTGGCCGCCAATACTGCGTTAAAGCGGTCAAACCCTGCAGTGAGATCGGCGATTAAATCTGCGGGATCTTCTAAACCAATATGCAAGCGAATTAACGGTTTGCTCGCATCCCACTTGGTCGCTGAGCGGATTTTATCAATGCCGAAAATGCCGAGGATCAAACTCTCGTAGCCGCCCCAAGAAAAGCCCATCTTAAAGTGACTCATATTCTCAACCAGTGCGGTGACCGCATCGGCATCGCCTTGTTTCAATACAAAGGAGAACAAGCCGTTGGAGGCGCTAAAGTCGCGTTTAAAGAACTCATGGCCGGGGCAGCTATCAAACGCGGGGTGACGCAGATGATCGACTTCTGCTCGGGTTTTTAACCAGTTGGCCACTTGCAGGGCATTTTTTTCATGCTGCGCCATACGCACGCCTAAGGTACGTAGACCACGGGCGGCAAGGTACACATCATCAGGGGAGGTGGTTTGTCCCATCAAATAGCTGTGCTCACGCAATTGTGGCCAGTATTTTTCGTTGGCCGTAGCCGTCCCTATCATCACATCCGAGTGACCGACAATGTATTTGGTCGCCGCTTGAATCGAAATATCCACACCCATTTCAAAGGGCTTGCTATTGATGGGTGAAGCCCAAGTGTTGTCCAGCATAGTAATCAGCCCGTGTTCGTGGGCGATGCGGCACAAGGTCGGCACATCTTGCACTTCCATGGTGATAGAGCCTGGAGACTCTAAAAACAACACTTTAGTATTTGGGCGAATAAGGTCGCGAATGCCCGCGCCAATCAGCGGATTGTAGTAAGTGGTTTCGATACCAAAACCGCCGAGAATATGGGTACATAGATCCCGCGTTGGCTCATACACGCTATCGACCATCAACAGGTGATCGCCGGCTTTTAAAAATGACAATAACGCCGCACTGATCGCCGCCGCGCCAGAGGGATACAGCGCTGTACCGACGCCGCCTTCTAATTCAGCAATCGCCGCTTGAAACGAAAAATGGGTCGGGGTGCCACGGCGGCCATAAAACATCTCGCCGTTGGTTTTATTTTTCGCGGCGTGGCGCATTTCATCCATGGTTTCGAAGACGATAGTCGAAGCTCGAAAAACGGGCGGATTGATCACGCCTTTGGTCCATTTTTTGTCTCGACCTAAGCTGACGATTTGGGTGGCTTGATGATGTTTATCTGTCATTGGATCATTACCTTGGCATTTAGGTTGAACGAATAGGTTGAACAATGTTGGAGAAGAACCATTGGAGATATCTAATCTATTGTTATGGCGGTCATCTTAGCATCTGCGCGCTGAAATGACAGGAGGCGCGATGATGAGTTTGACTCATGTTATTGGCGCCTGTCCCTTCGGTCTTTAGATTATGATGCCGAGCCTCAAAGGCAACGTGACTCATAATTTAAAGGCAGTGTGACTTTAGCTCAAAGGCTGCGTGATTCTTAGCTTAATGGCAAGGTTACTAGGATATCGACGCCATTATGCTCACTGCGATTGCGGGCGAGGATTTGTCCTTGGTGGAACTCGGCGACCAATCTTGCGATATACAGACCTAAACCGAGATGAGGTTTGTCTTGGGCTTGATTTATCCGCACCGACACCATGGAATCGAAAATCTGCTCCGACATATCAACAGGCAATTCAGGCCCTAGGTTGCTGATAAGCAATGTCGCTTGCTTACCGACTTGGGTGAGCGTGACTTCGATGGCGCTGCCTTTATCGCAGAACTCAATCGCGTTAGCGATAAGTTTGTCCATCAATTGGGCGATATATTCCGGTACACCTTGCATCATCAAAGGTTGCTCGGGCACTTTTACGCTAAAGCCTTGTTCTGGATAGGTCATTTGATAACCTTGCATACAACCACTGACCACTTGGGAGAGTGGGAATTTAGTGATATCGGCCTGCGTTAAACTCTGCTCTAAGCGCGTTGCTTCGCTCATGTTATTTAAAATCATACTTAAGCGGCTGACACCTTCTTGAGCGCGGTCGACATATTTCTGCGTGTCTTTATTTAAGGTTTGCAGGTTTAAATGCTCAAGGGATGAACGTACAACCGCCACGGGCGTGCGCAGTTCATGGGACAGGCGCGACGACATGTTTTCTAGATAATGGGTGTATTGACCAAGCCGCCCGACAATGCTGGAAAAACTGCGGGACAGATCGCCAATTTCATCCCGTGCTTTAGACGGTTTGAGGTGATTACGTACGCGGCCTTGGCTGTCGATGGCATTTTCAGCTTCATCGCGCAGTTTACGGATACGGTTAGAAATGCTCGAAGCGAAGAAGAACAATGCCAAAGTGCCCATGCTCATAATGGTCAAAATCACGTTAAAGAGTTTTTCCAGCGCGCGGTTACGCAGGGTACGGATCCCGTGGGTGGTTTCTTCGGCAACAACGGCGCCCATCACATTGTTATCAATCCAAATAGGGCTGGCGGCGGCAAGTACCACAGCTTTATTGTCTGGGGTTAAGCGCCAAGTTGAACTTTGCTGACCAGCTAGTGCTTTTTGGATATGACTGCCATCAAGCTCGGTGGAGTCTTGCAAGGAGTCGATAAAGTCTTTGGGCGGCTTAGTGAGGATTTTATAGTACAGCGGATGCAAGTAATCGCGCTTGAAGGTTTCCCACAGCGTGGTGCTCTTTTCATCTTCTAAGGTGCGGGTCCACACGCTGTCATTGGCTCGAATATCGCCCGATTTTGCCAGTACGCGGCCGTGCTTATCGACCACCCAAATGCGTGAGCTATAGTGGCTCATACCTTTGATAATGTTTTCAATTTCTGGCGATGGCACCAACACAGTGCCGAGATTATCGACCGTATCTAAGGCCGAGGTGCCGACTACGGCTGCCACATCGCGGTTTTTGCTGTCGTTAACATCGGAAATGGCAAAACCGAGTTTGCTGCCGACCATGTCTAAGGGAATACGCAGCTCGACATTGTAGCCCACATCTGTGGTCGCCCATTGTCCTTGGATGCGCACTTCAGGTTTGACGGGCACGGTTTGCTTAGGATTGGCAGGTAACTCGAAGGCGCTGATCCAACCGGGTTGCGTGGTGGCAACGATATAGCGTTTGAATTTATTGTCGGGCGCGAGTGTCGCAATCGAGAGATGATCGTTTCTATCGACACTTAAGGCATTTTTGCCACGTAGCACCACAGTTGGGTCAGTCACTTGAAAGAAGGCATACAGATAACCATCATACTGGCCGACCATGTGGGTAAAGCTTAAGGTCAGCGGCGCGTTGGGATCGGCGCGCATGATCTGATGCGCCTCACCGTACTGGATAAATCTGTGCTGATACTCTTCCCATTCGTTGAGTTTACCGTCGAGCAGAATCGCCCCATTGAGTTGATAGGCGTACAAATCGCGACTCTTTTCCACTTGCTTTAAAAAGCTCGCTTGTCCATCGAATAATTTCGGCCGTTCGTGCAGAGCGGTGGCCAGTGCCTGAGTGGTGCCTTCTAAGGTGCGTTCTTGACCGTGGCGAAGATACTTTTCCATCTCCCACACATATTGATACCCCAGCCAAGGTAGGCAGAGCAAAAACAGGCTAAGGCCGATGACTTTAGTGCGTAGACCAAAGGGGAAACGTGTCATAAGTTAGGGATCAGCATCAATGGGATCAAAAGTGTATTGGTTCAAGGTTACGTGCATCAAGGTATCGCGAGAGTTCAGGCTAAGCTGTCCCAGCGATAACCCATGCCATAAACCGTATCGATACAGTCAAACTCAGGTGCGGTGGCGATGAACTTCTTGCGAATGCGTTTCACATGGGAAGTGATCGTGCTGTCATCGACAAAAATCTTCGCCTCTTGCATTAATTCATGGCGACTGCGCACATGGCCCGGGTGTTTGGCTAACGCGTGCACCATCCAAAATTCGGTGACGGTAAGCTCAATCGGCAACTGGTTCCAATAGACTTGCATGCGGTTAGCATCAATCGTCAGCGGACCTCGCTCAAGCAGGTTTTCCTGCGCCGTTTGGCTGGCCGCAAGCTCGGAGCGGCGAAACAAGGCCGCTAAGCGCGCAGTTAAATGGGGGAAACTCACTTCTTTACTCAAGTAATCATCGGCGCCTAAACGCAGGCCACAAACAGTATCAAAGTCACTGTCACGGGCGGTCAAAAAGATGATCGGCAGCGTGCTCGACATTGCGCGCAATGACTGACACAGCATAAAGCCGCCGTCAATTTCATTGCCTAAGCCGATGTCGATAATGGCTAAATCCGGTAAACGAGTATTAAAGGCTAACATGGCCGATGGTCTGTCGGCATAGGTTTGCACGCTGTAACCGTGTTGTTGCAGCACGTCCTTGTAATTCTCGCGAATGGCCGCTTCATCTTCCACTATGGCGATACGCTTCATAGAGCCATATTCCTATTGACTTGGGGGAGTAAGTTTTCGTGACTATACAGGATTTTACCTGAGATAAAAGGCCACGAATGCAATTGCCATTTTGTTGCCACAATTGATAGTTGCATTGCCATTTTCCATCCCTGCTCATGCCATTCCACTTGTGTTTAATAGCCGCATTCAGTTTTGCACCCGTTTTGACCTCATGGGGTTTTGAACTTGTTGTTCAGGTTCGAGTGCAAGCTCAGCTAATAATCAAAAAGGAATGAGATGATGAAAAAGACACTAATTAATTTGTTGGTTTTGAGTTTATTAAGCGCGCCAGTCGCCAGTGTGTCGGCGCGGGTTTCACTGCAAAACCAAGCTCAAGGACAGGAGCGCAGCTTAGATAATGATGTCGATGCCAGCGGTATGGCGATGGATGGCGAATACGCCAATGAGGACGAACAGCCAGAAGCCTTAATTGGCCTCGGTGGTGGTGCATTAGTGGGCGCGTTAGTCGGTGGCCCAGTGGGGGCCATTATTGGCGCGTTCACTGGCACCTTGATTGGTAAGTCGGTTAGCGACACAGACACGCTGCACGTTCAGCAAAGACAGATCAGCCTGCAAGAGTCGCAATTATCCGAGTTGAGTGTAAAGCAACAAGCCGCCGAAAAACGCGCCAGCGAATATGCCAAGGCGCAGCAAGAGCTTGATGAATTGCTATCCGCGCAACGTCAATTACTCAGTGAGCTCGCCCTAGGGCTAAACGTGCAGTTTCGCACTGGTTCCTCTGAGGTCGAATCGCATTTTTTGCCCCAATTAGATGATGTGGCCGAGGTGATGAATCTGTCGCCTGAGCTTAATTTGGAATTGAAAGGCTATGCCGATCGTCGGGGTAATGTGAGTTACAACCAAGCCCTTTCTGAGCAACGTTTACTGGAAGTCCGTGGCTACCTGATTAAGCAGGGCGTCGCCGCTGAACGCATGACAACCCAAGCCTTTGGCGCTTTATCGCCACTGCAAGCGGAGCAGGACAGGGAATCGGATGTGTTCGATCGCCGTGTGACCTTGACCTTACAGCCTCATTCAACCTTGATGGCAACGCGCACGACGCAATAGCGGTCGATGTTAGCCGTCAATTTAGAACATTCATTTTAACGACTGCGAACGTCAGTCCATATTAGTTAATAGAAAGAAGGAAGCCTTTGTGATGATCACAGGGAAAAGGGTAAAAGAAATCAGCGAAAGCTTAGCGATATTAATGATCAGTGCCGCCGTATGTTGGGGCTTGCCTTTTGTGGCATTAGCCTCACCCAATAGCACGGGCACATTGTCTGAGCCGCAGAATATTGCTTCGGCGCTGGTCGGCGAAAATACTGCTCAAAGTACGGCAGAATCACAGGTCATTAATTACGATGACATTACCCAGGGATTATTACTTTATCGCCAGCCGAGTGGCGCTTGGGTGCCATCTTTGCCACTCGATACACAAGTGTCGATGCAAGTCTCTGGCTTAAGTAATCGCGTGAGTGTGAAGCAGGTTTTTCGCAATAACACTGAGTTTGTGTTGAATGGGCAATATCTGTTCCCGCTGCCCAATGAGGCCGCGGTGGATTCGCTGCGATTACATATCGGCCAAAGGGTCATCGAAGGGCAAATTCATCCTAAGGCCGAGGCTAAGCAGATTTTTGAGCAAGCCAAAGCGGAGGGTAAACGCGCCAGCTTAGTGAGCCAAGAGCGGCCAAATATGTTCACGACCGAAGTGGCCAACCTAGCACCGCAGGAAGAGTTGATTGTCGAAATCAGCTATCAGGAGAGTGTCAAATATGAAGATGGCTTGTTTAGCCTACGTTTTCCGCTGGTGGTCGCGCCTCGTTATATTCCGGGCTTAACCTCTGACGCCAGTGCTAGCGACTCAAATGAGCCTATGGCACGCCAATCGAGCCGAATAACCAGCTCGCAGGTGTTTGATGCCGACCGGATTGTGGCGCCTGTGCGGGACGGCGCCAGTGGACGCGATCCTGTGCTCAAAGCGGACATTCAAGTTTTGCTGGCAAAGGGGGTTGATAAGGCGTCCATTGAGAGCCCTTACCATGACATCAAACTCAAGCAAACCAATAGCGGCACCGTCGATGTTTCACTGGCACAACGCGTGCCTGCCAATCGCGACTTCGTATTGCAATGGCGCGTTCAGCAGGGCACGAGTCCAATGGCTTGGGTGTTTAATCAACAGGGTAAGACCCATAAACCCGATGGCGATAATTTGTCTCAGGACACGCTTGAAATCAGCAAAGCTAACAGTGTAAATGAAGATAATTACAGTCTCGTCATGGTGTTGCCTCCTAAGGTCGAAAAGAGCACCCAACCGAGTTTACCCCGTGAATTAATTCTGGTGATTGATACTTCGGGCTCTATGGCGGGGGATTCTATCGTTCAAGCCAAAAATGCACTGCTTTACGCATTAAAAGGACTCAAGCCCGAGGACAGTTTTAACATTATCGAATTTAACTCCAGTCTGTCTCAGTTTTCAGCGACATCATTACCGGTGACCTCGTCGAATTTGTCCCGTGCCCGTCAATTTGTGAGCCGTTTACAAGCCGATGGTGGCACTGAAATGGCGCTGGCACTGGATGCGGCCTTGCCAAAATCCTTGGGCAGTGCCCCGTCCGATGCTGTGCAGCCTTTGCGCCAAGTGATCTTTATGACCGACGGCTCTGTGGGCAATGAGCAAGCCTTGTTCGATTTGATCCGCTATCAAATCGGAGAGAGCCGCTTATTTACTGTCGGCATAGGCTCAGCGCCTAATTCTCACTTTATGCAAAGGGCGGCAGAGCTGGGTCGTGGCACTTTTACTTATATTGGCAAAGTGGATGAAGTCGACGCGAAGATCAGCGCCTTGCTGAGCAAAATTCAATATCCCGTATTAACCGATATTCAAGTGCGTTTTGATGATGGCAGTGTGCCCGATTACTGGCCATCACCGATTGCCGATCTGTATCGCGGCGAGCCTGTGCTTGTGAGTCTAAAACGCAGCGCCCGTGAGCCGCAGGAATTAGTGATCTCAGGTCGCCAAGGGCATAAAAACTGGCAACAGTCGTTATCGCTTCAGGACAACTCAGCGGGACTTATCACCAATCAAGGTGCGGGTTTAGATTTACTCTGGGCGCGTAAACAGATTGGTGCATTGGAGCTGAGTAAAAATGGCGCAAATGATGACAAGGTAAAGCAGCAAGTCACGGCCTTGTCGATGAATTATCACTTAGTCAGCGCTTATACCAGCTTAGTGGCGGTGGACTTAACCCCCATAGATTCAACTGCAATGAGCCGTGATGCCGTGGTGCGTCAGCACTTGCCATTAGGTTGGCAGCCTTTTGGTGCCTTGCCACAAACTGCGACCTCGAGCCGTTTGGATATGTTATTGGGTGCGCTGACCTTGCTACTGGCCTTGGTGTTTATGGGATCTATTCTGCGACAAAAACGTGAAGAGAAGGCGGCCATGGTGGCGCTTGCCTGTCATCGATGAACCATGAATTATGAATCATGAACGACGAGTAAAGCCCGATGAGCAAAGGCAGAACGCAGCGATTTTTAGTTGTGGGATTATTTTTAATTGGCGCAACATTGTTAGGAAAGGGACTCTATATGCAAGCTAAAGCACACTTTGCCCAGTATTTGATTGAACAGGCGTGGACTAAAACCTTAGCCGATGGACAATCTCATAAGCCTTGGTCATGGGCGGATACTTATCCCGTGGCAAAGCTGTCGATTTACCGCGAGCAAGCGGCTAATAGCGATATTGAAGCCGAGCTTAATGACAGTTTATATGTGTTGGCGGGGGCTTCAGGGCGAAATTTGGCCTTTGGTCCGAGTCTAGTATTGTCCAGCGCGCCAGCGGGGCAAAAGGGCAATACTGTGATTGCCGGACACAGGGACACGCATTTTGCGATCCTCAATGGCATGGCGGTGGGTCGCCGACTATCGTTGCAGACGCTTAAGGGAAATAACATTATTTATGAAGTAGTTGCAACTCAGGTGGTGCATGAAACTGAAACGCAGTTTATGGCGCCATCCGATGATAATCGCTTAACCTTAATCACTTGTTATCCCTTCGATGCGCTTCAAGGCGGCGCCGAACTGCGCTTTGTGGTGCAGGCGATACCGGTTGAGGATGAATCAATGGATACGGCTAGTGCCGATGTTTCAGCTTCAACTGGAAATGGGATACAAGGGAAGGTCGCTTCTGGAACGCGCAGTTTCACCCATTAGGTCGCACGTTAATTTAAGCCTTAGCGTAATCTTCAACCAAAGCGTTAAGGCTGCTTTGAGCTAACAATGTCAACATTAATAATGTTGATTAAATCATGCTGATCAAATAGTGCTTATCAGTAACCGCCAAATGACTGTCTTTTAATCATCCTAGCCTGAAGCCGAATCATCGGCGTCAGGCTAATTCATTGCGTTCCAGTTAGCATAATCAAGTCATCACAATCAGTTGCTGATCGGCAACACGCGATTTCGACCTAAACGTTTAGCGTCATAAAGTAATTTATCTGCCGCTTCAATCAATTGCATGCCCGTTTGTTTTTCTTGCCATTGGGCAACCCCAAATGAGGCACTGATATTATTGATGCGCTCGTCTTTACGTCTGTCTTTCAAACTGAGCTTTTCGAGTCCACGGCGCATGGCTTCGGCCAGTTGCCTTGCGATGCGTAACTGACTTTTAGGCACAATAATCACAAATTCTTCACCGCCAAAACGATACAGTTTCGCGCCATCGCGGCAGGATTCCTGTAGCCGTTTCGCCACGGCGCGTAACACTTGGTCGCCGAGCTGGTGGCCATAGGTGTCGTTAAACACTTTAAAATGGTCGATATCGGCCAAGATCAAGCAGGTGCCTAAGGGCGCTTGGGCCAACATGCCAGCAAAATCGCTGTCGAAGGCGCGGCGATTAAAGCAGCCAGTTAGTGCATCGTAGAGCACATCTTTTTCTGTCTGTTCGAGCTTTTTCTTTAGCGCATCGATTTCGATTTGCGCTTTCTGCAATTGTCCGGTAAAGAACTCAGTGCTCGAGCGAATATTGTCCGACTCTTTCACTAAACTGCGCACCAGATCGAGCACTTGCTCAACACTAAAACCCTCATCTTCGATGCGGTTGAGCTTTTCAAAATTACTCTCGATACGCGACTGGAATTCATTGGCATCCAGATTGGTATCTTTGAGCGATTGGGACAGCTCAGTCACCATAGCATCCAGATTCTGGCGCATTTCGCGGACATCGAGTTCAACGGGATCGGCAACATACTGGCGATATAAGAGTTCGCTACTCACAGGAGGACAAGTGTTGTACTGGGCGATAACGGTATCGAGTCGTTGATTTAATTCGGGATTCTGTTCACCAACATAAGTGTACCAAAGCGCATAGTTAACCGGGGTGGTCGGAATTTTATGTTTGAGCATCAGAGGCACTGCTTTTTTGAGATTCAGTGCAGCGGCTTGTAATAACTCTAGCGACATATTGTTACCTTACTTAATGAAAATAAACGGATATTTTAAGATTTTCGCTATTTTATTCTGTTGTTATCTGTTCAAGACTAACCACAAGTATCCCGGTTCGATGAAGGCATGAACACCGTTTGTGCTTGGGCAGCAGCGACTCCGTTTGCGCTAAGACTTCCATCATAAACTAAAGATGATATGGTAAAGTCTATCCTTAAAATCAAATAATGATAATAACTTGGGAGAAAGTTGTGAAAAATATCATCTTAGCCACAAGTCTGATGGCCACTATCTCATTACCCGTCTTAGCTGAAACCACATTTGTGCAAAGCCTCGATCTCGCGCAATACCGAACTGATGTTAAAACCTTAGCCAGTGATGCCTTCGGTGGACGTGCGCCTTTGTCTGAAGGTGAGACCTTAACTTTAGACTATTTAGTGAAAGCATTTAAAGATATGGGTCTCAAACCCGGATTTGGCGACAGTTATCTGCAGGCCGTACCCTTGGCGCAAATTAGCGCAGATCAAAACATGCAGCTTGATATTGGCGGACTTAAATTTGCCAATGGCAGTGAATTTACCGCGAGAACCCAAAGAATCGCCGAAACCGTGAGCCTGAATAAAAGCGATGTGGTGTTTGTCGGCTACGGGATCAACGCGCCCGAATATGGCTGGAATGATTACCAAGGGTTAGATGTAAAAGGCAAAACCGTTATTGTGCTTGTGAATGATCCAGGCTTTGCGACTCAAGACCCAGCGGTATTTAAAGGCAATGCCATGACCTATTACGGTCGCTGGACTTATAAGTATGAGGAAGCCGCGCGTCAAGGCGCTGAGGCTGTGTTTATAGTTCACGAAACAGCGCCTGCCGCCTATGGCTGGGGTGTGGTGCAAAACTCCAACACGGGCACTAAGTTCACTCTGGTCGATACCAATAATAACCAAGGCCAAGTTGGCGTAATGGGTTGGGTTCAGCATGAAACCGCGCAAAAAATCTTTACTAAAGCAGGATTGGATTTTGATACCTTAAAGCAGCAAGCTGCCAAGCCAAACTTTAAGGCGATCCCACTTAAGTTGAGCGCCCAGCTCACGTTAAACAATAAAATTGAACGCGCCGAGTCCCATAATGTCGCGGCTTTACTGCCCGGCAAAATGCGCCCTGACGAAGTGGTGATGATGCATGCCCATTGGGATCACCTCGGTACTGTGATTGAAGACGGTAAGTCAGAGATTTTAAACGGAGCGGTCGATAATGCCAGCGGTGTGGCGGGGGTTTTAGCCTTGGCGCGTTACTTCAAACAGCAAGCCAAGACGGCGCCACTGGATCGCTCGGTGCTCTTCAGTGCCTTTACGGCGGAAGAAACGGGCCTAATTGGTGCACAGCATTTTGCTCAGCATCCGAGTGTGCCCACGAAAAACATTGTCGCCTTTTTAAATATTGATGGTATGAATGTGAATAAGGGCGTGGATTACATTTTGCGTTATGGCGAAGGTGTATCTGAGTTGGAGCAATACTTAGATAACGCCGCGAAGGCCCAAGACCGTTCGGTTAAAGGTGATCCAAGACCGCAGAATGGGTTGATGTTTAGATCAGACCACTTTGCGCTGGCACAACAAGGTGTACCTGGATTGCTATTTATGAGCCTTGGAGATACCGATCCTGATTATATCGCCCATAAATATCATAAGCCTGCTGACGATTATGATCCAAGCTGGAATTTAGGCGGTGTCAGCCAAGATTTAGACCTTATCGCCAGTATGATTACCAGCTTAGCCAATAGTACCGATTGGCCCCATTGGCTTGAGTCATCTGACTTTAAAGCCAAGCGCGAGCAAGATGGGCGTAAATAGTGTTAATCAGTTGAATTATGAGGGCGCCCAGTAGGTGCCCTTATTTTTTAACGCTGATTTTAGCTGAGGATTGAGTGATAGTTTTAGCTAGGCGTAGCGATTTAAGACAATAAGAGTCTTAATGGAATATATTTGAATTAAAAAGAATAACTGATGGAAAGCATAGGGCCGATAAAGCTGTAATAGATATTGTAATCGGCGATTTGAGTGTCTTTATTCGGCGAGTTTTGGGCGATATCCACATCAATTTTGTAGTAGTTATAGGCCACGCTCATGCGCCAGTTCGGGGTGATTTGTGCATCAACACCGACTTTAATATCAACAAGCTCGCCTTTTACATCATTGAGTGTGATGTAGAAATACTGTGCATGGCTGGTTACTTGCCAACCTGGAACAAATTCATACTGTCCATAAATACCAAAGTCCGGCAGTGGTGCAGTGACATTTTCATCAACAATGCGCGGAATCGCTTGGCTACCACAGACGTTATTGAGTAATTCTGACGAAGCGCAAACTCCAATCACAC
The DNA here is from genome assembly GCF_052850535.1 of Shewanella sp. 1180_01. Taxonomy (NCBI): domain Bacteria; kingdom Pseudomonadati; phylum Pseudomonadota; class Gammaproteobacteria; order Alteromonadales; family Shewanellaceae; genus Shewanella; species Shewanella sp. 1180_01. Next base: position 21,699 of record NZ_VXCT01000059.1, read on the forward strand.
CTTCAAAACCTGTCTTGATAAACATAGTGTGTAAACCAAATGACAGACCCACATCATAGTTACTGCCTTGAAAGACATCATAACCATAGCCTAAACGCAGTACGTCGATGTTTAGGGTTGAACTGAGCTTACCGCCGGCTTTGATATCGTAAATGGTGTCGTTGATTTCGAGCTGGAAGGGTTTGGCTAAGGCTTGGGTGTCGGCGCTACGGTGGAGTTGTTTCCAGTCGAGGTAGAAATTGTGCCGCTCGTTGAAGTGATAATTTAACTCGATAAAAGGCAGGAATTCGTTTTCAGCGAGTTTGAGATCAGATTCATAATCTAAGGTGAAGTTATTACCCGAAACTGGGTTAGTGACTTCCATATTGGTGTCTGATTGCGAGTAGAAGCCGCCTAATTGAATAGTAAAGTCATCGGCTTGCACTTGAGTGCTGACGAGTGACGCTATGATGAGGGGTAACAGGCGAATCGACATGTTAAGGAGTAACTCCAGCATTATTCTTATTATGTTTAGCGATAAGGTCAGACTTTAGTGCCATAAAAAATCGACATTTGGAGTTTAACAGCAAACTTCGCGATGTGAATAAAATGTTTTAAAAAATGCGAAAATTTGTGATTTAAAACAAAAGTAGGACTTATTTTAGCGGCATTGAATGAAATTTGAGCGAAACATCACATCAATTGTGGATTGAAGGCTAACGCAAACGGTAAGGGAGGGACTAGTGCTACCTAGAAATGACTTCAGTATTGCAGCTTTGCTTGTGGCGCGAGATGCCAATGGATGTGAAACATGATAAATGGGGGATAGTAATCAATTTAAGAATATCTAGCGGCGTGATACCGCTAGATATTGATATTATATCGCTGGTCCGCTATTTAGGCTCGATAACGGGCGTCACAGAAGTTTCTACATTGTCAGTAATAACCACTTTGGGGCTACTTGGCTCATCTTTATTAAACATGCCTAAACGGATGCGAATAAAGTGTAAAATTTGCGCAGCAATATCCACATTCAAACAGGATTCTAAGCCTTCAAATCCTGGGGATGAGTTTGCTTCGCAAATTTTGTAATGGCCGTTATCAAACAATAAATCGATACCCGCAACATCGAGATCGAGAATATTGGCTGTTTGCGTGGCAAGCCATTCAATTTCTGGAGTGATCTGAAATGGACGCGCTGAGCCGCCGGCACTGACATTGGCTTTAAAGCTGTCTTCTTGACCACGCCTTTCGTAGCAACCCGCAACACGACCACCAATGGTAAATACCCGTAGATCGCGGCCATGGCTGTTAGCGATAAATTCTTGCAGAATGATGTTAGCGTTTTTGTTGGTCGCTTCAATCAACTGCATTAGATCGTCAAATTCACGTGCCTTATGGGATAAAAACACACCGCTGCCCTGTGAGCCAGAAAGCGTTTTAATCACCACAGGAAAGCCGAGATGGCGCTCTACAAGGGCGATATCAACGGGGAATTTAACCAACATAGTTTTAGGCGTAGGCAAATTTTTCTCTGCCAACAATTGCTGGGAGAATAATTTGTCTTTAACGATTTCAATGGCTTTAGAAGGATTGAGGCAATACACCCCTAATCTTTCTAAGTGGCGAATAATGGCTAAGGCAAAGTAAGTTGTGCCTGATCCCATTCGCGGAATAATGAAATCGGGCAGCTCGACGGCTTGCCCATTCAATAAAATGCTCTTGTTATCTTCTCTGGTGACAGTCAGATCAAATTCATCAGGTGCGTAAACTTCCAACTGTATGTTGTCGGCTTTTGCTGCCGCCAAGAGACGCTCAATTTCATACCATTCAGGTTTTAGCTGAGTCGCGGTTTCTTTATATAAAATCCAACCACGCATTTAGTAGCAAACCTTAATTATCATTCTTTATCCTCGGGTTCAGGTTCATCCTGAACATCATCTTCAATATCAAATACAGCCTCGGCCTCAACTTCTATCTCGGGCTTGGTTGCAGGCAAATGCACTGTACCAACCACGGCATAAAAGGGTTTCCCCATGGCGAGCCTGCGATACTTTACCCAGATCTGCTCTAACAAGCTACTGGGCGCGATATTTCCTTTGGCGACTTCCACAAATTGGGCTTCATCGGAGGTGCAGGGCAAGGTTTTACCTTCGGCCAAATTCTTCATTGCATGACCATGCAATTCAAGCAGTTCAGCTTCTTTATTGGTAAAATCGCCGCTTCGTTTGAAGCCTTTGGGGAAATTCGCGTCATCGTAGAAACGTTTTTGCGAGACAAAACTGGCAGCAGCTGAGCCGTTAAACGTCTCAGAACCCTTGTTAGCGTTTGAAAAAGACTGTTCAGACATGGCAGATACCCTCTAGTTTTTGATATACAAAGATTTGCAACTGGAGTATTGGCTAGTATTATTGATTTATAAATCAAAAAAATTTGCCTATGTTGGTCAAGAATTTTTATGGATACCGATTTACTGAAAACCTTTCTTGAAGTCTCCCGTACTCGCCATTTCGGTAAAGCGGCCGAGAATCTGTATCTCACGCGTAGCGCTGTGAGTTTTCGAGTCAAGCAGCTTGAGAGCATTTTAGGCGTCGCGCTGTTTGAGCGGCAGCGCAATAACATTCAACCCACACCCGCAGGCGAGCGCATGCTTGGCCATGCCGAGGCAGTATTAACGGCGTGGGAGCGGGCTAAACAAGATGTTTCCCTTAGCCAGTTACAGTCGACTCAGCTTGCCATTGGTGCAGGACCGAATATTTGGGATGCCTATTTGCAAGGTTATTTACAGGGATTGCACGTGGGGCTGCCCGGCGTTGCGCTGCGCACCGAAGTGCTGCCTGCCAATGCGATGACGCGCCAATTAATAGACCGCACCCTCGATATCGCGATTTCATTCGATCCGCCAAAGCTTGATCAATTTGAATTAGTGCAGCTGGGGCAAATTAATTTGTTGTTAGTTTCGAGCCTAAAAGGTCAAACGGTGAATGCCGTGGTGCCGGGGCAATATGTAAAAGTGGATTGGGGGACGGCGTTTAATATTGTGCATGCGCAGGAATATGCGTCGCTGCCTGTGCCGACACTGCACACGAGCTCTGCGCGTATCGCCTTGGATTTCATCTTAAATAATGGTGGTTGTGCTTTCTTACCCGAGCATTTGGTGCAGCATGCTTTGCGCAGCGGCGAATTGCATCACGTCAGTGGCGCCAGCGCCATTTCACGAAATGTGTATGTTGCCTATTGGGCGGAAAATGATCGTTTAGCCCAGATCAAACAAGCCATCGACTTTTTAAGGGACGATGGCTCAGTGTTTGCTCATGCGACTATCTAAAACGTCGGTGTTAGAACACCAGTGGCGCCAATACGACCAGCCAAGTTAATCCACACAGTGCAAGACTCATAAACACGGCAGCCGAGGCAATGTCCTTGGCTTGGCCGCTTAGTGGGTGAATTTCACTGCCAACACGATCGACCACAGCTTCAATCGCCGAGTTTAAAAGCTCAACAATCAACACAATAAACAGTGTAAAAATCAGCAACAAACGTTCAATCGTGCTGATATCAACCCACAAAGCCACGGGTAACATGATGATGGCTAACATTAATTCCTGTCTAAAAGCGGCTTCGTGGACCCAAGCGGCCTTTAAGCCCTTCATCGAAAATCCCGTTGCTCTGAAAATGCGTTTAATACCGTGATTGTTGGCTGGTTTCATAGTGTTTCCAATAGACATTAGCGACAATGCGCTGAGGTGTTGCTCATTCAAATAGGTTTGATAAAACCAACTGTTGTGGATTTTAACATTTGACTGAGTTAATAAATTTGGCCGCAGTATAGCCCGAGATGAAAAGCGCATAAACAATTAACTGAGTAAAATCGTCATCAACATTCGTTGTTAACTTAGGCGCTTAGTGACTTTCGACGGTTTTTTAGTGCAACTTGAGCTATGCGTTCTAAGCTTGATGAAGGATATATTGCCAGAGTGAGCAAGGGAATGACTCATATCAGCCCGTTACAAGATTTAACATTTCATCGTTTTATCCGCTTTCGGTTTTTCAAACAACGTCTGCTCTTACTCAGTCTGCTGATATTCGGTTGTTTAGTCCCAGTGACCTATGCACAAACCTCACTACCTTCGATACAGTTGGCAACCGAGTTTGATGCCCAGCAAGAGATTGATATTCACGACTTTTTGATTAGCGAAAAACTCGACGGGGTGCGAGGTTACTGGAATGGTCAGGCACTATTGACTCGGCAAGGTAATCTTATTGCTGCTCCAACTTGGTTTATCGCGAATTTTCCGAATTATCCCCTCGATGGTGAATTATGGCTTGGGCGAGGCCAGTTTGAGGTTATGTCGAGCATAGTTCGACAAACCTCAGCCAAGGATGATGACTGGCGCAAAGTGCGATTTATGGTGTTCGATGTTCCCAAGGCGGGTGGCGACTTTCAGCATCGCTATCAATTTGCGTTGACCGAATTAAGCGATAAATCGCATTATCTTGAAGTTATAGCGCAGTTCCAAGTGGACAGTCTTGAAGCTCTGTATCAAAAACTTGATAGCTTAGTTGCTAAAGGCGCTGAAGGATTAATGCTGCATCGCAGCTCCGCGACGTATGTTAGTGGCCGCAATCCTAATTTGATGAAATTAAAACCCTATTATGATGCTGAAGCGACAGTGATCGGCCATATACCAGGGAAAGGTCAATTTGCAGGGCAAATGGGGGCAATAAGAGTGCAAACCCCAGACGGCCGGATTTTCAACATAGGCACAGGTTTTAATCTCGCAGAGCGCCAACATCCTCCCGCTGTAGGTGCAATCATCACCTATAAATATCTAGGTCTTACTGTAAATGGCTTACCCAGATTTGCCAGTTTCCTGCGGGTACGCGTCGATTTAGATGAGAGTAATAAAGTCATTTCATCGCAAGAAGGAAACTAGCGGTTCTGATGAACTACATTTCGAGCCATTTTCTGAAGTTTGCAGTGCGGGTTTTGCTAGTGATTAAAATATCAACAAACCCTTTTAGATAGAGAGCTAAAGTTTCTTTGGTGTAATTTTCAAATTTAATAATGCTATTAATATTAATAATATCGGCGCGATTAACCCGAAAAAAAACGTTAGGATCTAACTGTGCTTCTAGTTCACTTAAATTAGTTTCAGATAAAATATGAAATTGTCCCTGATCATCACCTGCGAGAATAGTGCCATTGGCTGCTCGGAAACAGTAGACATTCTCAATGTTGAGTACTTGATTCGAGCCTTGTTGTTTAATAATTATTCTTTGTTTAAAGTTTGTTGAACTGACGTCACTGTGAGTCAATACGGTGCGAAACAGTGCTTGATAGTTAGTAACGGCTTGGCTAAATCGTTTAAATGAAAAAGGCTTAAGTAAATACTCAATACCTTGGTGTAGAAACGCATTTGTCCAAAACTCATTATAAGAGGTTGTAAAAATAACAGGGCAGGGCAAATCTAATTGTTCAAGTGCGCTAAAGACTTGCCCATCGCTCAGTTCGATATCGCAAAAGAGCAGATCAACTTCAATTGTTTGAGAGAAAAAGTCGAGTACGTCCTTAATGCTGGTGAGCGGAGAGTAGACGTTAGCATCTGGCCAATGTCTTTTTATATAGCCCATGAGTTTGGCGGCTGCAAGGGCTTCATCTTCAATGATAGCGATGTTCATCGCGTGCACTCCGTAGCTAAAAATATGTCATCCTTATGGTTAGCTTGCATAGGGATGCTTAGACTAAAGGTATTGCTGTCTTGCTCAATGTTGATGCTTTTGCCAAATAATAACTGACATCGTTCTTTTAAGTTATGTAGACCGATATGTAAACTATTAGGATGTTTGTTTTGATACTTATCTTGCCGATTGTTACTAATAATCAAGTAATCATCTTGCAAGTTGATATTAATCACAATGGGCTGATGTTGATGTGCTTGATTATGCTTAACTACATTTTCTAGTGCTAATTGCAACGCGCCTGAGATAATTAGAAACGCTGTGGAATTTTGAGTTAAATTTATCTTTAGCACATAGGCATTAGGAAAGCGCTTATTTAATAACGTCATGTATGTCACTGCAAATTCAAGCTCTTTTCCTAGGCTGACAAATTGGCTCTTGTTAGTCTCTAACATATGTCGATATAGACTACAAAATTCATCTAGGAAATCATCTGCTTCATCAGGATCTTGTTGGATTAACGCTGATAATACGTTTAGATTATTGAATAAAAAATGTGGATCTAGTTGTTGCTGTAGTGCACTTATTTGACTCTTTGCGAGTAAGTTTTGTGTTTGACTGTGAGCTAAATGCTGTTTTTGTGCTTCATTGAAAAATAGAAAACTCATCAGCGCGCCACCAATAAGTAAATGTAATAGAAAACTCAGCAGCATAGTCAATAATCCATGGCGATAATCCAGCGGATTTAAGCCAATGAACCATTCTAATCCAAGAACTAAGCCTGTGTTCGTTAAAATAAAGATTGCACTGCTGTTGAGATACACTTTTATTAGACTATTGCTGCTTGTGAGCTTTAGTGCGCTACTGTGTTGGTAACATTTAAAGGTAATGTATTGGGCTAGAAAACACTGCAAGGCAAGCCAAAACGGGCCGTCAGGATGGTAATTGAGCGGCTCGTTGGCAGTGTTTTGTATGACGGCTGTGTACAATACTACTAAATGTGATAGTCCTAAAACGGCAAGGATGTTCAATAGTTTAATAGTATGTTTATGCATGATTTTATTAATTATTCTTATTATCAGGTAAAGTTTGAATTATCTTACCTGTAGAATCTAAAAACTCAAGCTTAGCGACACCTGTCTTATCAACCACCATGCGGATCCTCGTTTGACCTTGCTTGTCGCTCAGTTTCAACATGGAGTCGCCATTTAAGGTGCCATAAAAAGCTCTATCGTTGGCGCTTAATTTCCCTTGTTTTTCTAAAGACTCTAATTGTGATTTTGCTTGAATATCGCCGTTTTTTGCCGCTTTCTCAAGAGCGATTTGTTCCGCCAAAGGAAGATCGGATCTGTCGATAATACGCATGCCTGTCACCATATAATCACCATCTTCAATATGTTGTAATGTCATGGTTTGGTCTTGATTATATCTGTCAAAAGACATGTGAACTCCATGACTTACTTTGCCATCTTTCTTTTTCCCCATGAAAATAAGCCCACCGTTCTCTGTTCCTTCATCGTTATAAAAAATCATTCCAGGCCTTGAACCTACATCAACAAATTCCTTGCCTTTATACATACCTTGGGGAGAGTATTCTGAATTGGCAATAACAATTCTTGCTAGACCATTGGCTTCTAGCACTTTAAGGCTTTTTACCGTGATATGCTCAAAATCGACCGTTTTTGGCATACCAATTAGATTATTTACCGTCAAAGCGGTTAAGCCAAGTGCGAGCACAATATTGATTATTTTTTGTTTTTTTAATTTAGTCTCGATTGTTTTCATCAGTCGTCCTTAATTAGCGCTGTGCTATTAATTTAATGCGTTAGAATTGTTGTGTTGATGGGATAAGCATAAGTGTTGAGATCGCTACACTCGACATAGAAACCATAAAGGGCGGAAAAAGTCCGATAGGCAGCTGAAATAACAGAATGAAGGGATGAATAAGTGATAAAAACAGTGTTTAAAGCCATCGACCTAACGATTAAATAGTCTTTTTTGTGAGTGTTTGAGTGAAGAAAATGATGAGACAGCAAAACGTGCAACGCATATTAATGGTGTGTATGGGCAATATCTGCTTGAAATTTAACTCATTGTAATTGTTAGATAAAAACCTCTCTCCAAAATCTCTCCAAAATTCCTCTCCAAAACGCTGTGTGATTTCTGGTGCTAAATCACTAGCTCTATCCACATCTGGCCACGTATATCATGATATGCAGCAGTGGTTCGCGGGTCTTTGTGACCAAGTAAGATTTGAGTGTCGATTCCCTGACCGCTATAGAGTCTTTCTGAAAGTGACCGTAATTCGTGAAAGGTCGTGGTCGATGGACCAAGCTCATCGCGGCATTCAGAAAAGCGTTTGGTAATGGTATCAACAAACACTTGCCCACCTATGGTTGCACCTCTAATACCGTGTTGATGGTGGATCAGGTATTTAGATACACAGCGGCTACGGCACGATAAAACAACGTTGCCAATGCTCAAATCTAACGCCTCAAGTTTAAGTCCCAGCGGCAGCTTGAGCATCGTTGAGGTCTTCTGCTGAAACACATGCAACCATTCGCCTTCAACGTAGGAGTAGGGCGGCTTCGAACGATTTCCTGTTTTCCAATTTTGATACAGTTTTTCCCAATCGTTGCCCTTTTTAAATTGCATGTTAGCGATATCAACGCGGCGCTGCCCAGTCACCAATGCGAGCAGAATGGTATTTTTAACCCACGGCTCTTTGGTTTCGGCAACCGCGAGGATTTGTTTCACGGCCTCTAGTTCAAGCCGATCCCGAACGACGTTTACCCGTGGGGATTTGGTCGCCGATGCGGGATTAAATCCACCGGTGATTTCTCCCGCTTGAGCGGCTTCTTTGAAAATATCAATCAGTACTGATCTCACCGCCTGCGCAGTTCTTTCTTTTCCTTGCGCTCTTAAAGACTGCATCAGCTCGTAACAGTCTTTGGTTGATATGTCTTTGAGGGGAATATTGCCCATCGCTTTTATAGCAATAGTCGCCTGAGACTTACGGGTTTTAAACGTGTTGAGTCTGATCTCGCCGTTATTTAATCTATCGCCCTGGATAGCAATATATTTTTCAACCCACTTTTTAAAGGCAATGCCATGTTGTGCCACACGTTCCGGCCTAGCGTTATAGTTATCGATAAATGCACTTGCAAGTTGTTGAGCAATTAACAGATTTAATGCGCTTGCTCGTTCCTTTGCGATGGTTCTATCTTTACCTAGCCCTCTAAAGGCCCCATTGCGGGGATCTCGGTACTGGTAATAAACTTCACCATTGCGAGCATCTTGCCGGCAATAAAGGTTTTCTACACCTAGGTCGAACTTACGTGGTCTAGCCGCCATTGAGGATTCTCCTGATAACAGGATCGCTTATATCACTGACCACAACCTGAGTCGGGTCTACATAAATTGCATTGGATTTAACCGCCCAGCGTCTACCTAGCTTAATTGGTCTTGGGACAATGGACCCTGACTTTGCCCAAGCCTGCAAAGTCGCTTTTGATACAGAGAAGGCGATATGCATTTTCGCCCAATCTTCAAGGGTAATATATTGCTCGATCATATCGGACTCCTGATTAAGTCAGCGCCAGCATTGTTGCAGTGTTCATCATCGTGCCTTACCTGCTTTAAACAGCCTTCATCCTCATCTTCTTGCCATTCACCAGAGTCGATTAATGCTTTGGTGCATTGACTGCAAATCTGATGGGTACTGCCGCAATGTTCGACAAAGGTTGGTCTATGCGCTTCACAGAAATAACCCTCGCAGCTGATCTCATCTTCGCCATGCATACCGCCACACGCATAGGCAAGGCCGCGGTCGATTTGTTTGTGGCAACCCGGATGATCACAGGTTGCTTCGAAGGCATAACCAATGGGTCTGCCGTTACTATCTTCACCACAATTTGACCAGCTCATTGCTTACCATCCTCAATGTAACGATGAAAATCATCCTCGCCACACGTTGCAAACTCTTTTTCGCAATGTGCCCATGAACAGACAAATTCGTTTTCGCATAGATCTGATGCGTAAATCGTATTTTCACCGCCACAGTGTGGACATGAAACTATTAGCCCTGCAGGCTTTGCCATCTTCTTCATTGTTTACCACCATTTGTAACGCTTTTTTCTTGGCCGCAAATTTTTAGAAGCTCGTTCGCATCAGTTATTGCACTATCGATTCCTAGGCACTGTGGATAGTCATTACTTAGTACTAATAGGTTTGGCAGTGCTTGTGTAGATATGAAGGTTTTGAGCTTATCCACCTGCATCGCCAGCTGGCCGCGCTCAGCTGTTAGAGTGTCAATTTCTTGCGCTGCCTCAGCCGCAAGAGCCTTTTCACCATGACGAGATAAGTCGTCTTGATCTGTAGCGAACTGCTTTAGCCGTTCCGATAGTGAAAGCTGCTTCATGCCGCTTCCTTATCCTTAGGTGCGAAGAACAGTGCGACGGGGCCATCTTCGGTGTCGTGAATACTCAGCAAGAATGAGCCGGCCTTGTCGCAAACGGGTTGCCAATCGCTGATATCGTTGTCGCCCTCGTCAAAGTAACGCTCGATGAGGTTTTCAGGCGCATCGAGTTCAAACCAAATCGCCACAAACTCGCCGCCTTGGCGTGCAGCCCATGCTTCACACTCTGCGCGGGTCACACCTTCATCCCACTCGGGCAAATCGGGATGGGTCCAATAACCTTCTTCACGTTCTACTGTTGCTGCTTGTATCGGG